>NZ_JBICMK010000065.1:0-45423 GCF_043106315.1 Pseudomonas sp. FYR_5 | reverse complement strand
GTTTTTTTGTCTTGAGAGTATGTCGCCTTTGCTGGTTGCTGGCATTCAGCGTCCGGGCGTGGAATCCGATCAATTACCGAGTAACTGTCGTCATGGCCGTTGTGCGCGGAAGGTCACAAACCTACCGGTTTAACTCGTAGCCTGGATTCCACACCGCGTAGAGCTGCCACCCTTCGTGTGGAATCGGAGAAGCAGTCAATCAGTAAGCCTACGAGTGATTGATATGAAAATGACAGTCCCTGATCCCCCCCTCATTTCCATTAGAACTTTCATTCATTGTCACTCGAAATGATTCAGGAGAAGGATCAATGAGCACAGTCGACACCCAATTCACCGTCGGCAAAACCACTTTCTTCCAAGGTGAAAACCAGACCCACCCACTGTTTCGCATCGAAGCAGGCATTCCGTGCCGGGACGCCCGTGATCAGGCATCCGAATTGATGGGTTATGTGCACGAGCTGACCATCCTCGGCCTGATGGATGAAAAACCCATGATGATCTGGGCTGCCCACTACCTCAGTGCGATGACCAAGGCGTTGATGGATGATGCCGAGTTAGGCTCTGTATGAAATCCCTTGATACTCAGTAACGCTGCGTTGAAAACAGCCTCGGAATGCTCATTTACGGCCCATAAACTGCGCTTCTTCGGCTGTTTTCGCCTTGCCTGACTTTCGTCTCAAGGCATTTCATACAACCCCTAGGTATGTCGCGTTGAGGTTGGCGCCACTGCTACTCGGCTAAGGGCAGTAATTACTCCATACATGAATGGGTCACCTCCCCCATGTACACCTTCTTGCCCCGACACACCGGGGCAACGGAAGATTTCCCACAGCCAATTACCTAAAGAGCCACATCAGCTTCGGAAAATCTTCTCAATCAGTAACCCCCATATCTTATCGAACCCACTACACCAAGCGACTAATGTCTCCTAGCGCCAACCACCACTATCTGGCTAACAGCCTTTAAGGCATTGTTCAAAACTTGAGGCATAGCCAATGCAAAGACAATTCGCTCCAAGTGACATTAGCATTCTAGACAATGCCATTACACTGGATGAACAAGCCAAACAAGAAGATTAGAGCTATTCCAAGTTAACACCTGGGGGCAACCAGTTATTTATGGCGGTGTGAATCCCCCCATTCAGCCGCCGCCATCTACTAGTGACGGCGCTACGATCACCGTTGGAATTGACAGCATTAATGGACAACCGCCCGCAGGTCCTCGTCCATCAATCACCACCGTCATAGGTGGCGGCCAGGACAAGTACGCTTGTTGCTCTGCCCCACAGCAAGACAAATATCGTTAGAAGGCTTCATTCCTAGGAGGGATTTGCTGATGTTAACTTGGCGTGCCTGGATCGAAATCATGCAGGCTTTGGAACCCCATAAGCGAATGACATCCATGTTACTTATCGGCTTCATTTTCTTATGTTTTATTCCGATCTACCTAACGAACTGGAACAGCAGCACACAACCAGTAACAGCTCCCTGGGTACGCGTTCCAGCCACTCTTACATCAAAACCTGAACTTTGGGAGCATGACAAGTCGATCTACAGTTTTGGCATTGCTTACACCGAACCAAGCGGCCATCTGATCAAAACATGGGTTTATGCAGAAAAAGCCCGCTTCGACGCCGCCAACCTTAGCAAGGCAACGCCCCTGTTTGCAGATATCGAAGATGCTTTAGCCGGCTCAATCGTCAGACAATTATCGACCAGCGATGAGATTCTGTACGATCAAACAATCAAGAAGTATGTGAGAGAGACTTACAACCGGGAAGCAGTCGAGGGGATGGTGTTCTTCTCACTGCTGAGCCTGGCTTCGTTCGTCGCAGCAGGCGTCATGCACTGGCAGAACCGGAAGCGCAAAAGGCAATCCGAGATCCGCCACTAACAGTTGCATGTGTGGGAGCGGGCATGATTTGAGGTCAATGCGGGCGAGGGGGCTGGCTTGCCGGCGATGGGCTGCAAAGCAGCCCCCATTTACAGTCAGCGCGGCTCCATATGCGCAATCATCAACTGCACACTCTCATTACCGCGAAACTCGTTCACATCCAGCTTGTACGCCAACTCCACCCAGCGCACCGTCGGGTTTGGCCACACTTCGCGGTCAATGCCGAAGGCAATGCCATCCAGCCGCACCGAGCCACATTCGCTCTTGAGCACCACTTTCAGGTGCCGTTCGCCAACCACACGCTGCTCCACCAACTGGAACACGCCATGGAACAGCGGCTCCGGGAAGTGCTGGCCCCAAGGCCCGGCGTGGCGCAGGGCCTTGGCCAGGTCGAGGTGGAATTCCTCGACCGCCAGGCTACCGTCGGATAACAGCCGGCCGGTCAGGTCTTCTTCGCGCAGTTGACGCCGCACCTCTTCATCGAACGCCTCGGCAAATGCCGGGAAATTGGCCTCGGGCAACGATAACCCTGCCGCCATGGCGTGGCCGCCGAACTTGCTGATCAACTGCGGATGGCGCGCCGCCACGGCATCCAGCGCATCGCGAATATGGAACCCCGGCACCGAGCGCGCCGAACCTTTGAGCATGCCGTCGCCAGCATCAGCGAACGCAATGGTCGGCCGGTGGTAACGCTCCTTCAAGCGCGAAGCCAGAATACCGATCACGCCCTGGTGCCAGTCGGCATCGAACAGGCACAACCCATACGGCATCGACTCGACCGGCAGGTCCTTGAGTTGGGCCAGGGCTTCGCGCTGCATGCCCTGCTCGATGGACTTGCGGTCCTGGTTCAGGTCATCCAACTGCTGGGCCATGTCCTGGGCCAGCGCCGCGTCCTCGCACAGCAGGCATTCGATGCCCAGGCTCATGTCGTCCAGGCGCCCGGCGGCATTCAACCGTGGGCCGAGGATGAAACCAAGGTCAGTCGAAGTGATGCGCCGGTGATCGCGCCGCGCCACCTCAAGGATGGCCTTGAGGCCGGGCCGGGCGCGGCCGGCGCGGATGCGCTCGAGGCCTTGGTGCACCAGGATGCGGTTGTTGGCATCCAGCGGCACCACGTCAGCAACACTGCCCAGCGCCACCAGATCGAGCAGCTCGCCAATGTTCGGCTGTGGCTGCGCCTCGTAGCGCCCAAGGCTGCGCAAGCGAGCGCGCAGGGCCATCAACACATAGAAGATCACCCCTACCCCGGCCAGCGACTTGCTCGGAAAGCTGCAGCCCGGCTGGTTGGGGTTGATGATGGCATCGGCGTCGGGCAACTGCTCGCCCGGCAGGTGGTGGTCGGTGACCAGCACCTTGAGCCCGGCGGCCTTGGCCGCCGCCACCCCGTCGACACTGGAAATGCCGTTGTCCACGGTAATCAGCAACTGCGGCTGGCGCTGCAGCGCCACCTCGACGATTTCCGGGGTCAGGCCGTAGCCGTACTCGAAGCGGTTGGGCACCAGGTAATCAACATGGGCCGCACCCAGCAGGCGCAGGCCCAGCACCCCGACGGTGCTGGCAGTGGCACCGTCGGCATCGAAGTCGCCTACGATGAGGATGCGCTGGCGCTGGTCGATGGCTTCGACCAGCAGGTCCACACCGGCCTCGATCCCCTTGAGCTGCTGGTACGGCAGCAGGCGTGCCAGGCTTTTGTCCAGCTCGGCCTCGCTCTGCACGCCACGCGCGGCGTAAAGGCGGGTCAGCAAGGGTGGCAGGTTACCCAGAAATGGCAGGGTAGGCGGCAGCGGGCGAGGTTCGATACGCATGGGTTGCTTCAACCACGCTCACCGAGCAGCCACTGCAGTTGGACTTCATGCTGGCCACGGTCGTCAGTCACGAATACCGTACCTTCACTGATCATCACGTCCCACTTGATGCTACGCGGCATGTCGGTCGCCAGGGTTTCCAGCACCTCTTGCGGCACAGCGGCAATGCTCAGGTTTTTCAGGTTCTTTACCGCGCTTACCACTTTACCCTCCCACACTCGCAGGCTGCCGTAAGCCAGCAAGCTGGTGCGTTCGGTACGACGCGAGCACCAGGTCAGGCGATCGGCATCGGGCTGGCCAACTTCAATCCAGTGCAGCACGCGGTCGTCCAGGCTCTTTTCCCACAGCGCCGGCTCATCGACATCCGACAGGCCGCGGCCAAACGACAAGTTCTCGTTGTACCAGAGCGCGTACGCCAACAGACGAACTGCCATGCGCTCTTCGGTTTCCGAAGGGTGCCGAGCGATAGTCTGTTTGACGCTTTCGTAGACGTTGCGATCAAGGTCGGTGAGATTCAATTCGAACTTGTAGGTGGTGGACGGCTGGGCCATGGTCAACGGGCTTCGTGCAAAAGAAAGTGGCACAGTCTACCCCATCCGCACCTTCCATGCCCCGCAGCAGTACCCGGCGAAACCGACGTGTGATAAAACCACGGCTCTGCCCAACAGCCACGGATACCCCATGTCGACGCCCAGCAAACCCCTCGCCGGCCTTAAAGTTGTCGAACTCGGTACCCTGATCGCCGGGCCGTTCGCCTCGCGCATCTGTGCCGAATTCGGTGCCGAAGTGGTCAAGGTCGAATCGCCCGACGGCGGCGACCCGCTGCGCAAGTGGCGCAAGCTGTACGAGGGCACCTCGCTGTGGTGGTTCGTGCAGGCCCGCAACAAGCAGTCGCTCACCCTCAACCTCAAGCACCCCGAGGGCCGCGATATCCTCAAGCGCCTGCTGGCCGAGGCCGACATCCTGATCGAAAACTTCCGCCCGGGGGTGCTGGAGAAACTTGGCCTGGGGTGGGATGTACTGCATGCGCTGAACCCGCGCCTGGTGATGGTGCGCCTGTCGGGCTTTGGCCAGACCGGGCCGATGAAAGACCAGCCAGGCTTCGGTGCCGTAGGCGAGTCGATGGGCGGCCTGCGTTACATCACCGGTTTCGATGACCGCCCGCCGGTGCGCACGGGGATTTCCATCGGTGACTCGATTGCCGCCCTGTGGGGGGTGATCGGCGCGCTGATGGCGCTGCGCCACCGGGAGGTCAATGGCGGCCAGGGCCAAGTGGTGGACGTGGCCCTGTACGAAGCGATCTTTGCCATGATGGAGAGCATGGTCCCGGAGTTCGATGTGTTCGGTTTCATCCGCGAACGCACCGGCAACATCATGCCAGGCATCACGCCCTCCTCCATCCACACAAGCGCCGACGGCAAGCATGTGCAGATCGGCGCCAACGGTGATGCGATCTTCAAGCGCTTCATGCAGGCGATCGGTCGTGACGACCTGGCCAATGACCCCACCTTGGCCAGCAACGACGGCCGCGACCTGCGTCGTGACGAGTTGTACGGGGTAATCGACCGCTGGGCCAACAGCCTGCCACTGGAGCAACTGATGCAGGTGCTGACCACCGCCGAAGTGCCGGCCAGCCGTATCTATTCGGCCGAAGACATGTTCAACGACCCCCAGTACCTGGCGCGCGAGATGTTCCTGCAGGCCAAGCTGCCGGATGGCAAGCCATTCCACATGCCCGGCATCGTGCCCAAGCTGTCGGAGACTCCCGGCTCTAGCGAATGGGTCGGCCCGGCCTTGGGCGAGCATACCGAGGCGCTGCTCGGCAGCCTGGGCTACGACGCAGCGGCCATCGCCAGCCTGCGTGCAGCGGGCACGGTCTGACCCTGGCGCTTCCGTCTCCATGTACGCAATCCGCTGCCTACGCCTTCTGGTCCTGCTCTGCGGGCTTTTGCCCGCGTTGCTGATGCAGCCAGCGAGCGCCAAGGAGCACCTCTTCTGGCTGGTACGTGACCTGCCACCGTTCACCATTTTTGATGGCCCGGAAGAAGGCCGGGGGGTGATCGACCAGTTGTTACCGCTGCTGATCAGGCAGATGCCCGAGTACGAGCACAGCATCGTGCGGGTCAACCGCGCCCGCGGCCTGCAGATGCTGCAAGACCGTGACACCTTTACCTGCGACCCAACCGTGCTGTGGACCCCGAAACGGGCCGAGTATGTGCATTTTTCCGTTCCATCGCTGGGCGCGCTCAGCGGTGGCCTGGTGTTGCGCAAGGAAAACCAGGCGCTGGTGGCACCCTACCTCGACGGCCAGCAGGTGGACCTGCGTGGCCTGCTGAGCAAGACCCCGCTGAAGCTGGGGGTTGTCGCCGAGCGCAGCTACGGTACGCAGATTGACAGCATCCTGCGCCAGTTGCCCGACAGCGCGCTCAGCCGGCACTACGGCAACGAGGCCACCGCCAACCTGCTGCAGATGCAGCAGCTGGGGCGCCTGCGCCTGGTGCTCGGCTACTGGCCTGAAGTGCGCTACCTGATACAACAACAAGGCGGATCACTGGATGACTATCAGTTTCATACTGTGCAGGGCGTGAAGCGCTACCAGTTTCTGCACGTGGGGTGTACAGACAGCGAACTGGGGCGTGCGGCAGTTGCCCACATCGATCAGTTGCTGCCTGCCCTGCGCCGGGATGTGTTGCCTGGGTTGTATGCCCGCTGGCTGGACCAGGCATTGCGGGAAGACTACCTGCAAGAAAGCCGCCGTTTCTTTGAGGCCAGATAAACCCAACCGGCATGCACCGTGGTTGCAGGAGCAGCCTTGGGGATAGGTGCCTGCCCGGAAAAAGAAACCCCGGGCGCTGGGGAAGACGCCCGGGGCCAAGCGAAAGCCCTTGAGGACTTCCCGTGACAGCCTTGCCAGCGCTGGAGCAAAGCACTGGCTGGCTGCCCCTACACTGTCTGATAAGCCACTCAGGCAAAGGTTCCCTGCGGTTGCTGACGATGCTGCAATGCCGCGATCACACAAGGCTGCAACCGCCCCTCAGCTATCTGCAGGTCTCGGTGCAAGCCGTCCACGAGGTCGATCAGCAGGCGTTGCTCTTGCAATTGGCGCTCGCTGACCGTGCGCCGCAAGGTAATACCTGAGAGGGGATCGTGAACGGTCAGTTGACGATTACCGCCGGGATCGGCGATGCCAAGGTGGGTCTGATAGGGCGTCAGGGCTTCGTTGAGCAGGCTGCAGATTCTTTCCATCCGGATCACTCGCTGCGTGGTGGGACCTAAAGTGACTGACCAGCAGGCGCCGCAGAAAGTTCGTCAAACCGCGCCCGCTTCAATGAGCATGCGGGGCTGGCATGACAGTTTGAATACGCCGACCAGGGCGTACCTGCAGTGTCTGCAAGGCATGCTGCAGGCGTGGCATAGACAGCGGCCAGGGCAACTCGTCGAGCACCCACATGCCGCGCTTTCTGGCCTCTTGGGCAAGGTTTTGACGCGTTGGGGCAGGCTGCCCGACGAACAGCAATGCGCGCGCGCGCTGCGGCTGGGCGAACAGGGCAAGGCCGGCCCGGGCTGGCATGGCGTGGTCGAGGATCAGCAGGTCGGGGCGACGCTCAGCACAGAGGCAGGCGTCGAGGTCAGCGATGCTCTCGCTGATGCGCACGTTGAAGACGCCTTGGCCGTTAAGGGCCTGGTGCAAGAGGATCTGATGGGATGGGCGAGCCTGGTGGATCAACACATAGGGCTGGTGCATGAGCCGCTCCTGGAGGGAGGACCGGCTAATTTATGCTTGAAGCTCTGCGGACCGAATAGGATGTTTCTGATAGACCGGAGGGAAAAGTCTGAGACTTTGGGGCTGCTCTGTGCAGCCCCAAACGCCATGCAATTACAGCGGCTTGCCGCGGTTGCCGTGCTGGCTGACAAAGCCCTGTACAGCCTTCAGGTCATTGGCCAGTACCGTGCAACGCTCTTCACGGCTGAACAGGTCGCTGAGGTGCACGGGTAGCTCCAGCGCCTTGCCCACACCGGCCTTCTCCACCGCTTCCGGGAACTTGACCGGGTGCGCGGTACCCAGCACCACCATTGGCGTGTCCAGGCTGCGGCGGCACTCGCGGGCAGCCTTGACGCCGATTGCGGTATGCGGGTCGAGCACTTCACCGGTGGCGGCGAACACTTCTGCGATGGTTTCGCAGGTTTGCTCGTCACTGACAGCCAGCGAGTCGAACAGTTTGCGGGCTTCGGTCCAGCGGTCTTGCTCGACGCTGAAGCCGCCACCTTGCTTGAAGTTGGCCATCAGCTCGGCAATCGCACCACCGTTGCGGCCATGCAGGTCGAACAGCAGGCGCTCGAAGTTGGACGAGACCATGATGTCCATCGACGGCGACAGGGTGGCGTGCAGGGTTTCCTTGACGTACTGGTTGCCGCTCATGAAGCGGTGCAGGATGTCGTTGCGGTTGGTGGCGACGATCAATTGGCTGACCGGCAGGCCCATGTTGCGCGCCAGGTAGCCGGCGAAGATGTCGCCGAAGTTGCCGGTCGGTACCGAGAACGCCACCGAGCGCGCCGGGCCACCCAACTGCAGGGCTGCATGGAAGTAGTAGACGATCTGGGCCATGATCCGCGCCCAGTTGATCGAGTTGACGGCTACCAGGCGGGTGCCCTTGAGGAACGACTGGTCGGCGAAACTGGCCTTGACCATTTCCTGGCAATCGTCGAAGTTGCCTTCGATGGCGATGTTGTGGATGTTGTCGCCAAAGATGGTAGTCATCTGGCGGCGCTGCACTTCCGACACACGCTGGTGCGGGTGCAGGATGAAGATGTCGACGTTGTCGCAACGGCGGCAGCCTTCGATCGCGGCGGAACCGGTATCACCGCTGGTGGCACCGATGATGACCACGCGCTCGTTGCGCTTGGCCAGCACATGGTCCAGCAGGCGGCCGAGCAACTGCAGGGCAAAGTCCTTGAACGCCAGGGTCGGGCCGTGGAACAGTTCCAGCACCCACTCGTTGCTGTTCAGTTGACGCAACGGGGCGACCGCGGCGTGGGCGAACTCGCCGTAGGTTTCTTCGAGGATCTTCTTGAAGTCGGCGTCGGCGATGCTGCCTTCGACGAACGGGCGCATCACGCGGAAGGCCAGCTCGTGGTAAGGCAGGCCTGCCCACGAGGCGATTTCTTCCTGGGTGAAGCGTGGCAGGTTTTCCGGCACGTAGAGGCCGCCGTCGCTGGCCAGGCCAGCCAGCAGCACGTCTTCGAAATTGAGGGCCGGTGCCTGGCCGCGGGTACTGATATAGCGCATGGGTGCAAACCTTCGATGCTGGGGCCGGGGCCGCGCAGGCGGCCCGTCGGCAAATACTTGTTAGTTGAGCTGTTCGACGCGAATGCGCACAACCTTGCCGACCACGTCCTGCAGGGCTTCCAGAGCGACGATGGCATCATTGATACGCTGCTCGACCACGCCATGGGTCACCAGGATCATTGGCACCAGGCCATCCTGTTCCTCGGCTTCCTTCTGCATGATCGACTCGATGTTGATACCACGCTCCGAGAGGATGCTGGCGACCTGGGCCAGTACGCCCGGGTGATCCTTGGCCTGGATGCGCAGGTAGTAGGCGCTTTCGCAGGCTTCGATCGGCAGGATCGGGTGGGCCGACAGCGAGTCTGGCTGGAAGGCCAGGTGCGGCACGCGGTTTTCCGGGTCGGAGGTCATGGCACGGACCACGTCGACCAGGTCGCCGACCACTGACGAAGCGGTAGGCTCCATACCCGCGCCGGCACCGTAGTACAGGGTGGAGCCTGCAGCATCACCGTTGACCATGACAGCGTTCATCACGCCGTTGACGTTGGCGATCAGGCGGTCGGCCGGGATCAGCGTCGGGTGCACGCGCAGCTCGATACCTTCGGCGGTGCGACGCGCCACGCCCAGGTGCTTGATGCGGTAGCCCAGGGCCTCGGCGTAGTTCACGTCTGCCGTTGTCAGCTGGGTGATACCTTCGGTGTAGGCCTTGTCGAACTGCAGCGGGATACCGAACGCGATGGACGCCAGGATCGTCAGCTTGTGCGCAGCGTCGATGCCTTCTACGTCAAAGGTCGGGTCGGCTTCTGCGTAGCCCAGCGCCTGAGCTTCGGCCAGCACGTCCGGGAAGGCACGGCCCTTCTCACGCATTTCGGTGAGGATGAAGTTGCCGGTGCCGTTGATGATGCCAGCCAGCCAGTTGATGCGGTTGGCCGACAGGCCTTCGCGAATGGCCTTGATCACCGGGATGCCACCGGCTACGGCCGCCTCGAACGCAACAATCACACCCTTCTCGCGGGCTTTGGCGAAGATTTCGTTGCCATGCACGGCAATCAGCGCCTTGTTGGCGGTGACCACGTGCTTGCCGTTTTCGATGGCCTTCAGCACCAGGTCGCGGGCGATGGTATAGCCACCGATCAGCTCGATGACAATGTCGATCTCCGGGTTGCTTGCAACTTCGAACACGTCAGCGGTAATGGGGGTACCGGTAATCTGGCAGTTCGGGTTCTGCGAGCGCATGGCGATCTGTGCCACTTCAATACCGCGCCCGGCACGGCGGGCAATCTCCTCGGCGTTGCGCTGAAGTACATTGAAGGTTCCGCCACCGACGGTCCCCAACCCACAGATGCCTACTTTGACCGGTTTCACTGTGAACTCCCCATTGAACGGCCGACACGTTTGCCGACCGTGAAACTTGCCGTCACCCCATGACGACGGCGTACTGAACTGAATTACTTGGCAAGTGCCAGCTTGGCGACCTGCGGTGCCGGCTGGTAGCCAGGAATGACCTGGCCGCTTTCAAGAACAATGGCCGGCGTGCCATTGACCCCGATCGACTGACCCAGCTGGAACTGCTTGCTGACCGGGTTGGTGCACTTGGCGGCCTTGATTTCTTTACCTTCGACCATTTTGTCCATCGCCCCACGGCGGTCACTGGAGCACCACACCGCCTGCAACTGCTGGTCACCCGACGAACCGAGGCCCTGGCGCGGGAAGGCGACATAGCGCACTTCGATACCGCGACGGTTCAACTCGGGCACTTCGGCGTGCAGCTTGTGGCAGTACGGGCAGGTGGTGTCGGTGAACACGGTGATGTGCGACTTGGTCTCGCCCTTGGCAGGATAAACCACCATCTCGGCGGCTGGAATGCCGTTGATGAGTTTGGCGATACCTTGGCGTTCGGCTTTTTCGGTGAGGTTGACCGGCTTGCCGTCCTGGATCTGGAACAGGTAGCCCTGCATCACGAACTGACCGTCGGCGCTGGCGTACAGCACGCGCCCGCCCTGCAGCTTGACTTCATACAGGCCATTGAGCGGGCTGCTGGCCACGCTTTCCACGGGCACTTCCAGTTCGAGGTTCTGCAACGATTTACGGATGGCCTGCTCCGCACCGGCGTTGCTATCGGTTGCCGCGGCAACGGCAAAGGTACTGGCCAACGCCAACGCGGCGGCGGCGAAAAACTGGGTCACGCGCATGGGAACTCCTGAAGGCGGACAGGGGCCGGAGGGCGCCACCTGCGGAAAATACGCGGTGACCGTGCGGCCCGTGGTGCAAACCGCTCAAGCCTACCACATCACGCTGCCAGTGAAGGGGCTCGCAAGGACCGGTCGGCGGAACATGAATAACATTCATCCACGCGGATGGTGCTGGGCGTGCAACTGCTGCAGCCGGGCCTTGGCGACGTGGGTATAGATCTGCGTGGTCGACAGGTCACTGTGCCCCAGCAGCATCTGCACCACACGCAAGTCGGCACCATGGTTGAGCAGGTGGGTGGCGAAGGCATGCCGCAGGGTGTGCGGCGACAGCGGCTTGTCGATGCCGGCAACCCGTGCGTGGTGCTTGATACGGTGCCAGAAGGTCTGGCGGGTCATCTGCTCGCCGCGCTGGCTGGGGAACAGCACATCGCTGGGACGGCCATTGAGCAGTTCGGCGCGCCCATCGCGCTGGTAGCGCTCCAGCCACACTACCGCCTCTTCCCCCATAGGCACCAGGCGTTCCTTGCTGCCCTTGCCCATCACCCGCAGCACACCCTGGCGCAGGTTGACCTGGTCGAGGGTCAGGCTGACCAGTTCGGTGACCCGAAGGCCGCAAGCGTAGAGCACTTCGAGCATGGCACGGTCGCGCTGGCCAATGGCTTCGCCCAGGTCCGGAGCCTGCAGCAAGGCTTCGACGTCGGCTTCAGACAGCGACTTGGGTAGCGGCTTGCCCAATTGCGGCATGTCGACCTGCAGGGTCGGGTCGATCGCCACCAGCTTTTCCCGCAGCAGGTAACGGAAGAAACCGCGCAAACCAGACAGGAAACGCGCCGTGGAACGTGGCTTGTAACCTTGATCCAGGCGCCAGGCCAGGTGATCGAGGATCAGGTCGCGGCCGGCGTCTGGCAACGATACCGAATGCTCCTGCAACCAGCCATTGAACAGGGCCAGGTCGCTACGGTAGGACACGCGGGTGTTGTCGGACAGGCCTTTTTCCAACCATAAGGCGTCAAGGAACTGGTCGATCAAGGGGTGGTCGAGGGCGGGCATGAAATCTCGGTGGCAAACGATGAAATGGCGCTTAGTCTTTCATAACAACGCCGGCATAGGGAGCCCGCATGAACGAACAGCAGATCCTTCTGAGCGTGGGCGGCATCGGCGCCGCAGCGCTCGCCTGCCAGTGGCTGGCCTGGCGCCTGAAGCTGCCGGCGATTCTGTTTCTGTTGTTGGCCGGGATCCTTGCCGGCCCAGCGCTGGGATGGCTCGACCCCGAGGCGCTGTTCGGCCCATTGCTGATGCCGCTGGTGTCGCTGGCGGTGGCGCTGATTCTGTTCGAAGGCAGCCTGACCCTGCACCTGTCCCAGTGGCGCGAGATCGGCAGCGTGGTGCATCGCTTGGTCACAGTGGGCGCACTGGTCACCTGGCTGGTGATTGCACTGGCAACCCACTGGCTGCTCGGGTTCGACTGGCCGCTGGCGATTCTCTTCGGCACCCTGACCCTGGTGACCGGCCCAACGGTGATCGTGCCCATGCTGCGCGTGGTGCGGCCAAAGGCAGCGATCGCGAACATCCTGCGCTGGGAAGGGATCATGATCGACCCGATCGGCGCGCTGCTCGCCGTGGTGGTATACAGCTTCATCATCGCCAGCGCCGAGGGTAACGGCCTGAGCCAGAGCCTTATCACCTTCGCCGGTGTGCTCTTCTGCGGTACCGCCCTGGGCGCGGCTGGGGGCTGGCTGCTGGGGCAAATCATGCGCGAACAGTGGCTACCGGAATACCTGCACAACCTCGCGTCACTGGCGGCGGTACTGGGTATTTTCATCGCCGCCAACCAGATCATGCACGAGTCCGGGCTGCTGGCAGTGACCGTGATGGGGATGTGGCTGGCCAACATGCGCGGGGTTGATGTGCGACAGATCCTGCACTTCAAGGAAAACCTAAGTGTGCTGCTGATTTCCGGCCTGTTCATCCTGCTGGCTGCACGCCTTGACCTGCATGCCCTGCTAGGCCTTGGCCCTGCCGTCCTGGCACTGTTGCTGGTGATCCAACTGCTGGCACGCCCGCTCAGCGTCTGGCTGGCCACATTGGGCTCGACACTCAACTGGCGGGAGCGCGCGCTGCTGGCCTGGATTGCGCCACGCGGCATCGTTGCCGCAGCCGTTTCAGCCATTTTTGCCATCCGTCTGCACCAGGCCGGCCACCAGGATGCCTTGCTGCTGGTACCGTTGACCTTCGCGGTAATCATCGGCACGGTAGTACTGCAAAGCGCCACAGCCAGGCCGCTGGCACGCTTGCTCAAGGTTGCCGAACCGGCTCCCAGCGGGTTTCTCATCGTCGGTGCCAACGAGCCGGCCCGGGCCATCGCCAAAACCCTCCAGCAATTGGGCTGCCGGGTTTTGCTGACGGACTCCAGCTGGGAAAACATCCGCGCCGCGCGTATGGACGGGCTCACGACCTATTTTGGCAACCCAGCCTCGCAGCATGCCGACGCCCATCTGGACCTGGTCGGCCTCGGGCACTTGCTGGGCCTCTCTCCTGCCGGCGAAATCAATGCCTTGGCCTGCGCCAGGTTCCGTCATGATTTCGGGCACAGCCGGCTGTTCGTGCTTGCCAGTGGCCTGGAAAAACAACGTAGCGACAAGCATCGGGCGGCCGAAGAGCACCGCGGGCATCTATTGGGGGCCAAGCCGATGACCTATCTGCAACTGGCCAACCGCATGCATCAGGGCGCCGAGCTGTACAGTACCAACCTGACCGAAGGCTTTGGCTGGGACGCCTACCAGGCGCTGCATGGCGAGCGTGCACACTTGCTGTTCGCGCGCGATGACCATGGCTGGGTCCATGTAGCCAGCCCTGACAACCCGTTGCAGCCGCAACCGGGATGGACCTTGGTGGCATTGATCGAGCGAGCACCGGAGCCGTGATACTCAGGCGCCTGGCAGCACGGGTACCGGGCGCTTGTCCTCGTCGATGGCGACGAAGCTGAACACCCCATGGATCGCCCGGTCACGGCCATCCAGGTACATGTTCTCGACAAACACATCCACCTGCACCTGCAAGCTGGTATTGCCGACCTTGATCACCGTACCCACCAGCTCGACGATCGAGCCCGCCGGAATCGGGTGCTTGAAATCGATGCGGTCGGTAGACACGGTCACCAGCGGCAGGCGACAAAAGCGCGTGGCAGCGATGAACGACACTTCGTCCATCCAGGCCAGGGCGGTGCCGCCGAACAGGGTGTTGTGGTGGTTGGTGGTATTGGGGAACACCGCCTTGGTCACGCGGGTCACCGACAGTTCGGTGCGGCGCTGGATTTCCTGGTCTCGGGTCGTCATGGCAATCACATTTTCGGGGTTTCAAAACGCAAAAAAGCAGCCCGAAGGCTGCTTCTTTCTCGCTAGGCGGCCTCGGCCACCGGGCAAACTGCACTCAGGACAGTTTTTCCTTGATGCGAGCGGCTTTGCCGGACAGGTCGCGCAGGTAGTACAGCTTGGCTTTACGCACGTCACCACGACGTTTCACGGCCAGGCTGTCGATTTGCGGGCTGTAGGTCTGGAAGGTACGCTCTACGCCAACGCCGCTGGAGATCTTGCGCACGGTGAAGGCGCTGTTCAGACCGCGGTTACGCTTGGCGATAACGACGCCTTCGAACGCCTGCAGACGGGAACGCTCACCTTCCTTCACTTTAACCTGAACGACAACGGTGTCGCCTGGTGCGAAGGTCGGGATTTCCTTGCTCATCTGCTCGGCTTCGAGCTGCTGGATGATCTTGTTGGTCATGCTGTGCTCCTAAGATGGATACGCGATCCACCATCGATACGTTTAACTATCGTCCCGCTCGCGGAGATATTCCTCGAGCAGCTTCTTCTCTTCTCCAGAAAGCGAGCGACTTTCCAGAAGATCGGCGCGTCGTTCGAAGGTCCTACCAAGGGACTGCTTCATCCTCCAACGCCGGATATGTGCATGGTTGCCACTTAGCAACACGTCGGGAACACGCTGATCCGCATACACCTCAGGCCGGGTGTAGTGCGGGCAATCGAGCAGACCGTCGGTGAAGGAATCTTCTTCCGCCGAGTCCACATGCCCTAAAGCTCCGGGCAGCAGCCGCGTAACCGCATCGATCAGTACCATGGCCGGCAGCTCGCCACCGGAAAGCACATAGTCGCCAATCGACCACTCCTCATCGACATGAGCCTCGATAAAGCGCTCGTCGATGCCTTCATAACGACCGGCGATCAGGATCAACGATTCCTGTTCGGCCAGGCCTTTGACCGCCTGCTGAGTCAGCTTGCGGCCTTGTGGCGAAAGGTAGATCACCTTCGCCGCTGCTCCGGTCGCCTGCCTGGCGCTAACCAGGGCGTCTTCCAGAGGCTTGATTTTCATCACCATGCCCGGACCACCGCCAAACGGCCGATCATCTACCGTGTGGTGACGATCTGTGGTGTAGTCCCGCGGGTTCCAGCAAGTCACCTGAAGCAACCCCTGTTTCACCGCGCGGCTGGTAATGCCGTACTCCGTGATGGCCGAGAACATCTCGGGGAACAACGTGATGACGTCTACGCGAAGGTTACCCATCGTTTAGAAGTCCGCGTCCCATTCGACCCGCATCACGCCTGCTTCGAGGTCGATTGCCAGCACACATTGCTCCGTATAGGGCAACAGACGCTCGCGATCATCCAGGCTGCCTGCGCAGGGCTTGACCACCATTACATCGTTCGCACCGGTCTCCAACAGGTGATCGACCTTGCCGAACAGTTGTTCGTCCTGGTTGATGACCTTCAGACCTACCAACTGGTACCAGTAGTACTCGTCGGCAGCCAGGTTGGGCAAAAGGCTCCGCGGGATGCAGATTTCGTAACCGCTCAGAAGACGGGCTTCATCGCGATCCTCGAGACCTTTCAGTTTCACGACCAGGCCCTTTTGGGAGCCACGACCGCTGACCAGCTCGACCTGCTTTACCTTGCCTTCGTGCCGAAGCGTCCAGCGCGGATAATCCAACAGGTTTTCAATCGGATCGGTAAAGGAATACACCTTCACCTCGCCGCGAACGCCGTGAACCGAAAAAATCTTGCCAACGACGATGAGGTCGTCAGCCTTTTCTGGCGTCGCGTTCATACTATTCAGGCAGCGGCCTTGGCAGCTTCCTTCAGCAGCTGAGCAACACGCTCAGACGGCTGTGCACCCTGGCTCAGCCAGTAGGTGACGCGCTCTTGGTTGACCGACAGCTTGACTTCGGCGCCAGCAGCGATCGGGTTGAAGAAACCTACGCGCTCAACGAAACGGCCGTCACGGGCGTTACGCGAGTTGGTCACGGTCAGGTGGTAGAATGGGCGCTTTTTCGAGCCGCCACGGGCCAGACGAATGGTTACCATGTGAACATCGTTCCTATAGTCGGTGCTGCAGTTGATACAGCAGCTGGTACTGCAAATCTGAATGCCAAATAGGCACACGGGTGCCCAAAAGGCCGCATATTCTCGGGGAATACACGGACATTTGCAAATGACTTTTTCGGCAAGGCCTCGCCCTGCCGTCCAGATTTGCCGGTTGCGCCGCGAAATTCGCGGCCGTTGCCCCGCTACAGCGGGGATTCTGGGCGCTTGCCAGACAAAAGGCAGGCACCCGGATCAGGGGTTACAGCTTTGGCATGCCGCCACCTGGCAGCATCCCACCGAGGCCGCGCATCATCTTGGCCATGCCGCCTTTGGCAGAAAACTTCTTCATCATCTTCTGCATCTGCTTGTGCTGCTTGATCAGCCGCCCGATGTCCTGCACCTGGGTACCGGAACCCAATGCAATACGGCGCTTGCGCGAACCGCTGATCAGGTCAGGGTCACGGCGCTCGGCCGGGGTCATGGAGTTGATGATCGCTTCCATCTGCTTGAACTGCTTTTCGGCCGCGCCTTGGGCGTTGCCCATTTGTGAGAGGTTGACCCCACCGATGCTCGGCAGCTTGTCCATCAGGCCGCCGAGGCCGCCCATGTTCTTCATTTGCTGCAACTGGTCGCGGAAGTCTTCGAGGTCGAAGCCCTTGCCCTTCTTCAGCTTCTTGGCCAGCTTGTCGGCCTTGGCCTTGTCGATGGTCTGCTCGGCCTGCTCGATCAGGCTGAGCACGTCGCCCATGCCGAGGATGCGCGAAGCGACGCGGTCGGGGTGGAACGGCTCGAGTGCCTCGGTCTTCTCACCCATACCGATGAACTTGATCGGCTTGCCGGTGATTGCACGGACCGACAGCGCGGCACCGCCACGGGCGTCACCGTCGACCTTGGTCAGCACCACACCGGTCAGCGGCAGCGCCTCGCCAAACGCCTTGGCGGTGTTGGCGGCGTCCTGACCGGTCATGGCGTCGACCACGAACAGCGTCTCGACCGGTTTGACGGCCGCGTGCAGCGCCTTGATCTCGTCCATCATGTCGGCGTCGATGTGCAGACGGCCGGCGGTGTCGACGATGACCACGTCGATGAACTTCAGCTTGGCTTCACGGATGGCGGCTTCGGCGATGGCCACCGGCTTCTGGCTGATATCGGACGGGAAGAAGGTGACGCCAATATCGTTGGCCAGTGTTTCCAACTGCTTGATCGCCGCAGGGCGATAGACGTCGGCAGATACCACCATCACACTCTTTTTCTTGCGCTCTTTAAGGAAGCGCGCAAGCTTGCCGGCGGTGGTGGTCTTACCGGCGCCCTGCAGGCCCGCCATCAGTACGACAGCAGGCGGGGCGGCGTTCAGTGCGAGGTCTTCGTTGGCCGCGCCCATCAGGCTTTCCAGCTCGGCCTGGACGATCTTCACGAAGGCCTGGCCCGGGGTCAGGCTGCGCGACACCTCGGTACCGACCGCACGATCCTTGACGCTGTTGACGAAATCCTTGACTACCGGCAGGGCGACGTCGGCCTCGAGCAGGGCCATGCGCACTTCGCGCAGCGTGTCCTTGATGTTGTCTTCGGTCAGCTTGGCCTTGCCGGTGACATGGCGCAGCGTCTGTGACAGGCGGTCGGTCAGGTTTTCGAACATGGTGATCCTTTCAGGCCCAGTAAAGCCGAGGTTTGTCAGGTGCCAGGGGGGAACTACCCACCCGCCGGGCACAGCAAGGCGGCGATTATAGCGAAGTGCAGCGGCGACGCACACCTTGGTAGATATTCGGTGGCTGTGCTGGCCTCTTCGCGGGCGCGCCCGCTCCCACAGGATCCTCACTGCTTGCAGGCCTGCGCCATACCTGCAGAAGCGGGCGTGCCCGCGAATGCCCTGACACAAGCCTTCAGTCTTCCTTGATCAGCGGAATCTATGCCAAACTCCGTCTCTTTAAGGCTCGCCAACCAGGACTTATGGTCTCCTCTCCCAGCCTCATCCCCAACCTGATCGCTGCCGGCCTATATATAGCGGCGGCCATCTACCAGGGCTCATACCTGTCCCAGGGCCGCAAGGCCGACAAGCGCCTGCTTGGCCTGCTGGGTGTCATCGCGGTCCTGGCCCAGGCCGGCGCACTGTTCTTCCAGCTGATCACCCCGCTGGGCCTGAGCCTGGACTTCTTCAGCGCCGCCAGCCTGATCGCCGTGGCCGTCATCTCCCTGACCCTGCTGGCCTGCCTGCGCATACCCGTGGAAAACCTGTTGGTGCTACTGTTCCCGCTGGGTGCGGTGACCGCGCTGCTGGCCCAGTTCGCACCACCCGGCACGGTACCGCTGATCAACGAAGAACCCGGCATCCTTGCGCACATCCTGTTGTCGATCCTGGCCTACGGGCTGTTCACCATCGCGGTGTTCCAGTCGCTGCTGTTGCTGCTGCAGGACCGCCAATTGAAGAACAAGCACCCGTCCGGGCTGATCCGTAACTTCCCGCCACTGCAAACCATGGAAAGCCTGCTGTTCGGCTTCCTCTGGGCCGGCTGGTGCCTGCTGTCGCTGTCGCTGATCTCCGGCTGGCTGTTCCTCGACAACCTGTTCGCCCAGCACCTGGTGCACAAGACCTTGCTGGCCTGTGTCGCCTGGGTGGTGTTCAGCGTGCTGCTGTGGGGCCGCACACGCCTGGGTTGGCGAGGCCACATGGCCATCCGCTGGACACTGGCCGGTTTCTGCCTGCTGATGCTGGCCTATTTCGGCAGCAAGCTGGTTCGCGAATTCATCTTGCATATCTGACGGCCGCCCATGGATACCCTGCCGTACGCACCGCTATTCGGCACTCTGGCACTGGCCCTTTTGTGGTCAGCGCTGTTCACCGCAGTGGATGCTGCCCGCCTGCAGCTCAATGGCGCACTGCGCGCCGGCGAAGACGGCCAGCCCGTACTGCCAGCCCAGGCCTTGGTGCTGTGCGCCAGCCTGGGCAAGCTGCTGGTACTGGGGCTGGCCTGCCTGGTCGGCCAGCGCCAGAGTGGCGAGCACGGCTTCTGGCTGGCAGGCCTGGCCGCCACCCTTGCCTTGCTGGTTTTTGCCGAATACCTGCCGCGACGCCTGGCCCGGCGTAACCCGCAGGCGTTCGTGAGCCTTGGCGCCAGCCTGCTGAAAGTGCCCCTCGCACTGCTGCAGCCACTGGCCTGCCTGCTGGACGGCACCGCCAAGCTGATTCTGCGCCCGTTCCGTGCACAGCCCACAGCGGTGGCCCTGCACACGCAGGATAGCGATGACTTCGATGAGGATGAACAGCACGAAGCGCCTCGCCATGGCCTGCTCGACGGCCTGCAATCGCTGGACAAGATCACCGTCAACGACATCCTGGTGCCGCGCAACGAAGTGGATGGCATCAACCTCGACGAGCCGATCGAGCGCATCATCGAGCAGTTGATCGTCAGCCGCCACACCCGCCTGCCGGTCTACCACAACGATATCAACCAGGTCGAAGCGATCCTCAACACCAAGCTGATCAGCCACCTCTTGCCCAAGGCCGGGCTGACCCTCGAAGCGCTGCACGGCGCCTGCTACGAGCCCTATTTCGTACCGGAAAGCACGCCCCTGCAAATGCAGTTGTTGAACTTCCACAAGCAGCAACGCCGCTTGGGCGTGGTAGTGGACGAGTACGGCGAAGTACTGGGTATCGTCACCCTGGAAGACATTCTCGAAGAGATCGTCGGCGAGTTCGAGGACGAGCAAAGCCTGGATAACCCGCATGTCCACCCGCAGCCCGATGGCACCTTCGTCATCGATGGCACCGCTTCGTTACGCGAAATCAACCGCACCCTGGGCTGGCACCTACCCTGCGACGGCGGGCCGAAAACCCTCAACGGGCTGGTGACCGAAGCGCTGGAAAGCATCCCGGAAAGCGCTGTTTGCCTGAAGATAGGCCGCTATCGCCTGGAAATCCTTGAAACAGAGGACAATTGTGCCAGCAAGGTACTGGTGTGGACCGTGACCCGATAGCTATACTCGGGTCACGCTTACCCAGCCCCGCCGTCACGCCTGCTACCCGCACCCGGCGCTCCACGGCCAGTCCGCTCCACTGATACGCCCTGCGGTCCTGCGTCAATACCCCGAACAGTACCCGCCCCGCCCCTACCCCCCTTGGGCCATCGTCAGTCGGGCGCACACAACGAAACGCTCCGGCGTCCGCGTAACCGTGCCTTTTACATGGCAAGCCATCGCGGGCCAAGCCCATGGAGCCGGACCAGACTGTCAGGGACTTACTCAATGACAAGCAGTACTTACGCCCAAGCGCCTGCCGCGCCAGTCAACTCGCCTGCGCGGGTAGCCACTGCCAGCTTCATCGGCACCGCCATCGAGTTCTATGATTTCTATGTCTACGCCACCGCCGCAGCCCTGGTGATCGGCCCGGTGTTCTTCCCGTCCGGGTCGGGCACCGCGCAAATGCTGGCCGCCTTCCTCACCTTCGGTATCGCCTTCCTCGCCCGCCCACTGGGCTCGGCATTGTTCGGCCATTTTGGCGACCGCATCGGCCGCAAGTCGACGCTGGTTGCCTCGCTGCTGCTGATGGGCGTATCCACCACCGCCATCGGCGTGCTGCCGGGCTATGACAGCATTGGCGTGTGGGCGCCGATCATTCTCTGCCTGCTGCGCTTTGGCCAAGGCCTGGGCCTGGGCGGCGAATGGGGTGGAGCGGCCCTGCTGGCCACCGAAAACGCTCCGGAAGGCAAGCGTGCCTGGTTCGGCATGTTCCCACAGTTGGGCCCTTCAATCGGTTTCCTGGCTGCCAACGGCCTGTTCCTGACTCTGGCCCTGGTGCTCAGCGACGAGCAGTTCCGCGAGTGGGGCTGGCGCATTCCGTTCCTGCTCAGCGCCGCACTGGTACTGGTTGGTCTGTATGTGCGCCTGAAGCTCGAAGAGAGCCCGGTGTTTGCCAAGGCCGTTGCCCGCCACGAGCGGGTGAAAATGCCGGTGGTCGACCTGTTCTCCAAATACTGGCTGCCAACCCTGCTGGGCGCTGCGGCCATGGTGGTGTGCTATGCACTGTTCTACATTTCCACGGTGTTCTCGTTGAGCTACGGCGTGACCACACTGGGCTACAGCCGCGAAACGTTCCTTGGCCTGCTGTGCTTCGCGGTGGTGTTCATGGCCCTGGCCACACCATTGTCGGCCTGGCTCAGTGACCGTTACGGGCGCAAGCCGGTACTGATCGTCGGCGGCCTGCTGGCGATAGCGTCGGGCTTTACCATGGAGCCACTGCTGACTTCGGGATCGACCACGGGTGTGGCGCTGTTCCTGGCCATCGAGCTGTTCCTGATGGGCGTGACCTTTGCGCCGATGGGGGCACTGCTGCCAGAGCTGTTCCCGACTCACGTGCGTTATACCGGTGCCTCGGCGGCGTATAACCTGGGCGGTATCGTCGGCGCCTCGGCGGCACCGTTCTTTGCCCAGAAACTGGTGAGCATGGGGGGGTTGAGCTGGGTGGGGGGCTATGTGTCGGTGGCGGCGGTGATCAGCCTGATTGCCGTGCTTTGCCTGAAAGAGACGCGCAATACCACGCTGTAAGCCACTGGGGCCGCTTTGCGGCCCTATCGCGACACAAGGCCCCCCCCCAGGGATCGCATAAGCCTGGAAGCTGCGCTATCCCTGTGGGAGCGGCCTTGTGTCGCGATAGGGCTGCAAAGCAGCCCAGCACTCTCGGATCAGAACTCGACCTTGACCGCCTGCGAAGCACGGGTCGCCTTGGCCCGCGCCAGTTCGACCGATTCGTCACGCGCCAGGCACACACCCATGCGGCGGGTGCCATTGATTTCCGGCTTGCCGAACAGGCGAATGGCGGTATCCGGCTCGCTCAGCGCTGCGCCCAGGTTGGCGAAGCTGGTCTGTTGGGACTGGCCTTCGGGCAAGATCACTGCCGAAGCCGACGGGCCGAACTGACGCACCACCGGAATCGGCAGGCCGAGAATGGCGCGGGCATGCAGGGCGAATTGCGACAGGTCCTGGGAAATCAGGGTGACCAGACCGGTGTCATGCGGGCGCGGCGACACTTCGCTGAACCACACCTGGTCGCCCTTCACGAACAGCTCCACACCAAACAGGCCACGACCGCCGAGGGCATCGGTGACCGCCTTGGCCACGCGCTGCGATTCGGCCAACGCCTTCGGGCTCATGGCCTGTGGCTGCCAGGACTCCTGGTAATCGCCCTTCTCCTGACGGTGGCCGACGGGCTCGAGGAAGGTGGTGCCGCCCACGTGGCGCACAGTCAGCAGGGTAATTTCATACTCGAAGTCGATGAAACCCTCGACGATCACCCGGCCCTTGCCAGCGCGGCCGCCTTCCTGGGCATAGTCCCACGACGTCTGCAGGTCAGCATCGCTGCGCAGCAGGCTCTGGCCCTTGCCCGACGAACTCATCACCGGTTTGACCACGCACGGGTAACCCAGGTCGGCTACGGCCTTGGCGTAGTCTTCATAGGTGTCGGCGAAGTGGTACGGCGAGGTTGGCAGGTCCAGCTCTTCGGCAGCCAGGCGGCGAATGCCTTCGCGGTTCATGGTCAACTGGGTGGCGCGGGCGGTCGGCACCACGGTGAAACCTTCGTTTTCCAGCTCGACCAGGGTGGCGGTGGCGATGGCTTCGATTTCCGGAACGATGTAGTGCGGCTTCTCGGCTTCGATCACCGCGCGCAGGGCAACGCCATCGAGCATGTTGACCACATGGCTGCGGTGCGCCACCTGCATTGCCGGTGCATTGGCGTAACGGTCGACGGCGATTACTTCGACGCCCAGGCGCTGCAGTTCGATTACCACTTCCTTGCCCAGCTCGCCACAGCCGCAGAGCAGTACACGGGTCGCGGTGGGCGACAATGGGGTTCCGATACGGGTCATTTCAGGTCCTCGAAGGCAACCGGGGCCGCGCCAGGCTAGACGCCACCCGCTGAAAAAGGACCGCTATTCTACACCATCAACCGGCCACGGCAGCCCGCCGGGCGCGAAATGCCATGGCCAGCCACACCGCCGTTACACCGGCGAACTTCGAGGCCATCGCGGTGCCGATCACTGCCGGGGTCAAAGCGCCAATCATGCCGAAGAAAATGAAGGTATCCACCGGGATGCTCAGCGCCGAGCTGAGCCACAGGCGGTCGCGCAGGGGTCGACGGGTGATGCTGAACACCAGCCAGTCGATCAGTTCGGAAATGAAAAATGCGCTGGCGCTGGCCAGCGCGATCGCCGGCTCCGAAGTGACATAGGACAGCACCAGTGCCACCAGCATGGCGAACAGCGCGCCATGACCGAAGCGGGTCTGCACCATGTCGCGCAGGATAAACACCAGGCCGCCCCAGGCGGACCAGATGATGTCCAGGTGCGGGGCACTGGAGAAGGCGTAGTTGATCAGCACTACGCTGCTGATGTAGGCAATCAGATAGAACATGGCGGGCTGTCTGTGGGCAAGCCGTACAGATTACCGCTGGGCCGTTCGCGGGTAAACCCGCTCCCACAGATGTTGTGCAGCCCTCAAGGCTGTCGCTGTACCTGTGGGAGCGGGCGTGCCCGCGAAGCTGCCACTGCGGTGCATGGCACCGGCTTCGCCGGTGTTCGCGGGTAAACCCGCTCTTACAGGGTTCGCGTCAGGCCTGCAAGATGAGGCCGGCTTCTACTGCCCGTTCATGGCAACGCTTGAGCACCGCCCGGCGCTCAGCATTGTCCATCCGCCCCCAGCGGCCAATCTCCGCCACGGTACGCTGGCAGCCGGTGCAGATATCCTGCTCGTCCAGCGCACAAATGCTCACACACGGCGAAGCCACCGGCCGCTCGACCACTTCACTCATCATCAACCACCAGATCCCGCGCATAGCGCTGGGCATTGTGCACGTAATGCGCGGCACTGGCTTCAAGCATGCGCTTCTGCTGCTCGGTCAGTTCGCGTACCACCTTGCCCGGCGAGCCCATCACCAGCGAACCATCCGGGATTTCCTTGCCCTCGGCAATCAGTGCGTTGGCGCCGATGATGCAGTGTTTGCCGATGCGCGCACCATTGAGGATCACTGCGTTGATACCGACCAGGCTGAAGTCGCCCACCGTGCAGCCATGCAACATGGCGTTGTGGCCAACGGTCACGCCCTTACCCAACGTCAGTGGCGAGCCCATGTCAGTGTGCATCACCGTGCCATCCTGCACGTTGCTGCCTTCGCCGATATCGATCAGCTCGTTATCCCCGCGCAACACCGCGCCAAACCACACACTGGCATTGGCTTGCAGGCGCACGCTGCCAATGAGCGTGGCGTTGGGTGCGGTCCAACTGGTGGGGTGGCTCTCGACCCGCAGGTCACCCAGGCGATATTTCATGCTTGTTCCTCAGGCTGCGACGCAGACGGCGGGTCAGGCCCCGCTCAATTTTTGATGTAACGCTCCGGCGGCTGATGCAGGCTGATACCGGCATCGAACAGCAGGTTGACCAACTCGACGATCATGATCGCCGACAACCCCCAGATCTTGTATTCGCCATAGCGATAGCTTGGCACGAACCAGCTACGGCCCTGGTAATCGATACGGTGGGTATGGTCACGCGGGTCCTGGCGGAAGAACTCCAGCGGCACGGTGAACACTGCCGCAATCTCGGCATCATTGGCGCGATATTCGACGAAGTCGGGAATAAGCCCGACGAATGGCGTCACTTTCAGGCCATGTAGCGAGATCAGCGGACTGAGCGGGCCAATCACCTCCACCAGGCCAGGGGGCAGGCCTATTTCTTCTTCAGCCTCGCGCAGGGCAGTAAACACCAGGTCCGGGTCTTCCGGGTCCCGACGGCCACCGGGAAAGGCCACTTCACCACCGTGGGTAGACAGACCCTTGGCGCGCAGGGTCAAAACCAGTTCGGGCGCTTCGCTGCGGGTAATGGGCAAGAGGACCGCCGCTTCAGGGAACCGTCTGTCGGTTTCCAATGACGCGGGTTGGTGGTTGCTCATTCGGCGAAGTAGCTCGTCCAGCATTGCGCACGCTCGTATCCAGGTCCTGTGTTGCATGATGCACCAAAGCCGCGAAGCACCCAAGCCCCAGCGCTTGCGGCGGCACGGTGGCCGCGCCAAGATAGCCTTGAACATAAGGAACCACACATGAAATTCTGCAGCGCGTGCGGCCAACCGGTCACTCAGCAGATCCCCGAGGGCGACAGCCGCCTGCGGTACGTCTGCGGCTCTTGCCAGACCATCCACTACCAGAACCCCAACATCGTGGCCGGCGTGTTGCCGACCTGGGGTAGCCAGGTGTTGCTGTGCCGCCGCGCCATCGAACCGCGCCGGGGCTTCTGGACCCTGCCCGCCGGTTTCATGGAAAACGGCGAAACCCTCGACCAGGCCGCGCGTCGCGAAACCGTCGAGGAAGCCTGCGCCCGGGTCGGGCCGACATCCCTGTACCAGCTGTTCGATCTACCGCACATCAGCCAGGTGCATGTGTTCTTCCGCGCAGAGTTGGCAGACCTGGACTTTGCCGTCGGTGTGGAAAGCCTGGAGGTACGCCTGTTCGAAGAACATGAGATACCGTGGGACGAGCTGGCTTTCCGCACCGTCACCCGCACACTAGAATGCTACTATCGCGACCGCATCGGCCAGCACTACCCCATAGGCCATGAATACCTGCCGCCGATGAACGTGTCGCCACACACCTAAAAGCCTTCAGGGATACTGTTCCATGCGCTGGTTGCTTGCCTTCTTCTGCCTTTGCGTTACCTCGGTGTCCCAGGCGGCCTTCACCGAAACCATCATCCGCAAGCCCGTGCCGGCAGCGCAATCCCCATCGCCTTCGCAGCAAGCCATGCAACCGTTGATCGACAAGGTGCTGGTGATCAAGTCCGAGCGCCGGCTGCAGCTGATCAGCCGTGGCGAGCCGCTGAAAACCTACCGCATCTCGCTGGGCAAGCAGCCCAAGGGTGCCAAGGAACGCGAAGGCGACAAGAAAACCCCAGAGGGCTTGTACTGGCTGGACTGGCGCAAGCAGAGCGACCGCTTCAACCTGGCCATGCACATCAACTATCCGAACATCAGCGATGCCGCCCGCGCGACCCGGGCAGGGGTGAATGCCGGCAGCATGATCATGATTCACGGCACGCCGATCAACGATGAATACCCGGAATGGTACTTCCATACCCTGGACTGGACGGATGGTTGCATCGCCATGCGCAACCGCGACATGCAGGAAGTGTGGGATCTGGTACGGGATGGAACGCTGATCGAGATCCGGCCTTGATATAGGGCCTTCCGGCAACGGTTGTAGGAACCTTCCCACCGTTTTGCGAGAACCTGCCTTACAGGTGCTTAGGCAGGGTACTGCATCCAGGCGAATGACTTAATTTTTAGCATCCACGCAGACGAGTACGAAAACCGTACATCATTTGCGGGGTGCTTCAATGCCGTGCCTGATTCACCGCATCGCCCATTGGCTGTCGGCCGGTTGCCTTTCTGGCTTGCTGTCCATCCCCCAGGTGCTGGCCGACGACCCTGCCAGCCAGCAGCTGCGCGATCAACAGCAGGGGCTGCGGCAGCTGGAGCAACAGCAGCGGCTGGAACGCTGGCAGCGTATACCCGCCCCGACTGAACCGACCAACACCACTTCCCGCCGCCCGCACGGCGATCACTGCTGGGCAGTCGATGGCGTGCGCGTGGCTGGCATGCACCGGCTTTCGAGCTCGGCACTGGCGCCGACGCTCCGTGCTTTCACACCTGCCTGCATGGGCATCGCCGACATCAACCGGCTGCTCAAAGCCATCACCCAACGCTATGTTCAAGCCGGCTACCCAACCAGCCGACCCTACCTGCGGCAGCCCCCAGAAGAGGGCATGCCGCTGGACATCGTCATTGTCGAAGGTTTTGTCGAAACCATCGAACTGGCAGGCCCCGACTTGCCGTTGTCCCTCTCCAGCGCCTTCCCTGGCCTGCTCGGGCAGCCACTGTACCTGCCCGACCTTGAGCAAGGCCTGGACCAGCTCAACCGCCTACGCGCCTATGAGCTGGGCGCCACCCTGCTGCCCGGCGAACTGCAGGGCGGCACCCGCGTGGTCGTGCAGCCAGGCAAGGTTGGTTCACGCTGGCACCTGGACAGCCGCTTCGACAACCGGGGCAGCGAGCTGACCGGCCGCCACCGCCTCAACCTCGGTATTGGCCTGGACAGCCCGCTTGGCCTCAATGATGAGCTGCGCCTGTCGTTGACCAGCACGGTGCTCGATACGCCCGGCCAAAGCCAAGGCATGTCGCTGTACTACAGCATCCCCTATGGCGCCTGGACCTTTGCCCTCAGCGCCAGCCAGCTACGTTATCAAGCCCCCCTCCCCTACAGCGACAAGGCTGTCGACGGCAGCAGCAGCTATCAGGGCCTGAGTATCGAGCGGGTGTTGTGGCGCAACCAGCAAGGCCTGCTCAGCGCCAGTGCCCGGCTGGACCGCAAGCAACTGGTCAACCGCAGCGCTGGCGCGGTTATCGTCCAGCAGAGCCCGACGCTGACCACGGTAGAGGCCGGCATCAACCTGCTGTGGCTCGAAAGTGGCTTGTGGAACGGCTACTTCGGCGTTGCCCAAGGCATTGACGCATTGGGTGCCGACCATTCGCCGTTGGGTGCTCAACGCCTGCGCCCGGACTTTCGCAAATACCGCGCCAACCTGCTGCACCTGCGTCAGGGCCCGGCACCCAACCCTTGGCGCTGGCAGAGCGAGTTGGCCCTGCAGTACAGCCGCGACCTGTTGCCTGCCGTCGAACAACTGCTGGTCAGCGACGATTCGGCTGTCCGCGGCTTTCGTCTGCACACTTACTCCGGTGCCAGCAGCGCCGTCTGGCGCAATACGTTCAGCCAAGCGCTGCCACTGACCTGGGCCCACCCCTTCGAGATACGCCCCTACATCGGCCTGGACCAGGGCTGGGTTCGTACCGCCGAAGGCAAACCGTCACAGCGCCTGGCCGGGGCCGCAGCAGGGTTGGAACTGAGCCTGCCCGGCAGCCGCTTGCGCCTGGACTACCAACGCGCCTTGTACACCAGCGACCTGCCCCGCCCGCGGCTGGAGCCCGGCTTCTGGGTACTGGACTGGACACTGAGCATCTGATTCACCCACAACAAAGAGAACGAGAAAATGCAAACACTCTCGCAGTTACCGCCTGTTCGCCCGGATACCTTGCGCTGGGCAATCTTCTTCGCGGTGTTCGGGCCCAGCGCCGCACTGGCTCAGACCGGGCTGGAAGCAGCCAGCGGCCCCGGGGGTACCCCGGTCATCCACAACGGCCACGGGGTACCGGTCATCGACATCGTGCCGCCCAACGCCAGGGGGCTGTCACATAACCAGTTCATCGACTACAACGTTGGCACCCCAGGCCTGGTGCTGAACAACGCCACCGCAGCCGGGCAATCGCAACTGGCCGGTGCCCTGGCGGCCAACCCGCAGTTTCAGGGCCAGGCCGCCTCGACCATTCTTAACGAAGTGGTCAGCCGCAACGCCTCGCTGATCGAGGGGCCACAGGAAATCTTCGGGCGCCCGGCCGACTACATCCTGGCCAACCCCAATGGCATCACCCTCAACGGCGGCAGTTTCATCAACACCACCCGCGCGGGCTTCGTGGTGGGCACCCCGCAATTCGAGGAGCAGCAGCTCAGGTACCTCGATACGCTCACTGCCAGTGGGACCCTGCAGGTACTTGAGCATGGCCAGAGCAATGCCGGTGGCGCACTCGAACTGATCGCACCGCGCGTGGACAGCAAAGGCCTGCTCATGGCCAGCGAAACGCTCGACATCACCGTCGGTCGCAACCGTATCGACAGCCGCAGCGGCGAGGTGGTCGAACACCTGCCCAGCCCCTCTTCGAGCATTGACGCCAGCCTGTTCGGCGCCATGCGCGCCGGGCGTATCCGTGTGGTAAGTACTGCCGAAGGCGCGGGTGTGCGTGTGGGGGCCTCGCAGATTCTGGGCACCGAGGGGGTCGACATCAGCTCGGCCGGGGGCCTGCATGTCAGCGGCACTGGCGACCGCCCGACCGAGCTGCGCAGCGAGCGTGGCCTACTGAAACTCACCGCTGCCGATGACCTGATGCTTGAAACGGTTGACGGCCAGGCCCAGCGAATCGAAGCAAGGGCCGGCAAGAAGCTCACACTGGATGCCAAGACAATCGAGCACATCAAGCACGACAGTGATAGCTGGAACAAGAAGTTCTGGTTCGTCACCCGCGAAACCTACAACAGCAAGACCACCACCACCCACCAGCAGCAACAGGGCAGTCAATTGCTGGGCACTGACAGCGTGCTGCTGCAGTCCGGCGACGACATGCGCATGACCGCAGCGAAGGTGGACGCCGGTAACGAGCTGACGGTCGACAGCGGTGCCGGCCTGGACATCATCGCCGGCATCGATAGTAAACGCACCGAACAGCAGGTGCGTCATCGCAAGGATTTATGGCGCGGTGACAGCGATCGCGATCAGCTCAAGGAAACCGCAAAGGGCAGTACCCTGAGCGCCGGGCACATGTCGATAAAGGCAAGCGACAACCTCAACGTGCAGGGCAGCAGCCTGCACAGCCGCGGCGATCTGGCTATCCAGGCAAAACAGGCAGACATCGGCACCACCACCCTGCAGGAACACGGCACCCAACGCGACTACCGAGGCGACCTGGTGTCCGGCACATTCTTTGGTGACCGCAAAGGTAACGACACCGCGGGCCAGGTCGTCGCGGGCAGCACGATAACCAGCGATGGCGAGCTCACTGTGAGTGCCGACCAGGTCACCATCAAAGGCAGCACCGTGTTCGGTAAACAGGACGCGGTGCTCTACAGCGAGAACGGCTCGCTGGCCATCGAGGCAGACCATGGCAGCACGACCTCCACCCAGCGCACCAGCGACAGTAAGCTGTTCGGCCTGATCGGCAGCACGCACGAAAGCACGGACCGCAAACAGCAGGTACTGGTCAGCGACGTCAGCTCGACCAGCAACCTGCGCCTGGCCAGCGCCGAAGAGATGCGCATCCAGGGCGCCAAGGTCGAAGCTGGCAAGCACCTGCAAGTCGAGGCCAAAGGCGACCTGCTGATTGGCAGTGCGCAATCGGTCGATGAACGCGAAACCCGCGACCAACAACGCGGTTTCACGGCCAGCGCCAGACAGACCCAGGAAGCCGAGGATGGCAAGCCCGAGTCCCGCCAGTACGCGGCTGGCGTGGCCTATGAGGTCGTTACCACCACCGGCAAGCAGCGCGCGACCACCCAGGTTGCCAGTGAGCTCAAAGGCGCCTCGGTGGGCATGAGCAGCGGCGCGCACCTGCAGGTCAACGGCAGCAAGGTCCAGGCCACTGCCGGCGACCTCGATGTGCAGGCGCGGGAAGTGACACTGGGGGCGACCCGCAACGACCGTGACACAGCCACCAGCACCACCGAAAGCGGTGGCGGGCTGACGGTAACCGGTGGCATCGACCGTCTGGGCAGTTTGTTCGAAGGCCATCACAATCGCGAGGTGCAAGCCGAACGCGAAAGCAAGGTGCAGCGCAGCGAGTTGCAGGCCAGCGGCGATCTGAAATTGCGCAGTGATGCACTGCTCACCGAGGCCGCGCACGTCGAGGCCGGCAACACCCTGCAGGTGACCGCCGAACGCATCGACAACCGTGCGGCGCAGGATACCCATGAACATGAACAAACCCGTGACGACTGGTCGGGTAGCCTGGGCGCCAGCATCGAATACCGCGACCTGACCCGCCCTATCGAGCGCCTGGTGCTGGGTGAGGAAGCCCCGCGCTTCCAGCAAGCCTCGCCCGAAGACGCCATGGCGCCGCCCAGCGTGGGTGCCGACATGACGGTCGAACACCTCAAGCGCCTGGAAAACCAGCGCCGTGGAATCGCTCAGGTAAGCGAGTTCTCCGCAGCAAAGGTCGAGGTCAAGGCTGAGACACTGGCCGACCAGGGCACAGCCTGGCGGGCCAATGCCGGCTCGCTGAAGATTGAGGCGCAGCAACACCAGATGAACGCCGCCGAAAATACCCAGGAAACCACCGTTCAACGTCTGGCCTATGGTGGCGACGCGCGCCTGGACACCAGCACCGGCGAGGACCTGAATGTTCGCGCCGCCGGCAAAGGGGGTTCGCTGGATAAAAAGGATATTGCCAGCAGCGCTGTGCCCGGTAGCCTTTACGGGCAACAGGGTATCCAGGTACAGCTGGGCAGCGATGGCCGCTACGAAGGGGCCCACATCGATGGCGGTGAAGGCAGCGTGGTCATGCACAGTGCCGGGTCGCTGGCCTTACCCCAGGCGACCGACCAGGCCGAACAGCAGTCACGCCAGCTCGATGGCAATGCCTGGGCCAAAGTCGGCAACCGCCCGGGCAGCACCGGTGTCGATGGCCGGGGTTATCTGGACCATGGCCAGAAGCTGAGCACGCAGGGCAAGGCACAAGTGGCACAAATCGACGCCAAGGGCGAGGTAAAGCTGACCAGCACAGGCGACCTGTTGCTCGAAGGCACGCGCATTGGTAGCCGCGAGGCCAAGGCCGGCGACATACAGGTGCAAAGTGGCGGCCAGTTGCAGGTCAAGGCGGCCAGCAATACCCAGCAAGCCGCGGGCAGCAACCTGGGTGGCGGCATGGAGCTGGCGGCCAAGGCTGGCCAGACCAAGGGGGGAGCCATCGGCGGCCACTTCAGCCACGGCAAGCAAGACGAACAAGCACGGCAGGCGGTCGATGCCCAGTTTGCCAGCAACGGCACACTGACCCTGAGCAGCAGCGCCCGCGAGGACATCGCCCTGCACCTGCAAGGTCTGCAGGCCTCGGCCGAACAGATAACCCTCGACGCCTCGAATGGCGGCATGCTGGTTGAAGCCTCTTCCAGCCAGGAGCGACGCGACAACCTCGACATCTCGGCCGGCGCCGGTTTCAACATGGCCAAGGGCGCGTTGGACACCCGCGGCTTGCATGGCCGGCTCAAGGTTGAACTCGACAAACGCGACAACCTCACCTGGAATACCAGTGACCTGCGCGCCGAGCGCATCGACCTGCAAAGCCGTGGCGATACCCGCATCGAGAGTGCCACCCTGGATGCAGGGCATATTGGCGGCACAATCGACGGTGACCTGCGCATCGCCAGCCTCAAGGACAGCGTCGACACCCTGAGCGTGAAGGGCGATGTCAGGCTGAGCCAGGAGAAAAACCCGCAGGGCTATGTCAACGCGGCCAAATCGGTGGCTGGCCCGCTGGGAGGCAAGGTCGAGAAAACGGCCGGTTCGGCCCTGAGCGAGGCAGACCCAGGGTTCTCGCCAACCGTCAGCCTCGACGTGTCGCATGCACAGCGCGACAATGTGGCGCGTCAGACCACGCTTAAAAGCAGCGACGGCATCGACCTGCAGGTCGGTGGCAGCGCCCATCTGGTGGGGGCACGCTTGCAGTCGGCCAAGGGTGACGTGAGGCTCGACGCCAACTCGGTCACCCAGGAAACGCTAAGCGGTAATGACTATCGCCGAGACCTGTCGCTGGATGCGTCCAACTCACCGGTGGACCTGGGCACGGCAATCGCCGAGATAGCCAAAAGCAAAATGGCGGCGGATGGCGAAAATGCGCTGGACCTGGGCGTGTTGAGGACCAGTGGGCATAGTCGCAGCGAGCAATGGGTTTCGAGCATGCAAGGGAAGAAGCACTAAGACGCCATCGCGGCCCAGGCCATTTGGGGATGTCAGAAATCTTGTGCCCCGCTGCTGACACCCCGGCCGCGTGTCTCCCGCTTCCACAGCGAATACCACAGCCCCTGGGCTTGTGATTTCTCTGCGGGAGCGGGCTTGCCCGCGAAGAGGCCGGTACAGGTCAAGCCAGTCTGTGCAGCCCCCGCCACCGATCCAGCCCAAGCAACACCAGCCCTATCCCCCAGAAACCCGCCAGCACCCCGAGCGCATTGAGCATCACCTGCCCATACCCCAGGCTCGCCACATCGATAAACGGGTAGGCATACACGCCAATCTCGCTCCCCCGCCACAGCGCATAACCAAAGTAGACCGCCGGGTACACCGCCCACACCAGCAAATGCCATAGCCGCAAACTGCCCTTGGGCACTTCGCACCACCAGTACAAGGCATACAGCACCGGCATCACGTCGTGCAGCAACTCGTCCGCCAGCCATTGCCAACCCTGTGGTTGCCACAAATGACGCAGCAGCACGCTGTAGGCCAGCGCCACCAGTACGATACTGGCGGCCACAGCAGTGCTGACTGAAGGCGACAGGAAAAAGCGTTTGCCACGACCTTCCCGACCGAACGCGGCATAGCTGAGCACCGTCGCCACCAGGGTATTGGTAAGCACGGTGAAGTAGCCGAACACATTGATCAGGCCGCCAATCAGGCTGGCCTGTTCCTGCCAACGCGCCAGCAGCACCAGGTTCACCTGCACGGCCAGGCCGAACCAGCCCAGCACAGCCATACCGGTCAGCCAAGGGCGACGCGACATGTCAGGCCTGGCGCTGCAGCTTCACGTACAACTGCTCGACCTTTTCCCGCGCCCACGGTGTTTTGCGCAGGAACGTCAGGCTCGACTTGATGGTCGGGTTGCTCTTGAAGCAGCGCACATCGATACGCTCGGCCAGGCCAGGCCATTGGTAATGCGCCACCAGCTCGGTGAGGATCTGTTCAAGGGTCTTGCCGTGCAGCGCGTTGTGTTGGGCCGTGCTCATGCTGTGCTCCGTAGGAAAGATGCGCACCTTACACGAGTGTAGTGGTGGGCGGGATCCGTCGAGTCGACAGAAAAATCGCTGGTCAGCGGCAAAACCTCTGTGATGGAATAGTTATGTTATGTTGTAACACTAAAAAGCATCTGCCAAGGAACGCCCCATCCCCATGCTGCACACACCGCTTCGCCTCTCCCCCCTTGCCATCGCACTCTGGCTGGCTGCATCCCCCAGCCAGGCCGTAGAACTCGAACCACAGGTCATCACCGCCAACCCGTTGGGTAACCGCCAACTGGCCGCCCCCAGCACCGTGCTCGAAGGCGAAAACCTGCTGCAACAACAGCACGGCAGCCTGGGTGAAACCCTGAACAAGCAGCCCGGTGTCGCTTCTACCTGGTTTGGCCCTGGCGCGAGCCGACCGGTCATTCGCGGACTGGACGGCGACCGCATCCGCATTCTGCGCAACGGCGTCGGCGCCCTGGATGCCTCGTCGCTGTCCTATGACCACGCCGTGCCCCTGGACCCGGTGACGGTCGATCGCGTCGAAATCGTCCGTGGCCCAGCCGCCCTGCTTTACGGCGGCAACGCCATTGGCGGGGTGGTCAACACCTTCGACAACCGCATTCCGGATGCTCCGATCGAGGGCATTCACGGTGCCGGTGAACTGCGTTACGGCGGTGCCGACACCACTCGCAGCAGCGCTGGCAAGCTGGAGGCCGGTAACGGTGCCTTCGCCCTGCACCTGGACGCCAACAGCCGCCAGTTCAACGATCTGCGCATCCCTGGCTACGCCCGCAGCGCCAAGGTGCGCGATGCCGACGAGCCCGGCAGCAAACACCGCCTGGAAAACAGCGACGGTCGCCAGGACGGCGGCGCAATCGGTGGTGCCTACCACTGGGACCACGGCTACGCCGGCCTGTCGTACAGCGGCTACGACAGCAACTATGGCTCGGTGGCCGAGTCCGGCGTGCGCCTGGACATGAAACAGGATCACTACGCCTTCGCCTCCGAACTGCGCGATCTGGACGGCCCATTCAGCTCGGTCAAGGTAGATGCCGGCTACACCGACTACGAGCACAAAGAAATCGAAGAAGGCGAGGTCCATACCACCTTCAAGAACAAAGGCTACGAAGCGCGTATCGAAGCCCGCCACCAACCGCTCGGACCAGTGGAAGGGGTCATTGGGGCCCAGGTCAGCCGTAACGAGTTTTCGGCCCTCGGCGAGGAAGCCTTCGTCCCGCATACCGATACCGACAGCGTGGCACTGTTCATGCTCGAGCAGTGGCAAGCCAACGAGCGCCTGAACCTCAACCTGGGCGCGCGCATGGAGCATACCCGCGTAGACCCGGACGCCAAAGGCAACGAGAACTTCGTTGACGCCGACAGCGCCAGCAGCTTCAACGCCTTTAGCCTGTCTTCAGGCGCGGTGTACCAACTCGACCCGGCCTGGTCGCTGGCGGCCAACCTCGGCTACACCGAGCGCGCCCCGACCTTCTACGAGTTGTATGCCAACGGCGCCCACGTGGCCACCGGCGCCTTTGAAGTGGGTGATGCCAGCCTGAACAAGGAAAAGGCCATTTCCGCCGACCTGGCGCTGCGCTTCGACAACGGCACCCACAAGGGCAGTGTCGGGGTGTTCTACAGCCACTTTCGCAACTACATCGGCCTGATCGGCACCGGCAACCTGCGTGAGGGCGGGCATGATCACGACCATGACGAGGATGACCACGATCACGACCATGAAGGCTTCCCGGAATACCAGTACCAAGGCGTGCGGGCGCGCTTCTACGGCATCGAGGCCCAGGACCGCTGGCAGCTGGCCGAGAATCGTTACGGCAGCTTCGCGCTGGAGCTGTCCGGTGACTATACCCGGGCCAAGAACCTCGACAGTGGCGAGCCCCTGCCCCGTATCGCCCCGCTACGCCTGAACAGCGGCCTGGTCTGGGAGCTGGACCGCTGGCAGGCGCGAGTAGATGTGCAACATGCCGCATCGCAGCACCGCAAACCCGCCAACGAAACCAGCACCGATGGCTACACCACGCTGGGGGCCAGCGTTGGCTACCGCTTCGACATTGGTCAAAGCCAGTGGTTGGCGTTTGTGCGCGGCGAAAACCTGACCGACCAGACCGTGCGCTACGCCAGTTCGATCCTGCGCGATATCGCACCGGCGCCGGGGCGTAGCGTGGAAGTCGGGTTGCGTACTACCTTCTGAACCACAAGCGACGAAGATCGGTGTAGGAACGGGTTCACCCGCGAATACGATGGCAGGGCAACCGGCGCATTCGCGGGTGAACCCGCTCCTACACCTGCCTCGATTAATGACGACTGTTGCCCGTTCAACAACAGTCATCTGCGACAATTTGTCTTTTTTTCTTGTAGCTTCCCCTATATCCTCCCCGCCGCAAGCTGAAACGCTTCATCGAACAATCTTGTCGCCATATCCATTGAGGGGCCCGCCCTTCGATGCGCTTGCCGTTTTTTCAATAATCAAAAGATAGCGCTATCTCATGCTCCAACTGCCTAAAACCTGTTACATCGGCCTCGCCCTCAGTGCCTTGGCAACCCCCGCCAGCGCCAGCGAAATGTTCGCCAGCGACTCTCCGTGGATGCTCGGCGACTGGGGTGGAACCCGCAGCGAACTGCTGGAAAAAGGCTACGACTTCACCCTTGGCTATACCGGCGAGATGGGCAGCAACCTGCACGGCGGCTACGACCACGACCGCACCGCGCGCTACAGCGACCAGTTCACCTTTGGCAGCCACCTGGACCTGGACAAGATCCTCGGCTGGCACGACACCGAACTCCAGCTGACCATCACCGAGCGCCACGGCGACAACATCAGCAACGACCGCATCAACGACCCGCGTGTCGGCGGCTTCACCTCCGCCCAGGAAGTCTGGGGCCGAGGCGAAACCTGGCGGCTGACGCAGATGTGGATCAAGCAGAAGTACTTCGATGGTGCGCTGGATGTGAAATTCGGCCGCTTCGGTGAAGGCGAAGACTTCAACAGCTTCCCTTGCGACTTCCAGAACCTGGCCTTCTGCGGCTCGCAGGTGGGCAACTGGGTGGGTGGCATCTGGTACAACTGGCCAGTCAGCCAGTGGGCCCTGCGCGTGCGCTACAACCTTTCCCCTGAGCTGTACGCACAGGTCGGCGTCTTCGAGCAGAACCCTTCCAACCTCGAATCTGGCAATGGTTTCAAGCTCAGCGGCAGCGGCACCCAGGGTGCGGTAATGCCGTTCGAACTGGTATGGACCCCACGTATCCAAGGTTTGAAAGGGGAATATCGTGCCGGCTACTACTACAGTAATGCCAAGGCACAAGATGTTCTCAAGGACAGCAACGGTCAGCCGGCCGCCATCAGCGGCGCCGCCTACCGCAGCAGCTCGAGCAAGCACGGCTTGTGGATCGGCGCCCAGCAGCAGGTCACCTCGCTGGCGTCCGACCAGTCGCGCGGCTTGAGCGTGTTCGCCAACGCCACGATGCATGACAAGAAGACCAATGCCATCGACAACTATGTGCAGGCAGGACTGGTATACAAAGGGCCCTTCAATGCCCGCGCCAAGGACGACATCGGTTTCGCCCTGGCCCGCGTGCACGTCAACCCTGCCTATCGCAAGAACGCCCGCCTGGTCAACCAGGCCGCCGGCCTCTACGACTACGACAACCCAGGCTTCCTGCCAGTGCAGGACACCGAGTACAGCGCCGAGCTGTACTACGGCATCCATTTGGCCGACTGGCTCACGGTACGCCCCAACCTGCAATACATCCGCCACCCGGGCGGGGTGTCGCAGGTCGATGGCGCCCTGATCGGCGGCCTGAAGATCCAGAGCAGTTTCTAACCCCTTTTTTGACCTGACGGAGAACCTACGATGAGCACTGAAGGTGCGAACCAAGGAAGCCGCTGGCTACCGCGCCTGGTTGGCGCGCTGCTGTTGCTGATGGGCCTGGCCCTGCTGGCCGGCGGTATCAAGCTGAGCCAGCTGGGCGGATCACTTTACTACCTGATCGCCGGTATCGGCTTTGCCCTGTCGGGCATCCTGCTGCTGGCCCAACGCCGGATCGCCCTGGGCCTGTATGGCCTGGTGCTGCTGGGCAGCACCGTGTGGGCCCTGCTCGAAGTAGGCCTGGACTGGTGGCAACTGGTGCCACGGCTGGCTATCTGGTTCGCCATCGGCGTGGTGTTGCTACTGCCGTGGGCACGTCGCCCGCTGATCGGCCCAGCCAGCAAAGCCAATACTGCACTGCTCAGCGTGGCGGTGGTCGCTTCGGGCGCTTGCGCGCTGGCCAGCCAGTTCACCCATCCCGGTGAAGTGTTCGGCGAACTGGGCCGCGACAGCAGCGAAATGGCCAGCGCCGCTCCGGCCATGCCCGATGGCGAATGGCAGGCCTACGGCCGTACCGAGCATGGCGACCGCTACTCGCCGCTGCGCCAGATCACCCCGCAGAACGCCTACCGTCTGGAAGAAGCCTGGCGCATTCGCACCGGTGATCTGCCCACCGAAAACGACCCGGTGGAGCTGACTAACCAGAACACCCCGCTGAAGGTCAACGGCATGCTCTACGCCTGCACCGCGCACAGCCGCCTGCTGGCGCTGGACCCGGACACTGGCGCGGAAATCTGGCGCTACGACCCGCAGGTCAAGAGCCCGACCGGCACCTTCAAGGGCTTTGCCCACATGACGTGCCGTGGCGTCTCGTACTATGACGAAAACCGCTACGTCAGCCGCGACGGCAGCCCGGCGCCGAAAATTACCGACGCAGGCCAGGCCGTGGCCCAAGCGTGCCCACGTCGCCTCTACCTGCCTACCGCAGATGCCCGCCTGATCGCCATCAACGCCGACAACGGCAAGGTCTGCGAAGGCTTCGCCAACCAGGGCGTGATCGACCTCACCACCGGCATCGGCCCGTTCACTGCCGGCGGCTATTACTCCACCTCACCTGCTGCGATTACCCGTGACCTGGTGATCATCGGTGGCCACGTCACCGACAACGAGTCGACCAATGAGCCGTCCGGGGTGATCCGCGCCTACGACGTGCACGACGGCCACCTGGTGTGGAACTGGGACAGCAACAACCCGGACGACACCAAGCCATTGGCTGCCGGCAAAATGTATAGCCGCAACTCGGCCAACATGTGGTCGATCGCCAGCGTCGACGAAGACCTTGGCATGATCTACCTGCCGCTGGGCAACCAGACCCCGGACCAGTGGGGCGCCGACCGCACCCCGGGCGCCGAGAAGTACAGCGCCGGCGTGGTCGCACTTGACCTGGCCACCGGCAAGGCACGCTGGAACTACCAGTTCACCCATCACGACCTGTGGGACATGGACGTCGGCAGCCAGCCGACCCTGGTACACCTGAAAACCGACGATGGTGTGAAACCGGCGATCATCGTACCGACCAAGCAAGGCAGCCTGTACGTGCTCGACCGCCGCGACGGTACGCCAATCGTGCCGATCCGCGAGATCCCCACCCCACAAGGCGCAGTGGAAGGCGACCACACCTCGCCAACCCAGGCCCGCTCCGACCTCAACCTGCTCGGCCCAGAGCTGACCGAACAGGCCATGTGGGGCGCCACGCCTTTCGACCAGATGCTGTGCCGCATTCAGTTCCGCGAGCTGCGCTACGAAGGCCAGTACACCCCGCCATCCGAGCAAGGTTCGTTGGTCTACCCCGGCAACGTCGGTGTATTCAACTGGGGCAGCGTGTCAGTCGACCCGGTGCGCCAGTTGCTGTTCACTTCGCCCAACTACATGGCGTTCGTGTCGAAAATGATCCCGCGTGAGCAGGTTGCCGAAGGCAGCAAGCGCGAAAGCGAGACCAGCGGCGTGCAGCCGAACACCGGCGCACCGTATGCAGTGACCATGCATCCGTTCATGTCGCCGCTTGGTGTACCGTGCCAGGCACCCGCCTGGGGCTACGTCGCCGCCATCGACCTGTTCACCAACAAGGTGGTATGGAAACACAAGAACGGCACCACCCGCGACAGCACCCCGCTACCGATCGGCCTGCCGATTGGCGTGCCGAGCATGGGTGGCTCGATCGTCACCGCCGGTGGCGTCGGCTTCCTCAGCGGCACGCTCGACCAGTACCTGCGCGCCTATGACGTGAACAACGGCAAGGAGTTGTGGAAAGCGCGCCTGCCAGCGGGTGGCCAGGCCACGCCGATGAGCTACACCGGCAAGGACGGCAAGCAGTACGTGCTGGTGACTGCCGGCGGCCATGGCTCGCTGGGCACCAAGATGGGCGATTACATCATCGCTTACAAATTAGCTGAGTAAGCTACACCGCTCCCGCAGGCTCAACCCTGTGGGAGCGGCCTTGTGTCGCGATTGGGTCGCGCAGCTGCCCCAACGATCTAGAATGCTGGATGGATTCTGGGGCTGCTGCGCAGCCCAATCGCGACACAAGGCTGCGCCCGAACCATTGAAACCCATCCCTCCCCGCCCCATCTAAGCACCATAGTCATTCACGCAGGTGCCCCATGAGCGACCAGCAGGATTTCCCCGAACACCCTGACGAGCACAGCGAAGTCGAACACACCCTCCAGGCCGAAGCCGGCCACGCCCTCGCCCTGCCCGGCCAGCAGCTGCCGGACAAGGTCTACGTCATCCCGATCCACAACCGCCCGTTCTTCCCGGCCCAGGTACTGCCGGTCATCGTCAATGAAGAACCCTGGGCCGAAACGCTCGACCTGGTGGCCAAGTCACCGGACCACTGCCTGGCGCTGTTCTTCATGGACACCCCGCCAGAAGACCACCGCCACTTCGACACCTCGGCACTGCCGCAGTACGGCACGCTGGTCAAGGTGCACCATGCCAGCCGCGAAAACGGCAAATTGCAGTTCGTCGCCCAGGGCCTGTCCCGGGTGCGCATCCGCAACTGGCTCAAGCACCACCGCCCGCCCTACCTGGTCGAAGTCGAATACCCGCGCCAGCCCGCCGAGCCGACCGACGAGGTCAAAGCCTACGGGATGGCACTGATCAACGCGATCAAAGAGCTGCTGCCGCTCAACCCGCTGTACAGCGAAGAGCTGAAGAACTACCTCAACCGCTTCAGCCCCAACGACCCTTCACCGCTCACCGACTTCGCCGCCGCGCTCACCTCGGCCACCGGCAACCAGTTGCAGGAAGTGCTCGATTGCGTGCCCATGCTCAAACGCATGGAAAAGGTACTGCCAATGCTGCGCAAAGAGGTGGAAGTCGCGCGCTTGCAGAACGAGATCTCGGCCGAGGTCAACCGGCAGATCGGCGAGCACCAGCGCGAATTCTTCCTGAAGGAACAACTCAAGGTCATCCAGCAGGAGCTGGGGCTGACCAAGGACGACCGCAGCGCCGACCTCGAACAGTTCGAACAGCGCCTGGAAGGCAAGACCCTGCCGCCCCAGGCACGCAAGCGCATCGATGAAGAGATGGGCAAACTGGCCATCCTGGAAACCGGCTCGCCCGAATACGCCGTCACCCGCAACTATCTGGAATGGGCCACCGCCCTGCCGTGGGGCGTGTACGGCAAAGACAAGCTCGACCTCAAGCATGCGCGCAAAGTCCTCGACCAGTACCATTCCGGCCTCGACGACATCAAGGAGCGCATCCTCGAGTTCCTCGCCGTGGGCGCCTGGAAAGGCGAAATCAGCGGTTCGATCGTGCTGTTGGTGGGCCCGCCCGGGGTGGGCAAGACCAGCATCGGCAAGTCCATCGCCGAATCGCTCGGCCGGCCGTTCTACCGCTTCAGCGTCGGCGGCATGCGTGATGAAGCCGAGATCAAGGGCCACCGCCGCACCTACATCGGCGCCCAGCCCGGCAAGCTGGTGCAGGCCCTGAAAGACGTCGAAGTGATGAACCCGGTGATCATGCTCGACGAAATCGACAAGATGGGCCAGAGCTACCAAGGTGACCCGGCATCAGCGTTGCTGGAAACCCTCGACCCCGAGCAGAACGTCGACTTCCTCGACCACTACCTCGACCTGCGCCTGGACTTGTCCAAGGTGTTGTTCGTGTGCACTGCCAACACCCTTGATTCAATACCCGGGCCGTTGCTCGACCGCATGGAAGTGATCCGCCTGTCCGGCTATATCACCGAAGAGAAACTGACCATCGCCAAGCGCCACCTGTGGCCCAAGCAACTGGAAAAGGCCGGCGTTTCCAAGACCAGCCTCAGCATCAGCGACAGCGCCCTGCGCCTGGTGATCGACGGCTATGCCCGCGAAGCCGGCGTGCGCCAGTTGGAGAAGCAACTGGGCAAACTGGTGCGCAAAGCTGTGGTCAAGCTGCTGGAGAACCCCGAAGCCAAGCTGAAGATCGGCGCCAAGGACCTGGAAACCGCGCTCGGCATGCCGGTGTTCCGCAGCGAACAGGTACTGGCTGGCAAAGGCGTGATCACCGGCCTGGCCTGGACCAGCATGGGCGGTGCCACGCTGCCGATCGAGGCGACCCGCATCCACACCCACAACCGAGGCTTCAAGCTGACCGGCAAGCTGGGTGACGTGATGAAGGAGTCTGCCGAAATTGCCTATAGCTACATCAGCTCCAACCTCAAACAATTTGGCGGGGATACAGGTTTCTTCAACGAAGCGTTCATCCACTTGCACGTACCCGAAGGCGCCACGCCCAAGGACGGCCCGAGTGCCGGCATCACAATGGCCAGCGCTTTGCTTTCACTGGCCCGCGACCAGCCTGCCAAAAAAGGTGTCGCCATGACGGGCGAGCTCACCCTCACCGGCCAGGTACTGCCGATTGGCGGCGTGCGCGAGAAAGTGATTGCTGCGCGGCGGCAGAAGATTTTCGAACTGATCCTGCCGGAGCCTAACCGCGGCGACTTCGAAGAACTGCCGGAGTACCTGCGCGAAGGGCTGACAGTGCACTTCGCCAAGCGCTTTGCCGACGTGGCGAAAGTGCTGTTCTAGCCTGAACCGGCCTCTTCGCGGGCAAGCCCGTTCCTACAGGGAACCCTTGCAGGAGCGGGCTTGCCCGCGAAGGGGCCGGCACAGGCAACACAAATTTCCTCGATCATCGGTTATCCTCAGGCCATCGCCAGCCTTCGGAGCCACCATGACCTCTCCTCGTCTGCTCGTTCCCCTGAGCTTCGCCCTGCTTTCTGCCTGCGCGCAACAATCCTCGCAGCCCGTTGACCTGGACGCCGAAAGCGAATGCCCCAAGCGCCTGCAGGTCGGTCAGATCCTGACGCTAACCCTGCCCAGCAACCCCACCACCGGCTACCGCTGGCTGGTACAGAATCCGGCGCCCAACGTGTTGCAAAGTCTTGGCCCCGAGGTTTACAGCGCGCCTGAAGACACCGGCATCGTCGGCAGCTCGGGCATGTCGACCTGGCGCTTCCAGGCCCGCGCGACTGGCGAAGGGAACCTGGTATTGATCTACCAGCAACCCTGGGCCCCGGAAGTGCGCCCCGTGCAGACCTTCGATTGCGCCATTCGGGTCAATTGAACGCAAAGCGCTGGTCAGCCAACCATGCATCCAGGCTGCGGTTTGGCTAGAATGCGCCCCCTGCCTATCACCAGCCACCTGGATTCACCGTGAGCAAACAACCCGACCGCCTTTTCTCCCAACCCCTGGAGCAGGTGCCCGACTTCGTCTTCAACGAGGACGTCGTGCGTGTGTTCCCGGACATGATCAAGCGCTCGGTGCCCGGTTACCCAACCATTGTCGAAAACCTCGGCGTGCTGGCCGCTCGGTTCGCCCAGCCAGGCACCGCGCTGTACGACCTGGGCGCATCGCTGGGTGCCGTTACCCAGTCGCTGCGTCGCCATGTACGCAGCGACGGCTGCAGGGTAATCGCGGTGGATAACTCCGCCGCCATGGTCGAGCGCTGCCGCCAGTACCTCACTGCACAAGATTCGATGTTCCAGGAGTTGCTGCCGGTGCACGTGCTGGAGGCCGATATCCTTGCCCTGCCCTTCGAGCCCGCCTCGGTAGTGGCGATGAACTTCACCCTGCAGTTCATCGCCCCTGACCAGCGCCTTGAACTGCTCGGGCGAATCCGCCAGGCGCTGCTGCCCGGCGGCGCGCTGATTCTCTCGGAGAAGCTGCGCTTTGCCGATGAGCAAGAGCAGGACCTGCTCAATGAACTGCACCTGGATTTCAAACGGGCCAATGGCTACAGCGAACTGGAGATCGCCCAGAAGCGCAGCGCCATCGAGAACGTGATGAAGCCCGATACACTCGAAGCCCACCAGGAACGCCTGCGCGCAGCCGGCTTCTCGAAAGTGGTGCCTTGGTTCCAATGCCTTAACTTCGCCTCGTTGATAGCCCTGCCATGATCGATCTGTCTCCCCTCGTCCGCCGCCTGGTGGGCACGCCCCTGGCTTCCTGGTCACAAGGCCTGCAAGCGCAACTGGACGCCAAGCTGGAAAAGGGCCACGGTGACCTCGACCGCTGGCGCGGGGCGCTGGAAGCCCTGCCCGCCCTGCAACCCAGTGAAATCGACCTGGTCAACGGGTTACGTCTGGATTGCGAGTGCGACGACGCCACCCGCGCGCAGATGCGCCAGGCATTGATGGGCCTGTCGCCTTGGCGCAAAGGGCCGTTCGACCTGTTTGGCGTGCACGTTGACACCGAATGGCGTTCGGACTGGAAGTGGTCGCGGGTTGGCCCGCACCTGGACCTCAAGGGCAAGCGCGTACTCGACGTGGGCTGTGGCAATGGCTACTACCAGTGGCGCATGCTCGGTGCCGGCGCGGACATGGTGATCGGGGTCGACCCCAACTGGCTGTTCTTCTGCCAGTTCCAGGCCGTGCAGCAGTACCTGCCGGAGTTGCCGGCCTGGCACCTGCCATTCGCCCTGGAAGACCTGCCCGCCAACCTGGAAGGTTTCGACACCGTGTTTTCCATGGGCGTGTTCTATCACCGCCGCTCGCCCATCGAGCACCTGCTGGCGCTCAAGGACTGCCTGGTCAAAGGTGGCGAGCTGGTGCTGGAAACGCTGGTTATCGAGGGCGACGAAAACCAGGTGCTGGTGCCTGAGGACCGCTACGCACAGATGCGCAATGTCTGGTACCTGCCGTCGGTACCGGCGCTGGCCCGCTGGTTGCGCCGTGCCGGCTTCAGCGATGTGCGCTGCGTCGACGTAAGCGTGACCAGCGTCGAGGAACAGCGCAGCACCGAGTGGATGCGCTACCAGTCGCTGAGCGACTTCCTCGACCCGAACGACCACAGCAAGACCGTCGAAGGCCTGCCAGCCCCACGCCGCGCCACCCTGCTGGCGCGCAAATAAAAAAGGCGCCCGCATGGGTAATGC
>NZ_JBICMK010000064.1:0-10661 GCF_043106315.1 Pseudomonas sp. FYR_5 | reverse complement strand
AGGGGCGTGCGCTTTAAAAAGGTTATATAAAAATTCTTAAACAGTATTTTTAAGAATAACTGCGCCTCACTACTATTGCCCTCAAGCCAGGCGCAACCCCCCTTCAAACCTCTGCCCGGCGCCCTCACTCCAAGGAGAACGAGCATGAGTGCATCTCTGCGCAGCATCGACGGCCAGGACGAAGCCACCCTCTTGCGTGAAATCCAGAGCGCTTTGCGCGACCTGCGTTTCGGTGCGGTGGAGATCACCGTGCACAACGCTCAGGTCGTGCAGATCGAGCGCAAGGAGAAGTTCCGCCTGCAACAGCCCGGCAACAAGCCCGGCTGATCTGCGGCGCAACATCCAAAACTGGAAAAATGCCATTCGGGAGCTTCACCATGTCCATCCGCCGTTATGCGCTCGCCGCCCTGGCCAGTGCTGTTTTTGCCGGTTCCGCCATCGCCAAGGACTACGAACTGCTCAACGTGTCCTACGATCCGACCCGTGAGCTTTACCAGCAGTACAACGCCGAGTTCATCAAGCACTGGCAACAGGCCCACCCGGGTGACAAGGTGAAAATCCAGCAATCCCATGGGGGGTCGGGCAAGCAGGCCCGTGCGGTGATCGACGGCCTGCGCGCCGACGTGGTGACCCTGGCCCTGGCCGGTGACATCGACGAAGTGGCCAAGCTTGGCAAGACCCTGCCCGAGAACTGGCAGACCCGCCTGCCTGACGCCAGCACCCCGTACACCTCGACCATCGTGTTCCTGGTGCGCAAGGGCAACCCGAAAGGCATCAAGGACTGGGGCGACCTGATCAAGAAGGATGTGTCGGTCATCACCCCGAACCCGAAAACCTCTGGCGGTGCGCGCTGGAACTTCCTCGCGGCGTGGGCCTACGGCCTGAAGGCCGGCGGTAGCGAAGAGAAGGCCAAGGCGTATGTGCAGGAGCTGTTCAAGCATGTACCGGTGCTGGATACCGGCGCCCGTGGTTCGACCATCACCTTCGTCAACAATGGCCAGGGCGACGTGTTGCTGGCCTGGGAAAACGAGGCCTTCCTGGCCCTGAAGGAAGACGGTGGTGCCGATAAGTTCGACATTGTCGTGCCGTCGCTGTCGATCCTGGCCGAGCCGCCAGTGGCCGTGGTCGACAAGAACGCCGAGCGCAAGGGCAATACCGAGATTGCCAGCGAATACCTCAAGCACCTGTACAGCCCGGCCGGGCAGAAGATTGCCGCCGAGAACTTCTACCGCCCGCGTGACGAGAAAGTCGCTGCGGAGTTCGGCAAGCAGTTCCCGAAACTGGACCTGGTGACCATCGACAAGGACTTTGGTGGGTGGAAGGCTGCACAACCGAAATTCTTCAATGATGGCGGTGTGTTCGACCAGATCTATCAGGCACAGTAAGGGCCAAAGGGAAGCGGGGCCGCGTTGCGGGCCATTCGCGGCACAGGGTCGACTCCACAAGGAACCATGATCCCCTGTGGGAGCGGCCTTGTGTCGCGAATGGGCTGCCAAGCAGCCCCAGGATTCAAAAGCTTGCACCGGCCCGGGATTGTTTCCGGGCTGAGTGCGTTCAACCAGGGATATTTATGTCGCGTCGTATCTCCCCCGTCATACCCGGCTTCGGGCTGACGCTGGGCTACACCTTGGTGTACCTCAGCCTGATCGTGCTGATACCGTTGGCGGCCATGTTCATTCATGCCTCGCAGCTGACCTTCGAGCAGTTCTGGAACATCATCAGTGCGCCGCGGGTGATCGCCGCGCTCAAGCTGAGTTTCGGCACCGCCCTGTTCGCCGCCATCATCAACGGTGTGATCGGTACCCTGCTGGCCTGGGTGCTGGTGCGCTACACCTTCCCCGGACGCAAGATCATCGATGCCATGATCGACCTGCCGTTCGCCTTGCCCACCGCGGTTGCCGGTATCGCCCTGACGGCCCTGTACGCGCCGCAGGGCTGGGTCGGCCAGTTCGCCACCGACCTGGGCTTCAAGATCGCCTACACCCCGCTGGGCATCACCCTGGCACTGACCTTCGTGACCTTGCCGTTCGTGGTGCGCACGGTGCAGCCGGTACTGGCTGACATCCCGCGTGAAGTGGAAGAGGCTGCAGCCTGCCTGGGGGCCAAACCACTGCAGGTGTTCCGCCACATCCTGGCACCGGCCCTGCTGCCGGCATGGCTCACCGGCTTCGCCCTGGCCTTCGCCCGTGGCGTAGGCGAGTACGGTTCGGTGATCTTCATTGCCGGCAACATGCCGATGAAGACCGAGATCCTGCCGCTGCTGATCATGGTCAAGCTCGACCAGTACGACTACACCGGCGCGACCGCCATCGGCGTGCTGATGCTGGTGGTTTCCTTCATCCTGCTGCTGCTGATCAACCTGTTGCAGCGCCGCATCGAAACCCCTTGAAGGAGGCCGGCATGTCCAGTTCATCCCTGAGTGCAAGTGCCGCAGCCAACGCCGCCCGCCGTGGCAGTGCCACGGCGCGGCGTATCCTGATCGGCCTTGGCTGGCTGGTGTTCACCCTGTTCCTGCTGCTGCCGCTGGTGATCGTGGTATCCCAGGCGCTGAAGAACGGTTTTGGCACCTTCTTCGAGGCGATTTTCGAACCCGATGCGTTGTCGGCGCTGAAGCTAACCCTGCTCGCCGTGGTTATCTCGGTGCCGCTCAACCTGGTATTTGGCGTAAGCGCCGCCTGGTGCGTGAGCAAGTACACCTTCCGTGGCAAGAGCATCCTGGTCACCCTGATCGACCTGCCGTTCTCGGTCTCGCCCGTGATCGCCGGCCTGGTCTACGTGCTGATGTTCGGCGCACAAGGCCTGTTCGGGCCGTGGCTGCAGGACCACGATATCCAGATCGTGTTCGCCCTGCCGGGCATTGTCCTGGCGACTATTTTCGTTACCGTACCGTTCGTGGCCCGTGAGCTGATCCCGCTGATGCAGGAGCAGGGCACGCAAGAGGAGGAGGCTGCACGGCTGCTCGGTGCCAACGGCTGGCAGATGTTCTGGCACGTCACCCTGCCGAACATCAAATGGGGCCTGATTTATGGCGTGGTGCTGTGTACCGCGAGGGCCATGGGCGAATTCGGCGCGGTGTCGGTGGTGTCGGGCCATATCCGTGGCGTGACCAACACCTTGCCGCTGCATGTGGAGATCCTCTACAACGAGTACAACCACGTCGCGGCCTTCAGCGTGGCCAGCCTGTTGCTGATCCTGGCGCTCTTCATCCTGCTGCTCAAGCAGTGGAGCGAGAACCGTATTAACCGCCTGCGCCACAGCGCCGCGGAGGAATGATTCATGTCGATCGAAGTTCGTAACGTCAGCAAGCGCTTCAACAGTTTCCAGGCCCTGAACGCTATCAACCTGGACATCAACAGCGGCGAGCTGGTGGCCTTGCTCGGCCCATCCGGCTGCGGCAAGACCACCCTGCTGCGCATCATTGCCGGCCTGGAAACCCCGGACCAGGGCAACATCGTGTTCCACGGCGAGGACGTTTCCGGCCATGACGTGCGTGACCGTAACGTCGGGTTCGTGTTCCAGCACTACGCGCTGTTCCGCCACATGAGCGTGTTCGACAACGTTGCCTTCGGCCTGCGCATGAAGCCCAAGGGCGAGCGCCCGAGCGAGAGCAAGATTGCCGAGAAGGTGCATGAGCTGCTGAACATGGTGCAACTGGACTGGCTGTCCGATCGCTACCCTGAGCAGCTTTCCGGTGGACAGCGTCAGCGTATCGCCCTGGCCCGCGCCCTGGCGGTGGAGCCGAAGGTACTGCTGCTGGACGAGCCATTCGGTGCGCTGGATGCCAAGGTGCGCAAGGAGTTGCGTCGCTGGCTGGCGCGGCTGCACGAGGATATCAACCTGACGTCGGTATTCGTTACCCACGACCAGGAAGAAGCCATGGAAGTAGCCGACCGCATCGTGGTGATGAACAAGGGCGTGATCGAGCAGATCGGCTCGCCAGGTGAGGTGTACGATCAGCCGGCCAATGATTTCGTCTACCACTTCCTCGGTGACTCCAACCGCCTGGCCTTGAACGAAGGGCATCACGTGCTGTTTCGCCCGCACGAGGTGTCGCTGTCGCGGCACGAGACCGAAGGACACCACGCGGCCGAGGTGCGCGACATTCGGCCGTTGGGCGCGACCACGCGGGTGACCTTGAAGGTGGAAGGGCAGAGCGAGCTGATCGAGGCCGAGGTGGTGAAAGACCATGACAGCCTGACCGGGTTGGCGCGGGGGGAAACGTTATTCTTCCGGCCGAAGGTGTGGCAGAAGGTGGCGGATATCTGAGTCGCACAAGGATAAGAGAACCCGGGCATGGTCCCGGGTTTTTTTTACCTGAAAGGTGGATGGGGTGGTTATGCAGCCCTTTACGCGAGAGCGACTGCAGTGTGTTGTTTATTCTATTAAAGAATTACCAAATATCTTCTTATTCCTTTACGTATATATCGCCTTCCCTATACTTGTCTCCAAGCACGCAAACTTACTGGAGGCGTCCCCATGCGCAATGACTCGATTCGCTACCTGATTGTGCCGGGCTGGCAAGGGTCGCCAGACAACCATTGGCAGAGTCACTGGCAACGCACCCTGCCCAACAGTGCACGGGTCGAACAGGAAGACTGGCTTACCCCGCAGCGGCAGGACTGGGTGCACGCGCTGGAGCAGGCGATTGCCGCCGAGCGCTCGCCGGTGATCCTGATTGCCCACAGCCTCGGTTGCATTACTGTCGCCCATTGGGCTGCGCAGGCAAGCCCGGCCTTGCTACGGCAGGTGCGTGGTGCACTGCTGGTGGCGCCGGCAGATGTCGAACGGCCCACCTGCGCGCCAGTGCTGCGCAACTTTGCGCCGATCCCTACCGAGGTGCTGCCGTTTCCCAACCAGGTCGTCAGCTCGGACAACGACCCGGCCGTGAGCGTGCCGAGGGCGCTGTACCTGGCCCAGGCATGGGGCGCCGAAGCAGGGTTGCTGAGCAATGCCGGGCACATCAACGTCAAGTCCGGTCATGAGCGCTGGGAACAAGGCTTCGCCTACCTGTATCGCTTGCAGAGCCGGATCGAGCAGCGCGCACTGCTCCGCGCCTGATCGCCCTCACTGTTCACCCTTTGCCTGACGCCTGGCCATTACGGGCCTGGGGCGGGAGTTCGTCATGACGTTTCAAAACCCGTTCGGCCAGCCGCTGCTGACCTTCCCCGAGCTGGACAAGAGCCCGCTGAGCATTCGTGCCAAGGCGCTGGTGTTCATCGACCCGCGCTCGCAGCGGCTGCGCGAGGACCTTGAGCGCCTGGCGCCACAACCTTTGCCGGTGCTGATCCGTGGCGAGACCGGTACCGGCAAGGAGCTGCTGGCCCGGCAGATCCACCGTGCCAGCGACCGTGGTGGGTTGTTCGTGTCGGTCAACTGCGCGGCCATCAGCCCCACCTACGCCGATGCCGAGCTATTTGGCTATAGCGCCGGTAGCCATGGCGGTACGGTCAGCAGCCGTGCCGGCTGGTTCGGTTCGGCCAGCGGCGGCACCTTGTACCTGGACGAGATTGCCGACTTGCCGCTGGCCATCCAGGGCAAGCTGCTGGCGGCCCTGGAAAACCGCGAGGTCACTCGGGTGGGTGCGCAGCAGCCACAGCCGGTGGATGTGCGCCTGGTCGCCGCCACCAGCATCGACCTGGCCCGTGTGGTACGTGCAGGGCGCTTCAACGAGCGCCTGTACCAGTATCTGCGCGAGGGCGCGCTGGAGCTGCCGCCGCTGCGCGAGCGACCGGGCGATATCCTGCCGCTGGCCGAGTACTTCGTGGGCATCTACAGCGTGCGCCTGCAGCGGCCTGTGCCCTTGGTGAGCGAGGCGGCGCAGCGGGTGCTGGAGGCACATTTCTGGTCCGGTAATACCCGCGAGCTGGAGAACGTCATCCACTTTGCCTTGCTGGTCAATGACGGCGAAGAGATCCTGCCAGAGGATCTCGACCTGCCCGACCCCGCGCGTTAGGCATCGCTCATGGGGAGAGCGGCTGATGCCATTATGTTTTTGGAATAAGCAGCTAAGTAAAAGATATTGTTGCGGAATAAAAAATTTGGGTATCGTCCGCCTCAAGCCCACTGGTGAACCGGTTGGGCACCCGATTCGCCATCGTCGATGGCCCAGATTCAGAACAAGGACCACCATGAAGAAGACCCTGCTGACCACTGCCCTGGCTGCTGCCCTGTCGTTCTCCGGCCTGGCCGCTGCTGCCGAGAAACTGGTGGTTGCCGCTACCCCGGTACCGCACGCCGAAATTCTTGAATTGATCAAGCCGACCCTGGCAAAAGAAGGCGTGGACCTTCAGATCAAGGTCTTCACCGATTACGTACAGCCGAACGTGCAGGTTGACCAGAAGCGTCTGGATGCCAACTACTTCCAGACCCTGCCGTACCTGCAGAACTTCAACGAAGGCAAGGGCACCCACCTGGAAACCGTGGTGGGTGTACACGTAGAGCCCTTCGGTGGTTACTCGAAGAAGGTCAAGGCCCTGAGCGAGCTGAAAGAAGGCGCAACCGTTGCCATCCCTAACGAGGGCAGCAACAGCGGCCGCGCCTTGCTGCTGCTGCAGAAAGCCGGCCTGATTACCCTGAAAGACCCGAAGAATGCCTTGGCCACCCCCAAGGACATCGCCGAAAACCCGAAGAAGCTGAAGTTCCGCGAGCTTGAGTCGGCCATGCTGCCCCGTGTGCTGGACCAGGTCGACCTGGACATGATCAACACCAACTATGCCCTCGAAGCTGGACTGAACCCGGCTAAAGATGCGCTGGTGATCGAAGGTTCCGATTCGCCCTACGTGAACTTCCTGGTGGCCCGCCCGGACAACAAGGACAGTGAGGCCATCCAGAAACTGGCCAAGGCCCTGACCAGCCCGGAAGTCAAGGCATTCATTGCCAAGAAGTACCAAGGTGCCGTACTGCCGGCGTTCTGATTTCGCTAGCAACGCCCGGTATGTGCCAACGCCGACACCTTTGTGTCGGCGTTTTTTTTCAGCCCTGCCCGCACAGCACCCTAGAGCCCTTTTGCTGCGAACCGGCTGCAAAGCAGCCCCTTACCTCGGGGGTACCAGCCGTAAGGTACTCTGCGCCGGAATCACCCCCATCTGCGCCCGCTGATACTGCCCCTGCACATACCCCTCAGCCTGGTCCGCGTAATGCCGGTCGAACGGCACGCCACTCTGCCCGACCGGGTTGATGGTCAGGGCCTGCCCGGCATCGGCGAAGTCGATCAGCCGCCGCGTCGACGGCCCATAGGTCACCGGCCATGGCGCAGAGCTGATCTTCGCCGAGAGGTTGTTCGGCACCTCATGGGTACCGGGTGCGGCGAATGGCCCAACGTTGAACAGCAGGTTCAGCGGCTTTTTCACCCCAAGCGGATGGTTGTGGGTCAGGGTATGGGCCTTGCCCCATTGCCAGCTGGCCGGATCGCTGCCCAGGGTGTCACGCAGATGCTTCAAGCTTTTCTGCCAGGCCGTGCGCACGACGGCGGTACGGTCGGTATGCTGGCTGCCACCACGGGTGTTCCACCAGGGTGAATCGGCTTGCGCTGCCAGGCGTGGCAAGGCGGCGTCGATCACGCGGGTGCTGATCAGCACCGGGAACCAGGTATCGCCCAGCTCGTCATGCAGGGCCGCGAATGCCAGTTCATAGAGGAACTGGTTGAACAGTGTGGCGCTGGTCGAGTCGAGCGGGTAGTCGCCAGCCCAAGCCGCCAGTTGCTCGACCAGCTCTTTCTCTTCGTCACCTTCGGCCACTGCACGCAGGGTTGCCAGGAGCGGGGCAAGGGTGCGCGGGCCATAGTCACTGGCGGTGTCCAGCTGCAGTGCCTGGCTGTTTTGGGTGTCCCATTTCACCTCTGGGTTGGCCAGGTGACGATCAAGCTGGCGGCCACGGTCGGGCAGGTTGTAGTAACCCGGTATTGGCACCGCCGCCGGTGGCTGGTAGTTGGCCGAAACGATATAGCCGCGCGTGGGGTTTTCCTGCTGCGGGTTGACGCTGAAGGGGTAGAAACCGAGCTTGTCGGCCTGCGCATTGGCGCCGTCGAGGATGAACGCCGGGTCGACGCCGTCGGGGCGGATTGGCAGCTTTGCCGCTGCCCACCAACCGATATCGCCACGGGCATTGGCCCAGACAAAGTTGAGCCCGGGCGCGTGAACCTTGGCGGCGGCCTCGCGCATCTTGCCCAGGGTGTCGGCGCGGTTGAGCTGGTAGAAGCCGTCGAGGATCGGGTTTTCAGTTTCCAGGAATGCCCACCACATGGCGATTGGCGTGGTGCCGGAGGTACTGCCCAGCACGTTGTTGACGATCGGGCCGTGGGGCGAGCGGCGCAAGCTGATGGTGACCGGCTGCTCGCCTTTGACGGCAATCTTCTGTTCGGTCGTTTCCAGTGTGTGCCACTGGCCATCGACCATCACCTGATCGGCGTTGGCGGAGTTGGTCTTTTCGGCGACCAGGTCAACGTCATCGTTCTGGAACATGGTCAGGCTCCAGCCAAAGTCACGGTTGTGGCCGAGCAGGGCGAACGGGTTGAGTGCCTGGAAATAGCCGTAGAGGTTGAAGCCGGGCGCTGACAGCTCGGCCTCATACCACACCGCAGGTACGGCGAAGCTGATGTGCGGGTCGCCAGCCAGCAACGGCTTGCCACTGCGGGTGCGGCTACCCGCCACCGCCCAGGCGTTGCTGCCTTCGAACTGCGGGATACCGGCGTCGCTCAGCGCCTCATGGCTTAAGCGTGCAAGTGCTTCCAGGCTTTGCCAGTCGGCGGCGGCCAGTGGCGTGCCCAGCGCGCCCTCGGGTTGCCAGCCAAGGTCGAATATTTTCAGGTAGTCAGGCCCAAGCTGGTCGCGGATGTAGGTCAGAGCAGGCTCGGTGCGGAACGCGGCGGCAAAACTGTAGGCCAGGTAGCCGGCGATGCTCAGCGTGTCCTCGGCGGTGAACGGGCGCGGGGGGATGCCGAGCAGGTCGAATTCCGTGGGTTTGGGGTGGCTGGCCTGCCAACTGTTGACCCCATCGAGGTAGGCTTGCAGGGCCTGCCATGCCGGCGCCTGTGGATCCTGCCGCTTGGCCATCAGCGCGGCCTGCTCGGGTATGCGCAGGCTGCGGAACAGGGTGTCGGTGGGCAGTAGCTTGTCGCCGAGCACCTCAGCCAGTTCACCACGGGCCAGGCGGCGCAGGATCTCCATCTGGAACAGCCGGTCCTGGGCATGCACGTAGCCCAGTGCGCGGTAAAGGTCCGGCTCGCTCTGTGCCTGCAGGTGTGGCACGCCGCGGGCGTCGTAGCGCACGCTGACCGGGGCTTGCAGACCGGCAACGGCGACCTCGCCCTCGCGCTGCGGCAGCTTGCCCTGCACGTACCAGTAACCGGCGCCAGCGGCCACGGTGACTACCACCGCCAGCAGGGTCAGGCTGCGCTTCATTCAGACTCCTTGTGCATTCAAACGGAAAATGTGGTCCGATCATCGGCGGATTCGCGAACAGAGCATAGCCCCAGGAAGGAGTTTCCATGTCCCTCAGCGAAAAACACAAAATGCTCACCGGCCAGCTCTACCACGCTGGCTGCCCTGAACTGCAGGCTGAGCAGATCGCCAACAAGCACTGGATGCACCGCTACAACAACAGTGTCGAACTGCTCAACGACGCACGCCACGGGCTGCTTGTGGAGCACTTTGGCCAGGTTGGCGAAGGCGCGGTGATTCGCCCACCGTTCTATTGCGACTACGGCTACAACATCAGCGTTGGCCGTAATACCTTCATGAACTTCAACTGCGTGATTCTTGATGTGGTGCCGGTGCGTATCGGCGACGACTGCCAGATCGGCCCCAACGTGCAGATCTACACCGCCGACCATCCGCTCGATCCTGAAGTGCGGCGCAGCGGGCTGGAGAGCGGGCGGCCGGTGACCATCGGCGACAACGTGTGGATTGGCGGTGCGGCAATCATCCTGCCGGGGGTGAGCATCGGTGATAACGCCATCGTCGGCGCCGGCAGTGTGGTGACCCGGGATGTGCCCGCGGGCGCGACGGTGGTGGGCAACCCGGCGCGGGTCCGTCAGCCCGACCAAGGGCAGTAGCAGCCTACCGCCAGGGTATTGGAGGCGTTGACCTGGCGGCCGTCGAGCAAAGCCTTGAGGATTGGCTCGATGAAGCTGTTGCTGGCGTTGCACACGGCGCCTTCGCTGTACGGGCCAAAGTAAGCCAGGCGGCCTTGCCGGTCCCAGATGGCCACGGCCGGGGAGGCAGGCAGGTGCTCGCTGCCGGGCAGGTGGGTGATGGGTTGCAAGCTACCGATATTGGCCGGTAGCTGGCCGTGGCTGCCAGGCTTTTGCAGCACATGGAAGGTAACGTCGTGGCCTGCGAACTGGCTGACAAGGTCGCCCAGGTGCTGTTGGTTGCCGACGTTGCATGGGCAGGCCGGGTCCCAGAAATGCACCACGCGGATCGGGCCCGCACCGGCCAGCTCGGCAGGTAGCTGTAACTGGCTGCCGTCGAACAGCGTGGCCTGGTTGTCGAACGGGCGCAGGTAGCGAGCCTGAAAGGCGCTGTAGGCCTGCCAGAGGATTACGGCGCCGACCAACAAGGCGATGACCGTGCACAGCGGTTTGATGATTCGGCTATTCATGAAGAGTCGGTGGCCCTTGTGGGAGCAACTGTCTTGCTCCATTTCTAAAAACTGGCGCGATC
>NZ_JBICMK010000063.1:0-1338 GCF_043106315.1 Pseudomonas sp. FYR_5 | reverse complement strand
CGATTGACTATTTTTGGCCCGCCACCTGCCAGTCGATGACCGCCGGAAATTCGGGTAGGGGGAGCCAGTCCCAACCAAGAGCAGAAGTGCTGTGAGGACGGGAAGCGTGATAGATCTGTACCGATCTCCCCTGCCAGCACTAATGCAGTGTCCACCCCAATGGTTGGAATTGCGGTTAGGTCCACGCCAAGAACTTTCCACAATGTCTGATGCAATTCAGTCTGTCGGGCACCGTTTCGGTGCGGGCTCCGTAAAGGCTTATTGGATGGCTCTGGCTTGTTTTGCAGCACCGGCAACTGCTCTAACGCGGCTTTTATGGCGTCGTCACAATCAGCAATTTGCTGCTCCAGGAAGTCATAGGCAGCCAATTCCTGAGTTAGCGCATGCAAATGCTCGCGCCGCCAATTGCCATGAAGACTCCGAGCGACAGCCTCCTTGCCTGCCTTGATGCGGCGGTCGGTCAGTTCAGCCAGTTGCACTGGGTCCCGTTCACCTGCGCAGATGGCTCGCAAAATCTTCATGCCAGTTACGCCGGAAATATCACTGATGACATTGGCCAGCTGGATGTTCATTTGGCTCATGGCCTTTTGCATCCGGTTCAGCGTCTGCGCCTGGTCTTTCACTTTGGAAGCACGCTGCCTGACCAATGACCGGACGCAGCAGGTCAGATCATCGGGGCGGAATGCGCCTCTGAGCAGTCCATGAGTCATCAGCTGCCAAATCCACTGGCAATCCAGCACATCTGATTTACGGCCCGTGATTTGTCGAGTTGCTCTGGCATTGACGAGATAAACCTCAAAACCGCGCTCGCTGAGAATCTCGTAAATTGGAATCCAATAAACTCCCGTGGATTCCATGGCAACGACCTTGATCCCCAGGCTTTCAAGCCAGTTAGCCATCTTGAGCAGGTCGTCAGTAAAGGACGTGAACGACTGGACGGGATTTTCGTGCCGGGGATCGACCGCCACGAAATGCTCTCGACCACCGACATCGATCGCCGCGCAATCGGGATGGACGACGGTAAAGCGTTGCTTGGAAGGCTTGCGCGCCATGATGAATCCTCGCAGGATAAAGGGCGCGCGGGGCACACGGTGGCGAAAAGGTTCACTCTCTCATACGTGGTCACAGCTGAATCAGCTGATGCCTACAGGGACTTCACGCCGATACCGTGCGGATCACTCTCCCACGCGGGTGTGCGCACACACACCAGTGCTGGCTACGATCTCTGTCCCGCGCACACGAACCCTAACAAAGCAAAAGGCGGCTGGCCCTACCGGGCCAACCGCCTTTTCTTTTTCAACATGTCAGCGTCGCTGCGGATCTAAAGCCGTACACCTC
>NZ_JBICMK010000062.1:0-11060 GCF_043106315.1 Pseudomonas sp. FYR_5 | reverse complement strand
GGTAGCGGCGGCAACGGTGAACGGCGGGTGGTAATTGGCCAGCAGGCCCGGCCCTTTCGCGGGTGAACCCGCTCCTACACGCGGCCTGTGCCCAACCCCCGATGTGTGTCCATCCCCGATCGGTGTGTAGGAGCGGGTTCACCCGCGAATACGGTAGCGGCGGCAACGGTGAACGGCGGGTAGAGATTGGCCAGCAGGCCCACCCCGTTCGCGGCTACAGGCTAAACGACAAATCAGGCCGCGCCGTAACGCTTGCGCGCCTCGATGGCCAGCCCGCTCCCAATGCTGCCAAAGATGTTGCCTTCCACATGCCGCGCATTCGGCAGCATCGCCGAAACACTGTTACGCAGCGCTGGAATGCCGCTGGAGCCACCGGTGAAGAACACCGTATCGACCTGGCCTTCGCTTACCCCGGCCTTGGCCAGCAGTTCGGTGACGCTGCCGCGCACGCGCTCCAGCAGGCCTTCGATCGCCTCTTCGAACAGCGTACGGGTCAGTTCCGCTTTCAGGTCGGGCTCGACGCGGCGCAGGTCGATGTGGCGGCTGTCGTGCTCGGTCAGCTCGATCTTGCTGGCTTCCACTTCCATTGCCAGCCAGTGCCCCGCGCGCTGTTCGATCAATTTGAACAGGCGATCGATGCCGAAGCTGTCCTCGATGTCATAGCGCATGCTGCCCAGCGCCAGTTGCGACTTCTGCGAGTACAAGGCGTTGATGGTGTGCCAGGTGGCCAGGTTGAGGTGGTAGCTGGTCGGCATCAGCGCACCGCTCTTCATGCGGCTGCCGTAGCCAAACAACGGCATTACGCCCTGAAGGCTCAGTTGCTTGTCGAAGTCGGTACCGCCAATGTGCACACCGCCGGTGGCGAGGATGTCACTTTGGCGCTCGGCGACCAGGTGGCGCTCGGGCGACAGGCGGATCAGGGTGAAGTCCGAGGTACCACCGCCGATGTCGACGATCAGCACCAGCTCTTCGCGGCTGATGCTCGACTCATAGTCGAAGGCCGCGGCAATCGGCTCGTACTGGAACGACACGTCCTTGAAGCCGATCTTGCGTGCCACCTCGGCCAAGGTGTCCTCGGCCTCCTGGTCGGCAGCCGGGTCTTCGTCGACGAAGAACACCGGGCGGCCCAGCACTACCTGGTCGAACTCACGGCCAGCGGCGGCTTCAGCGCGCTTCTTGAGCTCGCCGATGAACATGCCCAGCAGGTCCTTGAACGGCAAGGCGCTGCCCAGCACGCTGGTGTCGTGCTTGATCAGCTTCGAGCCCAGCAGGCTTTTCAGCGAGCGCATCAGGCGGCCTTCGTAGCCTTCCAGGTACTCGTGCAGCGCCAGGCGGCCATACACCGGGCGCCGCTCTTCGATATTGAAGAACACCACCGAGGGCAAGGTGATCTTGCCGTCTTCCAGGGCAATCAGCGACTCGACGCCAGGCCGGTGCCAGCCGACTGTGGAGTTGGAGGTGCCAAAGTCGATGCCCAGGGCGCGGGCCGGGGATACGTCAGACATGGGAAATGGGCTTCCGGAGGCAAAACGGCCGCGCAGTGTATGCCAGTTGGCTACAGAATCAAGACCAGTCGTCTGCCTTGAGGCAAACCCAAGTCGGTCTTGAAAGGCTATGCTTGACCCCTATCTTCAGTTGCAACATGCACATTCACATTGGTGATCCATAAATGGACTTCAAAGACTATTACAAGATACTCGGCGTAGAGCCCACTGCGGATGACAAGGCGATCAAGGCCGCATACCGCAAACTGGCGCGCAAGTATCACCCGGATGTCAGCAAGGAGCGCGACGCCGAGGAAAAATTCAAGGAGGCCAACGAGGCCTATGAGGTGCTGGGCGACGCGCAGAAACGTGCCGAGTTCGATGAAATTCGCAAGTACGGCGGCCAGCATGGCCGGCCGTTCCAGGCACCACCGGGTTGGGAAAACCGGGGCGGTGGCGGCGGCTTCGAAGGCGGCGACTTCTCCGACTTCTTCAGCTCGATCTTCGGTGGGCGCAGTGCTGGTGGCAACCCCTTCGGTGGCGCCCGGCAGCAACAACGCAGTGCCGGCAGGCGGGGGCAGGACGTGGAGCTTGAACTGGCAGTATTCCTTGAAGAGACCCTGAGCAAGGAGTCCAAGCAGATCAGCTTCCAGGTGCCGCAAACCAATGCCATGGGCCAGCGCACCGGCTTCACCACCAAGACCTTGAACGTGAGGATTCCGGCCGGGGTGACCGACGGCGAACGCATCCGCCTCAAGGGCCAGGGCGCGCCGGGCAGCGGTGGCGGAGCCAACGGTGACCTGTTCCTGACCATCCGCATGGCACCGCACCCGCTGTTCGATGTCGAAGGTCATGACCTGATCATCACTGTGCCGTTGGCACCGTGGGAGGCGGCCCTGGGCGCCAAGGTGGCGGTGCCGACCCTGGATGGCAAGATCAACCTGACCATCCGCCCTGACAGCCAGAGCGGCCAGCGCCTGCGTGTACCGGGCAAGGGCCTGGCGAACAAGCAGGGAGAGCGCGGCAACCTTTATGCGCAGCTCAAAGTGGTCATGCCGCCCGCGTCGGACGAATCTGCCCGCGAACTCTGGACCAAGCTTTCCGAGAAAGCTGCGTTCAACCCGAGGACACAATGGAGTAAGTGATCATGAGCAGCACCCTGATCGTTCAACTGGACATGCGTACCCTGTGTCAGGAAGCCGATGTCACGGCTGAATGCGTGATCGAAATTGTCGAGCACGGCATTGTCGAACCTTCCGGGCGAACGCCGGAGGACTGGCTGTTTGACGATCAGGCGCCGCTGGTGGCCAAACGAGCGGTGAAGCTGCACCAGGAGCTGGAACTGGAGTGGGAAGGGGTGGCGCTGGCGCTGGAGCTGTTGCAGGAAGTGCAGCAGTTGCGCAGTGAGAACAGCATGCTGAAGCAGCGGCTGGGCCGGTTTATCCAGATGTAGGCTCCCTTGCATCTGTGGGAGCGGCCTTGTGTCGCGATGGGCTGTGCAGCAGCCCCAGATCTTTGCTCCACCGAAAAATTGCCGGGGCTGCTTTGCAGCCCTTTCGCGACACAAGGCCGCTCCACAATGGACCGCATTTCAGGTCGGTTCGGCGCCCGGGTTCAGCACCAGCTGCATGAAGGTCAGGTCCAGCCAGCGGCCAAACTTTACCCCCACCTGCGGCATCTGGCCGGTCACCACGAAGCCCAGCCGCTCGTGCAGGCGCACCGACGCTGCATTACCACGCTCGATCGCAGCCACCATCACATGCTTGCCACATCCGCGCGCGCGCTCGACCAGCGCCGCCATCAACACCGGCCCGAGCCCTTTGCCACGCTGGTCGCTGCGCACGTACACCGAGTGCTCAACGGTCAGGCGAAAGCCCTCGAAAGGCCGCCAGTCGCCAAACGAGGCATACCCCAGCACGCCGGTTTCATCGACCGCCACCAGAATCGGGTAGCCCTGCTGCGCGCGCGCTTCAAACCAGGCCTGGCGGTTGCCGAGGTCTACCGGGGTTTCGTTCCAGATCGCCGTGGTGTTGAGCACCGCGTCGTTGTAGATGTCGAGTATGCCCGGTACATCGGTGGGCAGGGCATCGCGGATTTCGTAGCTCATGACAGCGTCTCGCAAGGTCGTTGCTCGCAGATTAAATGGTTACCAGCCCGCGTACACCTTCGGCTTGCATGTTTTCGCCGCGGCCGCGCTGGATGATTTCGCCGCGGGCCATGACCAGGTACTGGTCAGCCAGCGCTTCGGCAAAGTCGTAGAACTGCTCCACCAGCAAGATCGCCATGTCGCCACGCTCGGCCAGGCGGCGGATGACCGCGCCGATCTCCTTGATCACCGAGGGCTGGATGCCTTCGGTCGGCTCGTCGAGAATCAGCAGGCGCGGGCGGCTGGCCAAGGCGCGGCCGATCGCCAGTTGTTGCTGCTGGCCGCCAGACAGGTCGCCACCGCGGCGCTGCTTCATCTGCTCCAGCACAGGGAACAGTTCGTAGATGAAGGCCGGTACCTCGCGGGCTTCACGGGCGGGGAAGCGCGACAGGCCCATCAGCAGGTTTTCCTCGACGGTGAGGCGCGGGAAGATCTCGCGGCCCTGGGGCACGTAGGCGATGCCGGCCTGCACCCGTTGCTGCGGTTTGAACGCGGTGATCGGCTTGCCTTCCCATTCGATACTGCCGTCACGGGCGGGCACCAGGCCCATCAGGCAGCGCAGCAAGGTGGTCTTGCCCACGCCGTTGCGGCCCAGCAGGCAGGTCACTTCGCCGACCTTGGCTTCGAAGGACAGGCCACGCAGGATGTGGCTGCCGCCGTAGTACTGGTGCAGTGTGTCGATCTTGAGCATGTGAGAGTTCCTGAAAGGGATGCTGTGCCTGTGCCGGCCTCTTCGCGGGCAAGCCCGTTCCTGTAACGGGAACCGCCCCATGGCATTACGCCCCCTGTAGGAGCGGGTTTACCCGCGAAGAGGCCGGTACAGGCGCCAAAAATTCAAATCCGGTCAGCGGCCCAGATACACCTCGACCACCCGCTCATCTGCCTGCACCTGCTCCAGCGAACCTTCCGCCAACACGCTCCCCTGGTGCAGCACGGTCACATGGTCGGCAATGCTGCCGACAAAGCCCATGTCATGCTCCACCACCATCAGCGAATGCTTGCCGGCCAGGCCCTTGAACAGCTCGGCGGTAAACTCGGTCTCGGCATCGGTCATGCCGGCCACCGGTTCATCCAGCAGCAGCAGTTGCGGCTCCTGCACCAGCAACATGCCGATTTCCAGGAACTGCTTCTGCCCATGGGACAGCAAGCCGGCCTGACGCTGGGCAAGCGGCAGCAGGCGCAAGGTGGTCAGCACTTCCTCGATGCGCTGGCGCTGGTCACCGCTCAGGCGCGCCGCCAGGCTGGCCCACACCGACTTGTCGGTCTTCAGCGCCAGTTCCAGGTTCTCGAACACGGTCAGCGCCTCGAACACCGTGGGCTTCTGGAACTTGCGGCCAATGCCGGCCTGGGCGATCTGGTATTCGCTCATGCGGGTCAGGTCGAGGGTATCGCCGAAGTAAGCCGTGCCGCTGTCGGGGCGGGTCTTGCCGGTGATGACGTCCATCATCGTGGTCTTGCCGGCGCCGTTGGGGCCGATGATACAGCGCAGCTCGCCCACCCCGATGTACAGGTTCAGCGTGTTGAGCGCCTTGAAACCATCGAAGCTGACGCTGATGTCTTCCAGGCTCAGCACCGTACCGTGGCGGGTGTCGAGGCCGGCCTTGCGGCTGTGGCCCAGGCCAATGGCATCGCGTCCGGCGCCGAGGTTGTCGAATACCGGTTCCAGCATGAATTCCGGGTGGACTGGGGGCACGCCTCTCATGGCTGGCTCCTTTTCTTCAACAGGCCGACCACGCCCTTGGGCAGGTACAGGGTGACGAGGATGAATAGTGCGCCGAGGAAGAACAGCCAGAACTCGGGGAAGGCCACGGTGAACCAGCTTTTCATGCCGTTGACCAGGCCTGCACCGAGCAGCGGGCCGATCAGCGTGCCGCGTCCGCCCAAGGCTACCCAGACGGCGGCTTCGATCGAGTTGGTCGGCGACATCTCGCTGGGGTTGATGATGCCCACCTGCGGCACGTACAGCGCACCGGCCAGGCCGCACAGCACGGCGCTCAGTACCCACACCAGCAACTTGAAGCCGCGCGGGTCATAGCCACAGAACATCATGCGGTTTTCAGCGTCACGCACGGCGGTGAGCAGGCGGCCGAACTTGCTGCGGGTCAGGCGCCAGCACAGGTACAGGCTGGTCAGCAGCAGGGCCACAGTCAGCAGGAACAACACTGCGCGGGTACCCTGGGCTGCAATGTCGAAGCCGAGGATGGTGCGGAAGCTGGTGAAGCCGTTGTTGCCGCCGAACCCGGTTTCGTTGCGGAAGAACAGCAGCATGCCGGCAAAGGTCAGGGCCTGGGTCATGATCGAGAAGTACACGCCCTTGATCCGCGAGCGGAAAGCGAACCAGCCGAACACCAGCGCCAGCAGCCCGGGCGCCAGCACCACCAGGCACAGGGCCCAGGCGAAATGCTGGGTACCGGCCCAGTACCAGGGCAGCTCGGTCCACGACAGGAAGGTCATGAACCCGGGCAGGCCGTCGCCGGCTGCCTGCCGCATCAGGTACATGCCCATGGCGTAGCCGCCCAGGGCGAAGAACAGACCGTGGCCCAGCGACAGCAGCCCGGCATAGCCCCAGACCAGGTCCAGGGCCAGGGCGACGATGGCGTAACAGAGAATCTTGCCGACCAGGGTCAGGGTGTAGGCCGACACGTGCAGGGCATGATCTGCCGGCAGCAGTGAGCACAGTGGCAAAGCCACCAGCAGCAGGACGACGACGGCACCGATGGCAAGGGTCAGGCGTGGGCCGGCCTTTTGCGTAGCAGTGACAAGCAGTGGCTGGTTCATCAGTCGATTACCCGTCCCTTGAGGGCGAACAGGCCTTGCGGGCGTTTCTGGATGAACAGAATGATCAACGCAAGGATGAGGATCTTGCCGAGCACAGCACCGATCTGCGGCTCCAGCAGCTTGTTGGCGATGCCCAGGCCGAACGCGGCCCAGAGGCTACCGGCCAGCTGCCCGACGCCGCCGAGCACCACCACCAGGAACGAGTCGATGATGTAGCTCTGGCCCAGGTCCGGGCCGACATTGCCCACCTGGCTCAAGGCCACGCCGCCGAGCCCGGCGATACCCGAGCCCAGGCCAAAGGCGAGCATGTCGACGCGCCCAGTGGACACGCCGCAGCAGGCGGCCATGTTGCGGTTCTGGGTGACTGCGCGCACGTTCAGGCCCAGCCGGGTACGGTTGAGCAGCAGCCAGGTGAGCAGCACCACGGCCAGGGCGAAGCCGATGATGACCAGACGGTTGTACGGCAGCACCAGGTTGGGCAGCAGCTGGATGCCACCGGACAGCCAGGCCGGGTTGCTCACCTCGACGTTCTGCGCGCCGAACAGCAGGCGGATGGCCTGGATCAGGATCAGGCTGATGCCCCAGGTGGCCAGCAGGGTTTCCAGTGGGCGGCCGTACAGGTGGCGGATCACCGTGCGCTCCAGCGCCATGCCGACGCCGGCACTGACGGCGAACGCCACCGGCAGTGCAATCAGCGGGTAGAACTCGATGGCGCCTGGGGCGAAGCGCTGCAGCAGTACCTGGACCATGTAGGTGCTGTAGGCGCCGAGCATCAACATTTCGCCATGGGCCATGTTGATCACCCCGAGCAGGCCGAAGGTGATCGCAAGGCCCAGCGCTGCCAGCAGCAGGACCGAACCCAGCGACAGGCCGCTGAAAGCCTGGCCGAGCAGTTCGCCGACCAGCAGTTTGCGTTTGACCTGGGCCAGGCTCGTCTCGGCGGCTGTACGCACGCCCGGGTCGCGTTCTGCATCGGGCTGCAGCAGGGCTTCGAGGCGGGTGCGGGCCAGCGGGTCGCCGGTTTCACCCAGCAGGCGCACGGCGGCCAGGCGTACCGCAGGCTCGCTGGCGCCCAGTTGCAGGTTGGCCAGTGCCAGGCCGAGGGCGGCCTGCACGGCGGCGTCCGGCTCGCTGGCGAAGCGCCGGTCAAGGAAGGCCATTTGCGCGGGTTTTGCGGTTTTTTGCAGTTGTTGTGCGGCGGCCAGGCGGGTGTCGCTGTCGTCGCTGAGCAGCTGATGGCTAGCCAGGGCGTTGTTGATCAGGCCGCGCAGGCGGTTGTTCAGGCGTACCTTGCGCGTGTCATCGGTGGCGATGCGGCCTTGGCGCAGGTTTTCCAGTAGCGGAAGGCGCGCGGCATCGGGTTGCGCCGCCCAGCCTTCGAGCAGGCGGACCTGCTCGGCGGGCTTGGCGGTGAGAAAGAATTCGCCCTCGCTGGCGTGGGTTGCCAGGGGGATTAGTAGCAGGAGGGTGAGCAGGAATCTGAGCATGCGGGCAATCCTGGAAATCGGTGTTGGATTCTTCGCGGGTAAACCCGCTCCTACAGGGATTTCACCGGTCCAGAGAGCAGTGGGGAACCTGTGGGAGCGGGCAAGCCCGCGAATGGGCTGCAAAGCAGCCCCATGCACTCAGTTACCTTTCACGGCGTAATCTGGCCGCTTGTCATTGCCCGGAATGAACGGGCTCCATGGCTGCGCCCGCAGTGGCTGCTCGGTTTCCCACACCACGCTGAACTGCCCGTCATCCTGAATCTCGCCGATCATCACCGGCTTGTGCAGGTGGTGGTTGGTCTTGTCCATGGTCAGGGTGAAGCCCGACGGTGCCTCGAAGCTCTGCCCGGCAAGCGCTTCACGCACCTTGTCGACGTCGGTGGACTTGGCTTTTTCCACCGCTTGCGCCCACATGTGGATGCCTACGTAGGTGGCCTCCATGGGGTCATTGGTCACGGCTTTGTCGGCACCCGGCAGGCCCTTGGCCTTGGCGTAGGCCTTCCAGTCGGCGACAAATTTCTGGTTGACCGGGTTATCCACCGATTCGAAGTAGTTCCATGCCGCCAGATGGCCCACCAGCGGTTTGGTGTCGATACCGCGCAGTTCCTCCTCGCCCACCGAGAAGGCCACCACCGGCACGTCGGTGGCCTTCAGGCCCTGGTTGGCCAGTTCCTTGTAGAACGGCACGTTGGAGTCACCATTGACTGTGGATATGACCGCGGTCTTGCCGCCGGCGGAGAACTTTTTGATGCTGGCGACAATGGTCTGGTAATCAGCGTGGCCAAACGGCGTGTACACCTCTTCGATGTCCTTGTCGGCCACGCCTTTGCTGTGCAGGAATGCGCGCAGGATCTTGTTGGTGGTGCGCGGGTAGACGTAGTCGGTGCCCAACAGGAAGAAGCGCTTGGCGCTGCCGCCGTCCTCGCTCATCAGGTATTCCACGGCCGGGATGGCCTGCTGGTTCGGGGCGGCGCCCGTGTAGAACACGTTCGGCGACATTTCTTCGCCCTCGTACTGCACCGGGTAGAACAGCAGGCCGTTGAGTTCTTCGAACACCGGCAGGACAGACTTGCGCGACACGGAGGTCCAGCAGCCGAACACCACGGCCACTTTGTCCTGGGTCAGCAGTTGGCGGCTTTTTTCAGCGAACAGCGGCCAGTTGGACGCCGGGTCGACCACCACCGGTTCCAGCATCTTGCCGTTCACGCCACCCTTGGCGTTGATCTGCTCGATGGTCATCAGCGCCATGTCCTTGAGCGACGTCTCGGAAATGGCCATGGTCCCGGAAAGCGAATGCAGGATACCGACCTTGATGGTCTCGGCGGCCTGGATACTCCAGCTCAGGCCCATCGCCGCAATCGATGCGCTGAGGGTAAGGGCCTTGATCAGACTGCGACGCTTCATGTGCTCTCTCCGCTGAGTTTTTTATGGTGTTGGGCAAGCGGGGAGGGCGTTGCAAGGGGTGTGCCTAGTGGCGAAAGGTACGGTTTAGAGGGGCTGTGCGAGGTGTTGGGGCGTTGGTTGGATCCAGGTTGGTGCCTGATGGAATTGTGTGCACAGGATTGGGGCTGCGACGCAGCCCCGAGGCCATCAGCCGTTATGCACAGCCGTGCGGGGATGGCGCCTGCTGCGTACGAGCTGGTAGGTCACCGCCAGCAATACAAACCAGATCGGCGTCACCACCAGCGCTGAACGTGTATCTGCCTCCAGGCTCAGCAACACCAGGATGAACGCAAAGAACGACAGGCACACGTAGCACATGAAGCGCCCGCCCGGCATCTTGTAGTTCGAGGCCTGGTGCAGCGCCGCGCGGTTCTTGCGGTACTTCAGGTATGACAGCAGGATCAGCGTCCACACGAACATGAACAGTACCGCCGACACGGTGGTGACCAGGGTGAATGCCTCGACCACGTTCGGCACCAGGTAGATCAGCACCGCACCAAGCAGCAGGCAGGTGCACGAGAAGTACAGGCCGTTGGCCGGTACCGAACGGCTCGACAGTTGTTCGAAGGCCTTGGGCGCATCACCTTCCTGCGACAGGCCGTACAGCATGCGGCTGGTGGAGAACACGCCGCTGTTGGCCGACGAGGCCGCCGAGGTCAGCACCACGAAGTTGATGATGCTCGCCGCCGCCGGCAGGCCTGCCAGCACGAACAACTCAACGAACGGGCTTTTGCCTGGCACCACGTCGCGCCACGGGGTTACGGCCATGATCGCGATCAGCGCCAGCACATAGAACACGATGATACGGATCGGAATCGAGTTGATCGCCCGCGGCAGGGTGCGTTCCGGGTTCTTCGCTTCGGCGGCGGTGGTACCCACCAGCTCGATGCCGACGAAGGCGAACACGGCGATCTGGAAACCGGCGAAGAAGCCCATCAGGCCATGGGGGAACATGCCGCCGTCATTCCACAGGTTGGCCAGCTGGGCGGTGCGCCCGCTGGGCGAGGTGAAGCCGGTGATGACCATGTACAGGCCGGTGGCGACCAGGCCGAGGATGGCCACGATCTTGACCAGGGCGAACCAGAACTCCAGTTCGCCGAACATTTTTACGGTCACCAGGTTCAGCGACAGCAGCAGCCCTACGCAGGTCAGCGCCGGTATCCACTGCGGCAGGTCGGGGAACCAGAACTGCGTGTAGGCGGCGATCGCGACCACGTCGGCGATGCCGGTGACCACCCAGCAGAACCAGTAGGTCCAGCCGGTAAAGTAGCCGGCCCAAGGGCCGAGCAGGTCGGCAGAGAAGTCGATGAACGATTTGTAGTTCAGGTTCGACAGCAGCAGTTCGCCCATGGCGCGCATGACGAAGAACAGCATGAAGCCGATAATCATGTAGACGAAGATGATCGATGGCCCGGCCAGGCTGATGGTCTTGCCCGAGCCCATGAACAGGCCGGTACCGATCGCGCCGCCGATGGCGATCAGCTGGATGTGGCGGTTGGTCAGGTTGCGTTGCAGGTGCTGTTCATCGGGTGGAGTTGGTGAGGTTTGCGTCATAGGCGGCATTCCCTTGTAGAGGCCAGTCTGCTTGTCAGAGGTAGCCGGCTAGGCTAACACGCGCGTTCCAGTTCGGGGCGCGACAGATCGACTCTACATTTGCGGCTCAGCATTTCGCCTGTACCGGCCTCTTCGCGGGTAAACCCGCTCCTACGAGGCAACGCGGTC
>NZ_JBICMK010000061.1:0-35064 GCF_043106315.1 Pseudomonas sp. FYR_5 | reverse complement strand
ATTCCACAAGTTTCACATGCTGTGGTGTACCTGTGGGAGCGGGCGTGCCCGCGAAGGGGCCAGTGAATCCAGCCCACAAAAAAGGCCTCTTGCGAGGCCTTTTGCATGTTCAGCAGATCAACGCTTGAGCCCGTAGCTCTCATCCAGCATGCCTGGCGAGTTGGGCGCTTTCGGCGCATAGTCGCGCGGCACTTCGGCGGTGTCTTTAGGTGGGGTCAGGCGGTCACGCGGGCCTTGCGGTGCATCGGAGTGCAGCGCAGCCAGCAGGCGTTGGCGAGTGACGTCATCGAGGGCCAGACTGTTGGCGCCTTCAGCCAGGTGATCCTGTACGTCCTGGTAGCTCTGGGTCAGTTTCTTGACCAGCATGGCGGTGCTGTTGAAGTGGGTGACCACTTCGTTCTGGTAGCTGTCGAAGCGCTTCTGGATGTCATCCAGTTGACGCTGGGTGTTGCTCGGCGCCGCATTGGGCAGCAGGCGGGCAACAATGAAACCGACTGCCACACCGATGACCAGGGCCAGGGTTGGCAACAACCAAACAAGGAGCGAGAGTTCCACGAGTCCTTCCTCTATAAACGGCTTTGCTTTACGTTAACGGCTCAGACCTGCGCTGTATACCGCGAGCGATCGCAAATCAGAACAGAATTTCACACCTAGACGAATCGACCCTTCCCGAGGTCACGGAGTAGTGCCTTGCTTGTCCGCGAAACCCCCTTGTTCATCGATGGCCCTTGCGGCCAGCTTGAAGCTTTGTACCTCGACGTGGCGCAAGCCCGTGGCGCGGTGCTGATCTGCCATCCTAACCCGGTCCAGGGCGGCACCATGCTCAACAAGGTTGTCTCGACCCTGCAGCGCACCGCACGTGATGCCGGTTATGTGACCTTGCGTTTCAACTACCGTGGCGTCGGGCAAAGTGCTGGCAGCCATGACATGGGCGCTGGTGAAGTGGCCGATGCAGAGGCAGCTGCAGCATGGCTGCGTGCCAGGCACCCCGGGCTACCGCTGGTGCTGATGGGCTTTTCGTTCGGTGGTTTCGTTGCCACCAGCCTGGCCGGGCGCCTTGAAGCAGCAGGTGTCGAGTTGCAGCACCTGTTCATGATCGCCCCGGCAGTCATGCGCCTGACCGCCGAATTTCCGCTGCCGCAGCGCTGCCCGATCACCGTGGTGCAGCCGGACGCCGACGAAGTCGTCGCGCCGCAGCTGGTTTACGAATGGTCCGACAGCCTGTCGCGTCCCCATGAGCTGCTGAAAGTGGCAGAATGCGGACACTTCTTCCATGGCAAGCTGACCGATCTGAAGGATCTGCTGCTGCCGCGCCTTTCGAACTGAGCCAAGCCTGAATAAGCGAACACCCATGACCACGCGCATTCTTACCGGTATCACCACCACCGGCACTCCGCACCTGGGCAACTACGCCGGCGCCATCCGCCCGGCGATCCGTGCCAGCCAGCAGCCCGGTGTCGACTCGTTCTACTTCCTGGCCGACTACCACGCCCTGATCAAGTGCGACGACCCGCTGCGCATCCAGCGTTCGCGCCTGGAAATCGCCGCCACCTGGCTGGCCGGTGGCCTGGACCCGGACAAGGTGACCTTCTATCGCCAGTCCGACATCCCGGAAATCCCCGAGCTGACCTGGCTGCTTACCTGCGTTGCTGCCAAAGGCCTGCTGAACCGTGCGCATGCCTACAAGGCCTCGGTGGACAAGAACGTCGAGAGCGGCGAAGACCCGGACGCCGGCGTGACCATGGGCCTGTTCAGCTACCCGGTGCTGATGGCCGCCGATATCCTGATGTTCAACGCCAACAAGGTGCCGGTCGGCCGTGACCAGATCCAGCACGTGGAAATGGCCCGCGATATCGGCCAGCGCTTCAACCACCTGTTCGGTCAGGGCAAGGACTTCTTCGCCTTGCCGGAGGCGGTGATCGAGGAAAGCGTGGCTACTCTGCCGGGCCTGGACGGGCGCAAGATGTCCAAAAGCTATGACAACACCATCCCGTTGTTCACCAGCGCCAAGGACATGAAAGACGCCATCTCGCGCATCGTCACCGATTCGCGCGCGCCAGGTGAGGCGAAAGACCCGGACAACGCGCACCTGTTCACCCTGTACCAGGCCTTCTCCACGCCTGAACAATGCGCCGGTTTCCGCGAAGAGCTGCTGCAGGGCCTGGGCTGGGGCGATGCCAAGCAGCGCCTGTTCCAGCTGCTGGACGGCCAGCTGGCCGAGAAGCGCGAGTACTATCACCAGCTGATTGCCCGGCCGGCGGACCTGGAAGACATCCTGCTGGCCGGCGCCGCCAAGGCCCGCAAGATCGCCACGCCGTTCCTCGAGCAGTTGCGCGAGGCCGTTGGCTTGCGTTCGTTCCGCAGCAGCGTGCAGGCCAGCACCGAAGTGAAGAAAAAAGCCACCAAGAGCGCACGCTTCGTCAGCTTCCGTGACGAAGACGGCAGCTTCCGTTTCCGCCTGCTGGCCGCTGACGGTGAGCAACTGCTGCTGTCGCGCAGCTTCGCCGACGGCAAGAGTGCCGGCGCCGTGAGCAAGCAGTTGCAGCAGGGTGGCGAGGCCGATGTCCGCGTCGAAGGCCTGAGCTTCGGCCTGTGGCTCAATGGCGAGCAGGTCGCCGAAGGGCCGCAGTTCGACAACGCTGAAGCCCGTGATGCGGCCATTCAGAGCCTGAACGAAGCCTTGGCACCACAGCAGGACTGAGGCTGCCAAACGGTGGGAGCGGGCGTGCCCGCGAAACAGGCGCCGCGGTGCATGGCACCGGCTTTGCCGGTGTTCGCGGGCACGCCCGCTCCCACAGACTGATTGCCATTAAGCGGGCCTGTCGCTACAGTGACGGCCCGTTTTTTGTTGCCTCGCTAACGAATCATGACTCCCTTAGAACGCTATCAAGCAGATCTGAAACGTCCCGACTTCTTCCATGACGCGGCGCAGGAAACTGCGGTGCGTCACCTCCAGCGCCTGTACGACGACCTGGTGCACGCGCAGAACAACAAGCCGGGCGTGTTCGGCAAGCTGTTCGGCAAGAAGGAGCAGACCCCGGTCAAGGGCCTGTACTTCTGGGGTGGGGTAGGGCGAGGCAAGACCTACCTGGTTGATACTTTCTACGAAGCGCTGCCGTTCAAGCAGAAGATGCGTACGCACTTCCACCGCTTCATGAAGCGTGTGCACGAGGAAATGAAAACCCTCAAGGGCGAGAAGAACCCGCTGACCATCATTGCCAGGCGCTTCAGCGAAGAAGCCAAGGTGATCTGCTTCGACGAATTCTTCGTGTCGGACATTACCGACGCCATGATCCTCGGCACCTTGATGGAAGAGCTGTTCAAGAATGGCGTGTCGCTGGTGGCCACCTCCAACATCGTGCCGGACGGCCTGTACAAGGACGGCCTGCAGCGTGCGCGCTTCCTGCCGGCCATCGCCATGATCAAGCAGTACACCGACGTGGTTAACGTCGATAGCGGGGTCGACTACCGCCTGCGTCACCTGGAGCAGGCTGAACTGTTCCACTTCCCGCTCGATGACGCGGCGCACCAGAGCATGCGCGCCAGCTTCAAGGCGCTCACCCCTGAGTGCACCCAGGCGATCGAGAACGACGTGCTGATGATCGAGAACCGCCCGATCAATGCCCTGCGTACTTGCGACGACGTCGCCTGGTTCGATTTCCGCGCCCTGTGCGACGGGCCGCGCAGCCAGAACGACTACATTGAGTTGGGCAAGATCTTCCACGCCGTATTGCTGAGCAACGTGGAGCAGATGGGTGTCACCACCGACGACATCGCCCGCCGCTTCATCAACATGGTGGACGAGTTTTACGATCGCAACGTCAAGCTCATCATCTCGGCCGAGGTGGAGTTGAAGGACCTGTATACCGGTGGGCGTCTGAGCTTCGAGTTCCAGCGTACCCTGAGCCGGTTGCTGGAGATGCAGTCGCACGAATTCCTGGCGCGCGCGCACAAGCCTTAACAGCAGCAAGCTTCAGACGGCAAGGAAAATTCAGGGCAATGCGCGATCCGCTCTGGTTTTTCCTTGTCGCTTCAAGCGCGAAGCCTGCTGCTCTGGAAGCCTCTCAGGCCTCCTGCATGAACTGCTGCCGATACTGGTTCGGCGACAACTCGGTGTGCTGGCGGAACAGTCGCGCAAAGAAACTGGCATCGTCATACCCCACCTCGTAACTGATGGTCTTGATGCTCTTGCGCGTGCTCGACAACAACCCCTTGGCTGTCTCGATGCGTAGCCGTTGCAGGTAGTGCAGCGGCTTGTCACCTGTTGCGCCCTGGAAGCGGCGCATGAAGTTGCGGATGCTCATGCCGTGGTTGCGAGCCACATCCTCGAAGCGGAACTTGTCGGCGAAGTGCTCCTCCAGCCAGTGCTGGATCTGCAGGATGATCAGGTCCTGGTGCAGCTTCTGCCCGCCAAAACCCATGCGCCCCGGGGTGTAGTTGCGCTGCACTTCGTAAAGGATATCGCGGGACACCGCACGGGCCACGTTGGCGCCGCAAAAGCGTTCGATCAGGTAGATGTACAGGTCGCAGGCTGAAGTTGCACCGCCGGCGCAATAGATATTGTCGGCATCGGTCAGGTGCTTGTCCTGGTTCAGGCGGATCTGCGGGAAGCGTTCGGCAAAGCTGTTGAAGAAGCGCCAGTAGGTGGTCGCCTCCTTGCCATCGAGCAGACCGGATTCGGCCAGCCAGAACACACCACTGGCCTCGGCGCACAGCACCGCGCCACGCGCGTGCTGTTCACGGAGCCACGGCAGCACCTGTGGATAACGTTGCAGCAGGTTGTCGAAATCATCCCAGTAGGCCGGAAGGATGATCACATCAGCGTCGTCCAGGCCGCCGTCAACCGGTAACTGCACATTGCTGAAGCTGTCCACGGGCTGGCTGTCGGGGCTCACCAGGCGGATTTCGAACATGGGCTGCAAGCCCAGGCCCAGCTGCTTGCTGTAGCGCAGGCTGGCGAGGTGGAAGAAGTCCTTGGCCTGCATCAAGGTCGAAGCAAACACCTTGTCAATGGCCAGGATGCTGACGCGCCGCAGCGACGCTGAGGGTTGGGTAAACATCATTGTCATTGTTCTTATAGGGTAGAGTGGTCAATCACCGGCTGGATCGTCTTATTTTTTGGCGATTGTGTCTACCCCATGGAGCAGCGGCGCGAGGCGGGGCGCAGTGTTTGGATCAAGGCGCCGGGTTGGGTTGCTCCTGATGAATGGCTTCGATCGCTGTCAGCAGATCGGCGCTCAGGTTCAGTTCAAGGCTGGCCAGGTTGCTGTCCAGCTGCTGCAGGCTGGTGGCGCCAATGATGTTGCTGGTCACGAACGGCTGTCGGGTGACGAACGCCAGGGCCATTTGCGCCGGGTCCAGGCCGTGCTCGCGGGCCAGCTGCACGTAGCGGCTGCAGGCCGCCACGGTCTGTGGGTTGGAGTAACGGGCAAAGCGGCTGAACAGGGTCAGGCGTGCATTGTCCGGCCGTGCGCCGTTCTCGTACTTGCCCGAGAGCATGCCGAAGGCCAGCGGCGAATAGGCCAGCAGGCCACACTGTTCGCGTATGGCCACTTCTGCCAGGCCCACCTCGAAGCTGCGGTTGAGCAGGTTGTACGGGTTCTGGATCGATACCGCCCGCGGCCAGCCATGGCTCTCGGCCAATTGCAGGAATTTCATGGTGCCCCACGGTGTTTCGTTGGACAGGCCGATGTGGCGGATCTTGCCCGCACGTACCTGCTCGTCGAGCACCTGGAGGGTTTCTTCCAGTGGGGTGAAGTGATCCTGCGGCAGGTGCTGGTAGCCCAGCTTGCCGAAAAAGTTGGTGCTGCGCTCTGGCCAGTGCAACTGGTACAGGTCGATTCGGTCGGTCTGCAGGCGCTTCAGGCTCTCGTCCAGCGCCGCGACGATGTGCTGACGGTTGTGCTTGAGCTGCCCGTCGCGGATATGGCTGATGCCGTTGCCCGGGCCTGCAACCTTGCTGGCCAGGATCCACGCGTCGCGGTCGCCATGTTCGCGGAACCAGTTGCCGATGATGCGCTCGGTGGCCGCGTAGGTCTCCGGGCGGGGAGGGACCGGGTACATCTCGGCGGTGTCGATGAAGTTGACACCGGCGGCTTTGGCCCGGGCAATTTGTGCGAAGGCCTCGGCCTGGATGTTCTGCTCGCCCCAGGTCATGGTACCCAGGCACAGGGCGCTGACGTTGAGATCGGTACGGCCGAGCTGGCGGTATTCCATCGGTTAGTCACTCCTTGGCAATGGATGCTCATCAAAGCAGGTTGAAATTTTTCGCGCAATCTGGATAATTCAGCCCCTCTCCGCGTGGCGGAAGTGATGCACCATCACGCAGGAAGAACCCCGTCGAACATTGGCGTGCCCGACCCGAGCCCCCAAAAGCGTCTGTGTTCGGCTGCGCGCTTGCCCTTGGCAAGCTGTGCACTATCCAGTAAGATTCGCCGTCTATTTTTCGCTGGGCGGCCTCTGAGGCTTTAGAGAATGAAAACTTTTACTGCTAAACCGGAAACAGTAAAGCGCGAGTGGTTCGTAGTCGACGCCGCTGGCCAGACCCTGGGTCGTCTGGCTACCGAAATCGCTACCCGTCTGCGTGGCAAACACAAACCAGAATACACCCCTCACGTTGACACCGGCGACTACATCGTCGTTATCAACGCCGAGCAGGTTCGTGTGACTGGTGCCAAGTCTTCCGACAAAATGTACTACTCCCACTCCGGTTTCCCAGGCGGTATCAAGGAAATCAACTTCGAGAAGTTGATCGCCAAGGCCCCTGAGCGTGTTATCGAAACTGCGGTCAAGGGCATGCTGCCTAAGAACCCGCTGGGTCGCGACATGTACCGTAAGCTGAAAGTGTACGCGGGTGCTGCTCACCCACACACTGCTCAGCAGCCTCAAGAACTGAAGATCTAACGGGATAGTTCATTATGTCGGCGACTCAAAATTACGGCACTGGCCGTCGCAAGACCGCAACCGCTCGCGTATTCCTGCGTCCGGGTACTGGTAACATCTCCATCAACAACCGTTCTCTGGACGTGTTCTTCGGTCGCGAAACCGCTCGCATGGTTGTTCGCCAGCCGCTCGAGCTGACTGAATCCGTTGAGAAATTCGACATCTACGTCACCGTTTCCGGTGGTGGTGTCAGCGGTCAAGCCGGTGCGATCCGTCACGGTATCACCCGCGCTCTGATGGAATACGACGAAACCCTGCGTGGCGCTCTGCGTCGTGCTGGCTACGTCACCCGCGACGCTCGTGAAGTTGAGCGTAAGAAAGTGGGTCTGCGTAAAGCGCGTAAGCGTCCTCAGTACTCCAAGCGTTAATACCGCTTCGGCAGTCGAAAAAAGCCCGGTTCCTTGGAACCGGGCTTTTTTTTTGGGCTTGAACTAACCTGTCAGCAGTCAGTGGCCGCTTGTCGCATAGACGCAGATCAAGCAAAGCGTGGGTTGTCGCCCTTGCCGGGGTAATCACCTTGTCAGTGTGTGGATTTGTTTCTTACCATGGCGGCCAATTTTTAGTGCCATTGACACAACCTAAGTACAGGCCAGGTCCAACTGGCCAAGCAAGCTGATGGGAGAGGACTGAATGAGCAATGACGGCGTCAACGCAGGCCGGCGCCGCTTCCTCGTAGCCGCGACATCCGTGGTCGGGGCGGCGGGGGCAGTGGGGGCTGCGGTACCGTTCGTGGGGTCATGGTTTCCCAGTGCCAAGGCGAAAGCCGCGGGTGCACCGGTGAAGGTCAACATCGCCAAGGTCGAGGCCGGGCAGCAGATGGTGGCCGAGTGGCGTGGCCAGCCCGTATTCATCGTGCGGCGAACGGAGGAAATCCTTGGCAATCTGAAAAAAATCACGGGTGACCTGTCCGACCCCGAGTCCAAGGCCTCGGTACAGCCAGCGTACGTCGACCCTGAGGTTCGCTCGATCAAACCGGAAATTCTCATTCTCGTTGGTCTGTGCACGCACCTGGGCTGCTCGCCCACCTTCCGACCGGAAGTGGCACCCGCTGACCTTGGGCCGAAATGGGTTGGTGGCTACTTCTGCCCGTGCCACGGCTCCCACTATGACCTGGCTGGCCGTGTCTACAAGTCCCAGCCGGCGCCTCTCAACCTGCCCGTGCCACCACACTCTTATGAGTCGGACGAGATCATCGTCATTGGCGTCGACCAGGAGAACGCATGATGAGCAAGTTCATGGACTGGATTGATGCTCGCTTCCCCGCCACCAAGATGTGGGAAGACCACCTGAGCAAGTATTACGCACCCAAGAACTTCAACTTCCTGTACTTCTTTGGCTCGCTTGCATTGCTGGTGCTGGTCAACCAGATCGTGACCGGCGTTTGGCTGACCATGAGCTTCACGCCTTCGGCGGAAGAGGCGTTCGCCTCGGTCGAGTACATCATGCGTGACGTGGAATACGGCTGGATCCTGCGCTACCTGCACTCCACGGGGGCGTCAGCGTTCTTCATCGTGGTCTACCTGCACATGTTCCGCGGCCTGCTCTACGGCTCCTATCAGAAGCCACGCGAACTGGTCTGGTTGTTCGGCATGCTGATCTATCTGGCGCTGATGGCTGAAGCGTTCATGGGCTACCTGCTGCCATGGGGGCAGATGTCGTACTGGGGGGCCCAGGTGATCATCTCGCTGTTCGGTGCCATCCCGGTGATCGGTGATGACCTCACCCAGTGGATCCGCGGTGACTACCTGATCTCGGGCATCACCCTGAACCGCTTCTTCGCCCTGCATGTGGTTGCCCTGCCAATCGTGATTCTTGGCCTGGTGGTATTGCACATCCTCGCCCTGCACGAAGTGGGTTCGAACAACCCTGATGGCGTCGACATCAAAAAGAAAAAGGACGAAAACGGTATTCCGCTGGATGGTATTCCGTTCCACCCGTACTACACCGTCAAAGACATTGTCGGCGTGGTGGTGTTCCTGTTCGTGTTCTGCGCCGTGGTGTTCTTCTTCCCTGAAATGGGCGGTTATTTCCTGGAGAAACCTAACTTCGAGCAGGCCAACGCCTTCAAGACCCCAGAGCACATCGCGCCGGTGTGGTACTTCACGCCGTTCTACGCAATCCTGCGTGCGGTGCCTGACAAACTGATGGGCGTCATTGCCATGGGGGCGGCCATCGCCGTGCTGTTCGTGTTGCCCTGGCTCGACCGCAGCCCGGTGCGCTCCATGCGTTACAAGGGCTGGATCAGCAAGGCCTTCCTGCTGGTGTTCTGCGTGTCCTTCGTCATCCTCGGCGTGCTGGGCGTACTGGCACCGACACCTGGGCGTACCTTGTTGTCGCAGGTGTGCACGGTGCTGTACTTCGCCTACTTCCTGCTGATGCCGTTCTACACAAGGCTCGAGAAGACCAAACCGGTTCCGGAAAGGGTGACTGGCTGATGAAAAAGTTGATTGCAGTATTTTTGCTGGCAGTGATGCCTGCCTTTTCCTTCGCTGCCGAAACTGGCCTGGAGCTGGACAAGGTCGATATCGACCTGACTGACAAAGCCGCCATGCAGGACGGTGCGCGTACCTTCGCCAACTATTGCATGGGTTGCCACAGTGCCAAGTTCCAGCGTTACGAGCGGGTGGCTGATGACCTGGGGATTCCGCATGAGCTGATGCTCGAGAAGCTGGTGTTCACGGGTGCCAAGATTGGTGACCACATGCAGATCGGCATGAAGCCCAGCGACGCCAAGACCTGGTTCGGTGCCGCGCCGCCCGACCTGACCCTGGTGGCCCGCGTACGCGGTACCGACTGGCTTTACACTTACCTGCGCAGCTTCTATGAGGACCCATCGCGCCCTTACGGGGTGAACAACAAGGTATTCCCGAACGTCGGCATGCCTAACGTGCTGGTAGGTCTGCAAGGCAACCAGGTGGTAGGTTGCAAGCAGGTGCAGACTGTGGTCGATGGCAAGAAGCAATTCGACCCGTTGACCGGCAGCCCGTTGACCCATGAAGCTTGTGATCAGCTGACCATTACGCCGAATTCCGGTACCCTGACGACCGAGCAGTTCGACGAGAAGGTCAAGAACCTTGTGACCTTCCTGGCCTATTCGGCCAACCCAGTCAAGCTGGAGAGCCAGCGCATCGGCACCTATGTGTTGCTGTACCTGGCTTTCTTCTTCGTATTCGCCTACTTGCTCAAGCGTGAATACTGGAAGGACGTGCACTGATCACGCAGTAGTTTCTGGTTGTTGAACGCGCCCGGGGTGGCCTAGCAGTATTGCCAGGTCACCCCGGGCGCGTTTTCATTTAAAGTTGCACAAGCATCCGTGCGAGGAGCCGCTACATGGGCGCAACCAACAGGTTAGCCTGCTATTCCGATCCCGCTGATCATTATTCTCATCGGGTGCGCCTGGTTTTGGCCGAGAAGGGCGTCAGCGTGCAGTTTATCGATGTCGATCCCGCCCGCCTGCCGCCGAAGCTGGTCGAGGTCAACCCATATGGCAGCGTGCCGACCTTGGTCGACCGTGACCTGGCGTTGTATGAATCGACCGTGGTAATGGAATACCTCGAGGAGCGTTACCCGCACCCGCCGCTGATGCCGGTGTACCCGGTTGCGCGTGGCAACAGCCGTCTGCTGATGCATCGCATCCAGCGCGACTGGTGTGCCTTGGCCGATACCGTACTTGACCCGCGTAGCAGTGAAGCTGCCCGAACCGAGGCGCGCAAGGCCTTGCGCGAAAGCCTGACCGGTGTCTCGCCGTTGTTCAGCGAGTTCGTCTGCTTCATGAGTGATGAGCAAAGCCTGGTCGATTGCTGTCTATTGCCCATACTCTGGCGTTTGCCGGTGTTGGGTATCGAGTTGCCGCGGCAAGCCAAGCCGCTGCTGGATTACATGGAGCGCCAGTTCGCCCGCGAGCCTTTCCAGGCGAGCCTGTCCTCCGTAGAACGTGAAATGCGCAAGCTTTAAGGAGCCGTTGATGAACTCCAGTCGCCCCTATCTGGTTCGAGCACTGTACGAGTGGATCGTCGACAACGATTGCACGCCCCATATGCTGGTCAATGCCGAATTCCCGAAAGTTCAGGTGCCGGATGGTTTCGCCAGCGATGGCCAGATCGTCTTGAATATCTCGCCAAGTGCCGTGCGCAGCCTGCACATGGACAATGACGCAGTCAGCTTTGAGGGGCGCTTCAGTGGCGTGGCTCACTCGCTGTTCGTGCCGGTTGGTGCCATCCTGGGTATCTACGCCCGCGAAAATGGCCAGGGTATGGTTTTCGAGCTGGAGCCGCCTTTGATGGATGGCGACGAGCTGGAAGACGATGATGTACAGCCGGATGGCGATGGCCCGCCAGACGATGGAGGGCAGCCGCCGCGTCCGACTGGCCGGCCAAGCCTGAAAGTGGTCAAGTAACAAAAAAGGCGATCCGGATGGGTCGCCTTTTTTGTGTCTGCGATGGAGCGGGACTACCCGCGAAGAGGCCCGCGCAGGCAATCACTGATTCAATCGATGTACTCGAACAGCTTGACGATCTTCTGCACGCCCGACACGCCCTGCACCACGGCAGTGGCCGAGTTGGCTTCTTGACGGGTGACCAGGCCAAGCAGGTAGACGATGCCGTTTTCGGTAATCACCTTGATGCGCGAGCTGGGCACGGCACTGTCGGTCAGCATCTGAGCCTTGATCTTGGTGGTCAGCCAGGCGTCGTTGTTGCGCGCCAGAATGGAGGAAGGCTGCATCACTTGCAGCTCGTTGTGCACTCTCTTGACGCGCTGTACCTGGCTGGCGGTTTGCTCTGCAAGGCTCTTGAGGTCGGCGCGCGGGGTCTGGCCGGCCAGCAGGACGATGCCGTTGTAGCTGCTGACAACGATGTGCGAGCCTTTGTCCAGGTCTGGGCTGGCCTTGGAAATGTTCACGGCGGCCTTGGTTTCGATCAGCGAGTCGTCGATCTTGCTACCAATGGTGCGCGTGCCGCGATCGTCCTCGATCGGCGAATTGCGGGTGGAGGTGAGTACCGAGCTGCAACCAGTGACGCTCAGGCACAGGGTCAGGGCCATCAGGCCGAGGCGCATAGGGGTCATTCTTCACTCCCGAACAGTTGGCTGTCGATCAGATCGCACAGGCAGTGGATCGCCAGCAGGTGGACTTCCTGGATGCGCGCGGTAACTGTCGAAGGCACGCGGATTTCCACGTCCTCGGGTAGCAGCAGCGAAGCCATGCCGCCGCCGTCGCGACCAGTCAATGCTACGACAATCATTTCGCGGTCATGTGCGGCCTGGATCGCCTGGATCACGTTGGCCGAATTGCCGCTGGTGGAGATCGCCAGCAGAACGTCACCGGGCTGGCCCAGGGCGCGGATCTGCTTGGAAAAGACTTCGTTGTAGCTGTAGTCGTTGGCGATCGAGGTCAGGGTCGAGCTGTCGGTGGTCAGCGCGATGGCCGGCAAGCTGGGGCGCTCGCGCTCGAAGCGGTTGAGCAGCTCCGATGAAAAGTGCTGGGCATCGCCGGCCGAGCCGCCGTTGCCGCAGGCGAGCATCTTGCCCTCGTTGAGCAACGCATTGACCATGACCAGGCTGGCCTGCTCGATGTGCGGTGCCAGGATGTCCATTGCCTGTTGCTTGGTTTCGATGCTGGCCTCGAACAGCCGGCGAATTCGGGATTGCATGTCCATCTGGTGACCTTAAGTGGGGCGGTGGCCTTTGCTACGCGCAACAACGACCAGCCCGCGATACATAGAGCGAAAAAACAAAGTGGGTTCAGCATTCGAAGGCGTTTTTCAGCCATTGAAGCGGTCTGCCTGCGTGGTGGCTGCCCTGCAGGGCGACTACGTCGAAGCGGCAGGGGTGGTTGCCCCAGTGAGCCTCCTTCTGCAGGAACAGGCTGGCAGCAAGCACCAACCGTTTCTGCTTGCGCCCGTCGATACTGTCGAGGGCGCCTCCGAAGGCCGCGTGCAAGCGGTAGCGGACTTCGACGAATACTACTGTATCGGCGTCGAGCATGACCAGATCAAGCTCACCGCCTTTGCATCGCCAGTTGCGTGCCAGCAACTGCAGCCCTTGCCCTTGAAGGTACTCAAGGGCTTGGGTTTCTGCCGCTTGCCCGGCGCTGGTTGGCGATGCTGAGGCCATCAACGCACGGTGTCAGGCAGGCGCTTGACCTGGCCGCCGGTAAACTCGGCCCATGGCAGCTGGCGCTCGACGCGCTGGTTGGCATTGATGCTCAGGCTGCCCGAAAGGCCCAGGATGCGGTTGTCCGGTAGCGCTTTCAGTTGGCCCAGGCGCGGTGCCAGGCTGTAGGCATCGACGCCCATGGCATACAGGCGGCCGAGGCTGCCAGCAGCTTGCGGCCACTGCTGTACAACCTGTTGACGCAGGCTGTTGCTGGTGTCGAGCAGCCACGGTGTTTCGCAGAAGCGGATGCCGTTCATGTCATTGTACTGGTTGACGTCGCCGCTGGCGCTGTACAGGTTCGAAGTGGCATAGACCGGCACGTCACCGGCGTACTGGAAGTTCAGGGTCGGCTTGATCTGCTGCGCCTGTTGTGGGGTCGAGGCGAGGAAGATGAAGTCGATGTCCTGACGGCGCGACGGTTGTGCAGCGATGCGGCCGCCTACCGTGCTTTGCAGGCTCTTGGCGCGGCCTTCGCTCTGGCGTAGCTGGAACAGGTCGGCAATCTGCTGGGCCAGGGCGACCGGCTGGGCGATGCGTTCGGCGGCGAGCAGGGTTCCGCCATTGCCTTCCCAGTCCTGGCGGAAGGCGGCCAGGACACGGTCACCCCATTCGCCGCTCGGTACCAGGGCTACGGCGCGGACCATGCCATCGGCGCGGGCGCGGCGGGAGACTTCACGGGCTTCGTCTTCGGCAGCCAGGCCGAACTGGAACAACTGTGGCGGCGCCTTCTGGCCGGCGTCAGCGTAGTTCAGGGCCAGGGTGGTGATCGGCAGTTGTGGTTTGGCGGCCAGTTGTTTGACCAATGGTTTTTCCAGCGGGCCGATGACTAGCTGCACGCCGGCGGCTTGGGCCTGGCGATAGAAGTCGTCCAGCGAGCCGATACGCGAGCTGTCGAACACCTGCACCGCAGGCGCTGGCTGGCCGGTTTGCTGGGCCTGGAAGTGAGCGGCCATGAAGCCGTCACGCAGTGCGCGGGCAACACCGGCCAGTGGGCCTTCCTGAGGTAGCAGCAGGGCGATCCTGGTCAGCGGCTGGCTGGCCAGTTCCTTGAGCTTGATCAGTGCCACCGGCAGTTGCTGGGCGGCAGGGTGGTCCGGGTGCTGTTTGACCCAGGCCTCGATGGCTGCTTGCTGCTGCTCCAGGGTGCCGGCGCTTTTCACGGCGAACGCCAGGCTGGTCCAGCCGGCCAGTGTCTGATCGTTGGTTGGCTGCTGCAGTTGCTCTGCAGGCAGCGAGGCGACCAGGGCCCAGGTGGCGTCATTGTTGGCGCTGGCCGCCTGGCCGCTGAGCAGTGGCGCCAGCAGTATGCGCTGCTGTGCGGCAGCCAGGGCCTGGCCATCGGCTTCAAGTGCGGCGGCGTGCACGGTATAGGTGCGCGCCTGTTGCTCTGGCGGCAGCTCGGCAAGGCGCTGCAGACTGGGGTGGGCCAGGGCGGTCAGGGCCGCCTTGGGCTGGTTGCGGCTCATGGCCAGTTCGGCCGCGAGGGTGCTGGCGAATACTTGCTGGGCCGGCTTGAGTGTGTCCAGCTGGACCTGCTCGAGAATGCGTGCGGCGCGTGGGAAGTCCTTCTGCTTGTAGGCCAGATCGGCCGCGCTCAGGCGCAGCAGAGCGGCGTCTTCCGCAGACTTGCTGGAAGCGGCCTTTTCGAGCAGTTGCTCGATGCTGGCGTCCGGGGTGCGTGGCAGTTCGCCCAGGCTGGATGAGGGCGAGCTGGCGCAGGCTGCCAGCAGGGCGGCGAGGCAGAGGGCTGTGAGCAGCCGCAGGCAAGCGATCATGTAAAGGTCCTGTTACTCGATCAAGTTGGCCGGCAATTGTACCCAAGCACTGGCCGGGGCGCGATGTTGCTGTGTCGATCCTTCACTATAGGTGGCTTGTTCCTGATCGCCGGCGAAGTTCTTTACGCCCTGTTGCAGGCGCTCGGGCTACAATGGCGCCTTTGATCCGAATGACAGGTGTGCGCAGTGACTGATGTGGCAGGGGCTTCGAAATCCACGGTGGGGACGCTGTATGTGGTGGCAACCCCCATCGGCAACCTCGACGACATGAGCGCCCGGGCGCTGAAGGTGCTGGCGGACGTGGCCCTGATCGCCGCCGAAGACACCCGTCATTCGATCCGCCTGCTGCAACACTTTGGCATCGACACGCCGTTGGCCGCTTGTCATGAGCACAACGAGCGCGACGAAGGCGGGCGTTTTCTCTCCAAGCTGCTGGCGGGTGAAAATGTGGCGTTGGTCTCCGATGCCGGCACGCCTCTGATTTCCGACCCGGGCTATCACCTGGTGCGTCAGGCGCGTGCCGCGGGGGTGAGCGTGGTGCCGGTGCCGGGCGCCTGTGCCTTGATCGCCGCACTATCGGCGGCAGGCCTGCCGTCGGACCGTTTCATCTTCGAAGGCTTCCTGCCGGCCAAGCAGACAGGGCGTCGAGCGCGGCTGGAGCAGGTGAAGGAAGAGCCGCGCACGTTGATCTTCTATGAAGCCCCGCATCGAATCCTGGAATGTCTTGAAGACATGGAGGTGGTATTTGGTGGCGACCGTCCGGCGTTGCTGGCGCGCGAACTGACCAAGACCTTCGAGACCCTCAAGGGCTTGCCGCTGGCTGAGCTGCGGGCTTTCGTAGCTGGCGACAGCAACCAGCAGCGCGGTGAGTGCGTGGTGCTGGTCGGCGGTTGGAGCGCGCCGGAGGGCGAGCAGGCCATCAGTGCCGAAGCTCAGCGCGTGCTCGACCTGCTATTGGCGGAGTTGCCACTCAAGCGGGCTGCGGCGCTTGCAGCGGAAATTACCGGTGTGCGCAAGAACCTGTTGTATCAACTTGCCCTGGAAAAGCAGAAAGCTGAGTAGTGGCAGTTTGATATAAATGTCGGTATCGCTTGTTCTTGCGCGCGCGTGCCGGTAACCTTGGCGGCGGAGAGTCGATCGGACAGTCGCTGCCTGTTTTTGTTCCGCAACTTTTTTGTTGTGTGAGCAGCAGGGGGAGGAAAGTCCGGGCTCCATAGGGCAGAGTGCCAGGTAACGCCTGGGAGGCGTGAGCCTACGGAAAGTGCCACAGAAAATAACCGCCTAAGCACTTCGGTGCCGGTAAGGGTGAAAAGGTGCGGTAAGAGCGCACCGCACGGCTGGCAACAGTTCGTGGCTAGGTAAACCCCACTCGGAGCAAGACCAAATAGGGTTCCATCAGGCGTGGCCCGCGTCGGAACCGGGTAGGTTGCTAGAGGCGTCCAGTGATGGCCGTCGTAGAGGAATGACTGTCCTCGACAAAACCCGGCTTACAGATCGACTCTCCACCTTTCTCTTCCTGCTTGAATCGATAGCAGATCCTCTCTGGTAATACCGAAAAAATCTTACTCTTAATAAATTACTTTAACTTCGAACTCCATTCGCTTGCGTGGGTTTGATTTTTCTCGTGTTTTTTTCTCTCTGGCAGTCCTTCCACATTCCGTTGTCGCGCTAAATCGCGGTCCTGTAAGGCTTTTCCTTATGAACGTGCCTTGACGGTGCTGCGGGCGGATTCCTATAGTGTGCGCAAGTGGCAGAAAGTGGGATGAAGTGGGTTTTCTGACACAAAAAAGCTAACATTGTGGGGAATCACAGCCGTGTTCCGCGGAGCCAACGCCGTCAGCCTCGATGCCAAGGGCCGTCTCGCCATGCCGAGCCGGTACCGTGACGAGCTCGACTCACGTTGCAATGGCCAACTGATCGTGACCATTGACGCCGTAGACCCTTGCTTGTGTGTTTATCCCCTCGACGAGTGGGAACAGATAGAAGCCAAGTTGCGTGCCTTGCCGTCGTTGCGTGAGGAAAACCGCCGCCTGCAGCGTTTGCTGATCGGTAATGCGGTTGACCTGGAGCTCGATGGCAGTGGGCGTTTCCTGGTGCCGCCCCGCCTGCGTGAGTACGCCAAGCTCGACAAGAAGGCGATGCTGGTGGGGCAACTGAACAAATTCCAGCTGTGGGATGAAGATGCCTGGAACGTGGTTTCGGCAGCCGACCTTGCAGCTATCCAACAACCGGGCGCCATGCCCGACGAATTGCGTGACCTGATCCTGTGACCATAGATAGCGGCTTCAACCACATTACCGTCCTGCTCGATGAAGCTGTCGAGGCATTGGCCCTGCGCGCCGACGGTTGCTATCTGGACGGCACTTTCGGCCGTGGCGGACACAGCCGTCTGATTCTCAGCAAGCTCGGGCCGCAAGGACGGCTCTTGGGCTTCGACAAAGATCCACAGGCGATTGCCACGGGGCAAGCGCTGGCGGCCGAAGACGGCCGCTTTGTCATTGTGCAGCGCAGTTTTGCCGAGTTGGGCGCGGAAGTGGCAGCGCGCGGCCTGCACGGCAAGGTCAGTGGCGTGTTGCTGGACCTGGGCGTGTCCTCGCCGCAGCTGGATGATCCAGAGCGTGGCTTCAGCTTCCTCAATGATGGCCCGCTGGACATGCGCATGAACCCGGACCAAGGCATCAGTGCCGCCGAGTTCATCGCCACTGCGCCCGTGGAAGAAATCGCCCGCGTCTTCAAGGAGTACGGTGAGGAACGCTTTGCCGGGCGCATGGCGCGTGCAGTGGTCGAACGCCGCGAAAAACAGCCCTTTACCCGTACCGCCGACCTGGCGGAGGTGCTCAAAGTGGCCAATCCGGCCTGGGAAAAGGGCAAGAACCCGGCTACCCGTGCCTTCCAGGGGCTGCGCATTCACGTCAACAACGAGCTGGGTGACCTGGAGGCTGGCCTTGAGGCTGCACTCGATGCGCTCGAAGTCGGTGGTCGCCTGGCGGTCATCAGTTTCCATTCGCTGGAAGATCGCATCGTCAAGCTGTTCATGCGCAAGCTGGTGAAGGGGGAGGCCGACAACCTGCCGCGTAACCTGCCGGTTCAGCACAAGGTCTTCGAGCCGAAGATCAAGCTCATCGGCAAGGCTCAGTTCGCCTCCGAGGCCGAGCTCAAGGCCAACCCGCGGTCGCGTAGTGCCGTGATGCGCGTGGCGGAGAAGCTGCGGTGAGCAGGCTGCTTGCCAAACCTTTGCCAGGCGGAAGCTTCCTGATGCTTCTGCTGTTCATCGGCGTACTGGTTTCGGCCATTGCCGTGTCCTACAGTGCGCACTGGAACCGTCAATTGCTCAACACCCTGTACGGTGAATTGAACGAGCGCGACAAGGCTCAGGCCGAATGGGGCCGGTTGATTCTTGAGCAGAGTACCTGGACCGCTGCCAGCCGCATCGAGACCCTGGCCTCCGAACAGTTGAACATGCGCGTGCCGTCAGCTGACGAAGTCCGGATGGTGGCGCCATGATGAAACTCGAAGGCGCACTCTACCCGTGGCGCTTCCGCGTGGTGATCGGTTTGCTGGCGATCATGGTCGGTGCCATTTGCTGGCGCATCATCGACCTGCAGGTGGTTGACCGTGACTTCCTCAAGGAACAGGGCGATGCACGCAGCCTGCGTCATATCCCCATCCCGGCGCACCGGGGCTTGATTACCGACCGCAACGGTGAGCCGTTGGCCGTGAGTACTCCGGTCACCACCCTGTGGGCCAACCCCAAAGAGATGCAGGCCTCCAGGGAGCGCTGGCCGCAATTGGCCGCAGCGCTGGGGCAAAACCCGCAGCGGCTTGCCGAGCGCCTGACCCAGCAGGCCAACAAGGAGTTCATCTACCTGGTCCGAGGGCTGACCCCCGAACAGGGCCAGCATGTGCTCGACCTCAAAGTACCTGGTGTGTACGGCCTGGAAGAATTCCGCCGTTTCTATCCGGCCGGTGATGTGGCCGCGCACATGGTCGGCTTTACCGACCTTGATGACCACGGTCGCGAAGGGGTGGAGCTGGCCTATGACGAGTGGCTGGCCGGTGTGCCCGGCAAACGCCAGGTGATCAAGGACCGGCGCGGCCGGCTGATCAAGGACATTCAGGTTACCAAGAACGCCAAGGCCGGGAAGACCTTGGCGTTGTCGATAGACCTGCGCCTGCAGTACCTGGCTACCCGTGAGCTGCGCAACGCCATTGCCGAGCAGGACGCCAAGGCCGGCAGCCTGGTGATCATGGACGTCAAGACCGGTGAGGTCCTGGCCATGGTCAACCAGCCGACCTACAACCCCAACAACCGCCGTAGCATGTTCCCGGCGGCCATGCGTAACCGGGCGATCATCGACGTGTTCGAGCCGGGTTCCACGGTCAAGCCGATCACCATGAGTGCAGCGCTGCAGAGCGGCCGCTGGAAACCGAGCGACAAGGTCGAGGTGTACCCTGGCAGCCTGCAGATCGGTCGCTACACCATCAGGGATGTGTCGCGCAGCGAGGGCCCGATTCTTGATTTGACCGGCATCCTGATCAACTCCAGTAACGTTGGCATGAGCAAGATCGCCTTCGACATTGGCGGCGAAGCCATCTACCGGGTCATGTCCCAGGTCGGCCTGGGTCAGTACACCGGCCTTGGCTTCCCGGGCGAGCGTGTCGGCAACCTGCCCAACCACCGCGAGTGGCGCAAGGCCGAGACCGCAACCCTGTCCTATGGCTACGGTGTGTCGGTGACCGCCCTGCAGCTGGTGCATGCCTACGCGGCGCTGGCCAACGACGGCAAGATGGTGCCGCTGTCGATCATCAAGGTCGACAAGACGCCGGAAGCCGTGCAGGCCATTCCGAAGGAAGTCGCCGAAACTGTTCAGGGCATGTTGCAGCAGGTGATCGAAGCGCCGCGCGGCGTGTTCCGGGCCCGGGTGCCGTTCTATCACGTGGCCGGCAAGTCCGGCACCGCGCGCAAGGCCACCGTGGGTGCCAAGGGGTACACCGAAAACGCCTACCGCTCGCTGTTCGCCGGCTTCGGGCCAATGAGCGACCCGCGCTACGCCATCGTCGTGGTCATCGATGAGCCGAGAAAGGGTGGTTACTTCGGTGGCCTGGTTTCGGCGCCTGTATTCAGCAACGTCATGTCCGGCACCCTGCGCCTGATGAACGTGCCGCCAGACAACCTGCCGCCACCGGCACCAGTCGTGCCATCGCAAGTCAATGCAGCAGCAGCCAAGGGAGGGCGTGGATGATGACAATGCCATTAAGCAAACTTTTCGCCCACGCCAGCCGTGATCCGTTGATCCGTGAGCTGACCCTGGACAGCCGCAGTGTGCGCCCGGGGGACTTGTTCCTGGCCGTGCCGGGTGCCAAGGTCGATGGTCGCGAGCATATTGCCGATGCCCTGGCCCGCGGCGCTGCCGCCGTGGCCTATGAAGAACAGGGCGCCAACGTGCTGCCGCTGACCGATGCGCCCCTGATTCCGGTCAAAGGCCTGATCGCTCAGCTTTCAGATATTGCCGGGCGCTTCTATGGTGAACCGAGCCGCCAGTTGAATCTGGTCGGTGTGACCGGCACCAACGGCAAGACAAGCGTTACCCAACTGGTAGCCCAGGCGCTCGACCTGCTTGGCCAGCGCTGCGGCCTGATTGGCACCCTGGGTACCGGTTTCTACGGCGAGTTGCAGAGCGGCCGCCTGACCACGCCCGACCCGATTGCCGTGCAGTCGACCCTCAATGACCTCAAGAAAGGCGGCGCCAAGGCCGTGGCCATGGAAGTGTCTTCCCATGCTCTGGAGCAAGGCCGGGTTGCCGCACTGGAGTTTGACATTGCGGTGATGACCAACCTGTCCCGCGACCACCTCGACTATCACGGCAGCATGGAGGCCTACGAGGCCGCCAAGGCCAAGCTGTTCGCCTGGCCGAGCCTGCGTTGCCAGGTGGTCAACCTGGATGACGGCTTTGGTCGTCGCCTGGCCGACGACTTTGCTCGCCGCCCGAGTGTCGACCATATCGAAAGCCGGCTGTTGAGCTATAGCCTGGAAAGCCCTGAGGCCTCGCTGTTCTGCCGCGAAGCCGTGTTCAGTGACGATGGCGTGCGCGCTACGATCGTCACTGCCCAAGGTGAGCGCATCTTGCGCAGCCAGTTGCTGGGCCGCTTCAACCTGAGCAACATGCTTGCCGCGGTGGCGACCCTGCTGGCGCTGGACTATGCGCTGGACGAGATCCTCAAGGTTACCCCGCAATTGCAGGGGCCGGTAGGCCGCATGCAGCGCCTGGGTGGCGGCGACAAGCCGCTGGTGGTAGTCGACTACGCACACACGCCGGATGCGCTTGAAAAAGTACTCGAGGCCCTGCGCCCGCACGCTCATGGCAAGTTATTGTGCCTGTTCGGCTGCGGCGGTGACCGTGATCGCGGCAAGCGCCCGCTGATGGCCGAAGTGGCCGAGCGCCTGGCCGACCGCGTACTGGTCACCGACGACAACCCACGTACTGAAGATCCGTTGCGCATCTTCGATGATATCCGCCCCGGTTTCGCCAGGCCTGACGACGTCGAGTTCGTCGCCGGCCGTGGCGAAGCCATTGCGCACCTGATCGCCACTGCCGCTGCCAACGACGTGATCGTGCTGGCCGGCAAGGGGCACGAGGATTACCAGGAAATCAATGGCGAGCGCCATGATTTCTCAGATTTGACCGAAGCCGAAAAGGCACTTGCAGCCTGGGAGGCTCCACATGCTTAAGCCGCTGTCACTCAGCCAGCTGACCACAGCACTGAATGGTCAACAAATTGGTGCTGACGCCACGTTCACCGGTGTCAGCATCGATAGCCGCAGTGTCAGCGCCGGGCAACTGTTCGTCGCCCTGGCCGGCCCGCGTTTCGATGGCCATGACTACCTGGCTGATGTAAAAGCCAAAGGCGCAGTAGCCGCCCTGGTCGAGCATGAAGTGGCCGGTGTCGACCTGCCGCAGTTGCTGGTCAAGGATTGCCGGGCAGCACTGGGTCAGCTCGGCGCCCTGAACCGCGCGGCTTTCGACAAGCCTGTAGTAGCCATTACCGGTTCCAGCGGCAAGACCACGGTCAAGGAGATGCTCGCCAGCATCCTGCGTACCGGTGGCCTGGTGCACGCCACCCGCGGCAACTTGAACAATGACCTCGGCGCACCGCTGACACTGCTGGAAATCGCCCCGGAACACAGCGCAGCAGTGATCGAGCTGGGCGCCTCGCGCATTGGCGAAATCCGCTACACCGTGGGCCTGACACAACCGCAGGTGGTCATCATCAACAACGCCGGTACTGCCCACGTTGGCGAATTCGGCGGCCCGGACAAGATCGTCGAAGCCAAGGGCGAGATTCTCGAAGGCCTGGGCGAGGACGGTATTGCCATTCTCAACCTGGACGACAAAGCCTTTGATATCTGGAAGGCGCGTGCCGGTGCGCACAAGGTCGTCAGTTTCGCACGCAGCAACCCGAAAGCCGATTTCCACGCTTCAGACATTGGTCGCGATGCCCGTGGCTGCCCGTCCTTTACCCTGCATGGCGCCAGTGAAACGGTAGCCGTGCAACTCAATGTGCTGGGTGAACACAACGTCAGCAACGCCTTGGCCGCCGCCGCCGCAGCACATGCCGTTGGTCTGAGCCTGAGCGGTATTGCCGCAGGCCTGGCTGCCGTGCAACCGGTCAAGGGGCGTACCGTGGCGCAGATCGCGCCGAACGGGGTACGGGTAATCGACGACAGTTACAACGCAAATCCCACCTCTATGTGCGCAGCCATTGATATACTCGCCGGCTTTTCCGGACGCACCGTTCTGGTGCTTGGGGATATCGGCGAATTGGGGCAATGGGCGGAAGAAGGCCACCGTCAGGTGGGTGACTACGCGCGTGGCAAGGTCGACGCCCTGTACGCAGTGGGTTCCAACATGACACATGCGGTCAAGGCGTTCGGCGCCAATGGCCGCCATTTCGCTACTCAAGCTGAGCTGATCGATGCGGTTAGCGCCGAGAATGCCAGTGACACCACTATCTTGATCAAGGGCTCGCGCAGCGCTGCGATGGAAAACGTCGTGGCGGCATTGTGCGGTGCCAGCGGGGAGAAACATTAATGCTGCTGCTGTTGGCCGAGTATCTGCAACAGTTCCATAAAGGCTTCGCGGTCTTTCAGTACCTGTCCCTGCGCGGGATTCTTGGTGTACTGACCGCGTTGTCCCTGGCGCTGTGGCTGGGCCCCTGGATGATCCGTACCCTGCAAATTCGCCAGATCGGCCAGGCCGTGCGTAACGACGGCCCGCAATCGCACCTGTCCAAGTCCGGTACCCCGACCATGGGTGGTGCGCTGATCCTGTCGGCCATTGCCATCAGCACCTTGCTGTGGGCCGACCTGAGCAACCGCTATGTGTGGGTTGTGCTGATCGTCACCCTGGCGTTCGGTGCCATTGGCTGGGTCGATGACTACCGCAAGGTGATCGAAAAGAACTCCCGTGGCCTTCCGAGCCGCTGGAAGTACTTCTGGCAGTCGGTGTTCGGCCTGGCGGCGGCGGTGTTCCTGTACAAGACGGCGCCAACCAGCGTCGAGACCACGCTGATCCTGCCGTTCATCAAGGATGTCACCATTCCGCTGGGCGTCGGCTTCGTCGTACTGACCTACTTCGTCATTGTCGGTTCGAGCAACGCGGTCAACCTCACTGATGGCCTCGACGGCCTGGCAATCATGCCGACGGTGATGGTCGGCGGCGCGCTGGGCATCTTCTGCTACCTGTCGGGTAACGTGAAGTTCGCCGAGTACCTGCTGATCCCCTACGTGCCGGGCTCGGGCGAGCTGATCGTGTTCTGCGGCGCGCTGATCGGAGCCGGCCTGGGCTTCCTGTGGTTCAACACCTACCCGGCGCAAGTGTTCATGGGTGACGTCGGCGCGCTGGCGCTGGGCGCCGCGCTGGGCACCATCGCCGTCATCGTGCGCCAGGAAATCGTGCTGTTCATCATGGGCGGCATCTTCGTGGTGGAAACCCTGTCGGTGGTCATCCAGGTCGCCTCCTTCAAGCTGACCGGCAAGCGCGTGTTCCGCATGGCGCCGATTCACCACCACTTTGAACTCAAGGGCTGGCCAGAGCCTCGGGTGATCGTCCGATTCTGGATCATCACCGTGATCCTGGTACTGATTGGCCTTGCAACCCTGAAATTGAGGTAGATGAGCGTGTCTTTGATCGCTTCCGACCAATTCCGCATCGTTGTCGGCCTCGGCAAGAGCGGCATGTCCCTGGTTCGCTTCCTGGCGAGCCGGGGCATTGCCTTTGCGGTCGCCGATACCCGCGAGCAACCGCCGGAACTGGAAACCCTGCGCCGTGATTACCCGCAGGTGGAAGTGCGCTGTGGTGAACTGGACGTGGACTTCCTGTGCCGCGCCAACGAGTTGTACGTGAGCCCCGGTCTGGCCTTGGCCACGCCGGCCTTGCAGCAGGCGGCCGCGCGTGGCGTGAAGCTGTCTGGCGACATCGAGCTGTTTGCTCGCCATGCCAAGGCGCCGATCATTGCCATCAGCGGTTCCAACGCCAAGAGCACCGTCACGACGCTGGTCGGTGAAATGGCCGCCAAGGCCGGTAAACGCGTGGCCGTGGGCGGTAACCTCGGTACCCCGGCGCTCGACCTGCTGGCCGATGACATCGAACTGTACGTGCTGGAGCTTTCCAGCTTCCAGCTGGAAACCACTGACCAGCTCAACGCCGAAGTGGCGACCGTTCTGAACATCAGCGAAGACCACATGGACCGCTATAGCGGCCTTCCGGCCTACCACCTGGCCAAGCACCGGATCTTCCGCGGGGCCAGGCAGGTGGTGGTGAACCGTCAGGATGCCCTCAGCCGGCCATTGCCCGTGGAGGGCCGCCCATGCTGGACCTTCGGCCTCGGCCAGCCGGACTTCAAAGCCTTCGGCCTGCGCGAAGTGGGTGGTGAAAAATACCTGGCGTTCGAGTTCCAGGCATTGATGCCGGCGCGCGAACTGAAGGTTCGCGGCGCCCACAACCAGAGCAACGCCCTGGCAGCACTGGCCTTGGGCCATGCTGCCGGTCTGCCGTTCGAGCCGATGCTCGAGGCCCTGCGCGAGTTCAGTGGCCTGGCCCACCGGTGCCAGTGGGTGCGCGAGCGTAACGGCGTTAACTGGTACGACGACTCCAAGGCCACCAACGTCGGTGCTGCCCTGGCCGCCATCGAAGGCCTGGGCGCCGATATCGAAGGCAAGCTGGTGCTGATCGCCGGTGGTGATGGCAAAGGTGCCGAATTCACTGCGTTGCGCGAGCCGGTCAAGCGTTACTGCCGCGCCGTGGTATTGCTTGGCCGTGATGCCGAGCGTCTGGCCGAGGCGTTGGGCGATGCTGTGCCGCTGGTTCGGGTCAAGACCCTTGACGATGCCGTACAGCAGTGTGCCGAGCTGGCCCGGGCCGGCGATGCCGTGCTGCTGTCGCCGGCATGCGCCAGCCTCGACATGTTCAAGAACTTCGAGGAACGCGGGCGCCTGTTCGCCCAGGCAGCGGGAGGTCTTGCATGATCTTCGGCATCTTCAAGCCCTACCCGTCGCCGCTGATCAGCGGCCGTGGCATCGACCTGGACTTCCCGATGCTCGCCGGTTGCCTGGCCTTGCTGGGCCTGGGCCTGGTGATGATCACTTCGGCATCCTCGGAAGTGGCTGCTGTACAGTCCGGCAACCCGCTATATCACATGTTCCGCCACCTGGTGTACGTGTTCCTTGGCCTGGTGGCCTGTGGTGCAACGCTGCTGGTGCCGATCGCCACTTGGCAGCGCATGGGCTTCATGATGCTGCTTGGCGCCTTCGGCCTGCTGGTACTGGTACTGGTGCCGGGGATTGGCCGTGAAGTCAACGGCTCCATGCGCTGGATCGGTTTCAGCTTCTTCAACGTTCAGCCTTCGGAAATCGCCAAGGTGTTCGTGGTCATCTACCTGGCCGGCTACCTGGTACGCCGACAGACCGAGGTGCGCGAAACCTGGATGGGCTTCTTCAAGCCGTTCATCGTGCTGCTGCCCATGGCCGCCTTGCTGCTGATGGAACCGGACTTCGGCGCCACCGTGGTGATGATGGGCGCGGCGGCGGCCATGTTGTTTTTGGGAGGGGTGGGGCTGTTCCGCTTCAGCCTGATGGTGGTGCTGGCGGTGCTGGCGGTGTTTGTACTGGTCCAGGCGCAGCCGTACCGGATGGCGCGCCTTATTACCTTCACCGACCCCTGGGCCGATCAGTTCGGCTCCGGCTACCAGCTGACCCAGGCACTGATTGCCTTTGGCCGTGGCGAGTGGCTGGGCGTTGGCCTGGGCAACAGCGTGCAGAAGCAGTTCTACCTGCCTGAAGCGCACACCGACTTCGTGTTCTCGGTCCTTGCGGAAGAACTGGGCGTGGTCGGCTCGCTGCTGACCGTCGCGCTGTTCGTGTTTGTCACCGTGCGCGCCCTTTACATCGGCCTGTGGGCCGAAAAAGCCAAACAGTTCTTTGCCGCCTACATGGCGTTCGGCCTGGCTTTCCTGTGGATTGGCCAGTTCCTGATCAACATCGGTGTGAACGTCGGCCTGCTGCCGACCAAGGGCCTGACCCTGCCGTTTCTCAGTTACGGGGGGAGCTCGCTGGTGATCTGCTGCGCCTGCGTGGGCCTGTTGCTGCGCATCGAGTGGGAGAGCCGCACGCACCTGGGCAGTGAGGAGCACGAATTCAGCGAAAGCGATTTTGCCGAGGAGACCAGTCATGGCCGCTGAAGGCAAAAATGTATTGATCATGGCCGGCGGCACCGGGGGGCACGTGTTCCCGGCGCTGGCCTGCGCCCGTGAGTTCCAGGCGCGCGGTTACAGCGTGCACTGGCTGGGCACCCCGCGTGGCATCGAGAACGAACTGGTGCCGCAGGCGGGTTTGCCATTGCATCTGATTCAGGTCAGCGGCTTGCGTGGCAAGGGCAAGCTGTCGTTGCTCAAGGCGCCTTTCATCTTGGTCAAGGCCGTACTGCAGGCACGGCGCATCATTCGCCAGCTCAAGCCCGTATGTGTCCTGGGCTTTGGCGGCTATGTGACCGGCCCCGGCGGCGTGGCCGCGCGGCTGTGCGGCGTGCCACTGGTGATCCATGAGCAGAACGCCAGGGCCGGTACCGCCAATCGGTTGCTGGTGCCACTCTCGGCGCGGGTTTGCGAAGCTTTCCCGAACACCTTCGAGGCCAGCGACAAACGTCGCACCACCGGCAACCCGGTGCGCCCGGAACTCTTCATGGACGCGCAACGTGCGCCCTTGGGCGAGCGCCGTGCACGCCTTTTGGTGCTGGGGGGCAGCCTGGGTGCGGAACCATTGAACAAATTGTTGCCTAAGGCCCTGTCCGAAGTGCCCGCCGCGCTGCGGCCAGAGGTGTTCCACCAGGCCGGCAAGCAACACGCGCCGATCACCGCCGAGCGTTATCACGAGGCGGGTGTCGCGGCTCAGGTAGAGCCCTTCATCAAAGACATGGCCCAAGCTTATGGCTGGGCCGACCTGGTGGTGTGCCGGGCCGGTGCCCTGACCGTCAGCGAACTGGCGGCAGCAGGCCTGCCTTCGATGCTGGTGCCTTTGCCCCATGCGATCGACGATCACCAGACCCACAACGCCCAATATCTGGCCCGCGAAGGCGCTGCCTTCCTGATGCCACAAGCGACAACTGGCGCAGCGCAACTTGCTGAACGCCTGAACGAGGTGCTGATGCAACCCGAGAAACTCAACGTCATGGCTGGCACCGCACGGCGCCTGGCCAAACCTGCTGCAACCAGCACCGTGGTCGATATCTGCCTGGAGGTGGCCCATGGTTGAGAGCCAGAAAGCCATGCCCCAGCCGAAGATGGGCCGTATTCGCCGCATTCACTTCGTCGGCATCGGCGGCGTTGGCATGTGCGGTATTGCCGAAGTCTTGCTGAACCTGGGCTATGAAGTGTCCGGTTCGGACCTTAAGGCCTCGCCGGTTACCGAGCGCCTGGAGTCCTTCGGCGCCGAGATCTTCGTCGGCCACCGCGCCGAGAACGCCGCCACCGCCGATGTGCTGGTGGTGTCCAGCGCCATCAACCCGGCCAACCCGGAAGTCGCCACCGCCCTGGAGCGGCGCATTCCGGTGGTGCCGCGTGCCGAGATGCTCGCCGAGCTGATGCGTTACCGCCATGGCGTGGCCGTTGCCGGTACTCACGGCAAGACCACCACGACCAGCCTGCTGGCTTCAGTGTTCGCCGCAGGTGGCCTGGACCCGACCTTCGTCATCGGTGGCCGCCTTACCGCTGCCGGCACCAATGCCCAGCTGGGCACCAGCCGCTACCTGATCGCCGAAGCAGACGAAAGCGATGCCAGCTTCCTGCACCTGCAGCCGATGGTGGCCGTGGTCACCAACATCGATGCCGACCACATGGCGACCTACGAAGGTGACTTCAACAAGCTGAAGAAAACCTTCGTCGAGTTCCTGCACAACCTGCCGTTTTATGGGCTGGCGGTGATGTGTCTGGACGACCCGGTGGTTCGCGAGATCCTGCCGCAGGTGAAGCGCCCGACCGTGACCTACGGCTTCAGCGAAGAGGCCGACATCCGCGCCATCAATGTGCGTCAGCAGGGCATGCAGACCCACTTCACCGTGCTGCGCCGTGATCGCGAGCCGTTGGAGGTTTCCGTGAACATGCCCGGCAACCACAACGTGCTCAACGCCCTGGCCACCATTGCCATCGCCACTGACGAAGGCATTACTGACGAGGCCATCATCCAGGGCCTGTCCGGCTTCCAGGGTGTCGGCCGTCGCTTCCAGGTGTACGGCGAGCTGCCGGTCGAAGGCGGCAGTGTGATGCTGGTCGACGACTACGGCCATCACCCGACCGAAGTGGCTGCGGTGATCAAGGCTGTACGCGGTGGCTGGCCAAGCCGCCGTCTGGTGATCGTCTACCAGCCGCACCGCTACAGCCGCACCCGCGACCTGTACGACGATTTCGTCCAGGTGCTGGGTGATGCCAACGTGCTGCTGCTGATGGAGGTCTACCCGGCCGGTGAAGAGCCGATCCCCGGTGCCGACAGCCGTCAGCTGTGCCACAGCATCCGCCAGCGCGGCAAGCTGGACCCGATCTATATCGAGCGCGGCGCCGAGCTGGCGCCGCTGGTCAAGCCACTGCTGCGCGCTGGCGACATCCTGCTCTGCCAGGGTGCCGGTGATGTTGGCGGCCTGGCCCCGCAGTTGATGAAAAGCCCGCTGTTCGCAGGCGCCAAGCAGGAGAAGTCGAAATGACCAGCGCCTACGACAAGCTGCACTCGACCCTGGACGTCAAGGCGTTCGGCCGCGTCGCTGTGCTTTACGGTGGCAAGAGCGCCGAGCGAGAGGTGTCGTTGAAGTCCGGCGCCGCAGTGATTGATGCACTGAGCACTGCCGGTGTCGACGTGGTCGCCATCGACGTCGGTGACGACCTGCTCGCGCGCCTGCAAAGCGAGAAGATCGACCGCGCCTTCATCATCCTCCACGGCCGTGGCGGTGAAGACGGGAGCATGCAAGGCTTGCTGGAGTGCCTGGGCATCCCCTACACCGGCAGCGGCATCCTGGCTTCAGCGCTGGCGATGGATAAGCTGCGCACCAAGCAGGTGTGGCAGAGCCTGGGCATTCCCACGCCACGCCACGCAGTGCTGGCGAGCGAAAGCGATTGTTTGCAGGCCAGTACGGAACTGGGCTTCCCGCTTATCGTCAAACCCGCCCATGAAGGCTCTAGCATCGGCATGGCCAAGGTGAACAGCGCCCAGGAACTGGTCGCCGCCTGGCAGGACGCCGCCAAATACGATTCCCAGGTACTGGTGGAGCAGTGGATCCACGGTCCGGAGTTCACCATCGCGGTACTGCGCGGCCAGGTGCTGCCGCCGATCGCCCTGGGTACGCCGCACGTGTTCTACGACTACGACGCCAAGTACATCGCCAACGATACCCAGTACCGCATCCCGTGCGGGCTGGATAGCGTCAAGGAACAGGAACTGATCGACCTGACCGCGCGCGCCTGCAATGCCATTGGCATCGAGGGCTGGGGGCGGCTGGACGTGATGCAGGACGAGCAGGGCCGGTTCTGGCTGCTCGAAGTCAACACTGCACCGGGCATGACAGATCATAGCCTGGTGCCCATGGCGGCCCGCGCGGCTGGCCTGGACTTCCAGCAACTGGTGCTGGCAATCCTGGCCGAAAGCGTGGCGACGCGAGGTTAATAACCATGCAAGGCGCAATGATACGTCAGCAGCAACCCGTTACCGGCCGTAGCAAGCCGGTGCCGCGTGGTGCCAGCCGGCTGGTGGCCGACGAGCCCGTATCGGCGCGCCTGCCTCGGCCAAGCCTGGGCGGCCTCAAGCGCTTGCTGTGGCCGGTGTTGCTGGTGGCGGCCGGCTTTGGTGCCTATGAGGGCGCCGTTCGCCTGATGCCGTACGCCGACCGCCCGATCACCAAGATCGATGTGCAGGGCGACCTTAGCTACATCAGTCAGCAGTCGGTGCAGCAGCGTATCGCGCCCTATGTGGCGGCGAGCTTCTTCAGCGTCGACCTGCCGGCGATGCGGGCCGAGCTCGAGCAGATGCCGTGGATCGCCCACGCCGAAGTGCGCCGGGTGTGGCCCGACGAGGTGGTGATCCGCCTTGAAGAACAGCTGCCGGTGGCACGCTGGGGTGATGCAGCCCTGCTGAACAACCAGGGTCAGGCTTTCACCCCGCGCGAGCTGGCCAACTATGAGCACCTGCCGCAGCTGGCCGGGCCGCAGCGTGCTCAGCAACAAGTCATGCAGCAGTATCAGGTACTGAGCCAGATGCTGCGCCCCTTGGGCTTTTCCATCGCTCGCCTGGAGCTGCGCGAGCGAGGCAGCTGGTTCCTGACCACCGGTGCGAGCAGTGCCGGGCCAGGCATCGAGTTGCTGCTGGGGCGCGATCATCTGGTGGAGAAGATGCGCCGTTTCATTGCCATTTACGACAAGACACTCAAAGACCAGATCACCACTATCGCCCGCATTGATCTGCGTTATTCCAACGGACTTGCCGTTGGTTGGCGGGAACCGATTGCACCGACGACGGCCCAACCCGCCGTTGCGAAGAATTAGAGAGAGGCAGGACCATGGCAAACGCGCATAGCGGCAAAATGATCGTCGGGCTGGACATTGGCACCTCCAAGGTGGTGGCGCTGGTGGGCGAAGTGGGCGAAGACGGCACCCTGGAAATCGTCGGGATCGGCACCCATCCGTCCCGTGGCCTGAAAAAAGGCGTGGTGGTGAACATCGAGTCCACCGTGCAGTCGATCCAGCGCGCCGTGGAAGAGGCGCAACTGATGGCCGGTTGCCGTATCCACTCGGCGTTCGTCGGTGTGGCCGGTAATCACATCCGCAGCCTGAACTCCCACGGCATCGTCGCCATTCGTGACCGCGAGGTCAGCCTGGCCGACCTGGAGCGCGTACTCGACGCTGCCCAGGCCGTGGCGATTCCGGCCGACCAGCGCGTGCTGCACACCTTGCCGCAGGACTACGTGATCGACAACCAGGAAGGCGTGCGCGAGCCGCTGGGCATGTCTGGCGTGCGCCTGGAAGCCAAGGTTCACGTGGTCACTTGCGCGGTCAACGCCGCCCAGAACATCGAAAAGTGTGTGCGCCGCTGCGGCCTGGAAATCGACGACATCATTCTCGAGCAGCTGGCTTCGGCCTACTCGGTGCTGACCGATGATGAAAAAGAGCTGGGCGTGTGCCTGGTGGACATCGGTGGCGGCACCACCGACATCGCCATCTTCACCGAGGGCGCCATCCGCCACACGGCGGTCATCCCGATTGCTGGCGACCAGGTGACCAACGATATCGCCATGGCCCTGCGTACCCCGACCCAGTACGCCGAAGAAATCAAGATCCGCTACGCCTGCGCCCTGGCCAAACTGGCTGGCGCTGGCGAGACCATCAAGGTGCCGAGCGTGGGCGATCGTCCACCGCGCGAGCTGTCGCGCCAGGCCCTGGCCGAGGTGGTGGAGCCACGTTACGACGAGCTCTTCACCCTGATCCAGGCCGAACTGCGCCGCAGCGGCTACGAAGACCTGGTGCCCGCTGGCATCGTCCTCACCGGCGGCACCGCGAAGATGGAAGGCGCCGTGGAACTGGCCGAGGAAATCTTCCACATGCCGGTACGCCTGGGCGTGCCGCACAGCGTTCGGGGGCTGAGCGACGTGGTGCGCAACCCGATCTATTCCACTGGTGTGGGCTTGCTCACCTACGGCCTGCTGAAGCAGTCCGAAGACTTGGCCCTGACCGGTAACAGCAACAGCAGCAGCAACAGCTATGGCGATGAACCGAAGGCCCCAGTGCTTGAACGCTTCAAGAAATGGGTCCAGGGCAACTTCTAAGTTTCAAAGCAGTAGTGGTAGGCGCGACAACTAGAGAACTGTAAGGAGAGGGAAAATGTTCGAGCTCGTAGACAACGTCCCGCAAAGCCCGGTCATCAAAGTGATCGGCGTTGGTGGTGGTGGCGGCAACGCCGTCAATCACATGGTCAAGAGCAGCATCGAAGGCGTGGAATTCATCTGCGCCAACACCGATGCCCAGGCGCTGAAAAACATTGGCGCACGCACCATCCTGCAATTGGGCACGGGTGTGACCAAGGGCCTGGGTGCCGGTGCCAATCCGGAAGTCGGCCGTCAGGCCGCGCTGGAAGACCGTGAGCGCATCGCTGAAGTGCTGCAGGGCACCAACATGGTGTTCATCACCACTGGCATGGGTGGCGGTACCGGTACCGGTGCAGCGCCAATCATTGCCGAAGTGGCCAAGGAAATGGGGATCCTCACCGTTGCAGTGGTGACCCGTCCGTTCCCGTTCGAAGGCCGCAAGCGCATGCAGATCGCCGATGAAGGCATCCGCATGCTGGCTGAAAGCGTCGACTCGTTGATCACCATCCCCAACGAGAAGCTGCTGACCATCCTGGGCAAGGATGCCAGCCTGCTGTCCGCCTTCGCCAAGGCTGACGATGTACTGGCCGGTGCCGTACGCGGTATCTCCGACATCATCAAGCGCCCCGGCATGATTAACGTCGACTTCGCCGACGTGCGTACCGTGATGGGTGAAATGGGCATGGCCATGATGGGTACTGGCTGCGCCAGCGGCCCGAACCGTGCGCGTGAAGCCACCGAGGCAGCTATCCGTAACCCGCTGCTGGAAGACGTCAACCTGCAGGGCGCCCGCGGTATCCTGGTGAACATCACCGCAGGCCCGGACCTGTCGCTGGGTGAGTACTCCGACGTGGGTAGCATCATCGAAGCCTTCGCCTCCGACCACGCGATGGTCAAGGTCGGCACCGTGATCGACCCCGACATGCGCGACGAACTGCACGTGACCGTGGTGGCCACTGGTCTGGGTGCACGCATCGAGAAGCCTGTGAAGGTCGTCGACAACACCCTGCAGACTGCCCAGCAGGCGTACGAAGCTTCCAATCCTGCGCCGGTGCGCCAGGAGCAGCCAGCGGTCAACTACCGTGACCTGGAGCGCCCGACCGTCATGCGCAACCAGGCGCATGCAGGTGCTGCCGCAGCCGCTAAACTGAACCCTCAGGATGACCTGGACTACCTCGATATCCCGGCATTCCTGCGTCGCCAGGCTGATTAATGGAATTTATCAGGGGTATAAAGGTGATTGGTATTCATCAAAGGTTGGGTCTGTTATCATCCCCAGCCTTTGTTGATACCTGTTCGCAATTTGCGCTGAAGCGGCCAATGCCATGATTAAACAACGCACCCTGAAGAATACCATCCGTGCCACAGGTGTCGGTCTGCACTCCGGGGAGAAGGTTTACCTGACCCTCAAGCCTGCACCTGTTGACACCGGCATCGTCTTCCGCCGCGCCGACCTTGACCCTGTGGTCGAGATCCCTGCGCGTGCGGCCAACGTCGGCGAGACAACCATGTCGACGACGTTGGTCAACGGTGACGTCAAGGTCGATACGGTCGAGCACCTGCTCTCCGCCATGGCGGGTCTGGGCATCGATAACGCCTACGTCGAGCTCTCCGCCTCGGAAGTGCCGATCATGGATGGCAGCGCCGGTCCTTTTGTATTCCTGATTCAGTCTGCCGGCCTGGAAGAACAGGACGCAGCCAAGAAGTTCATCCGCATCCTGCGTGAGGTTACCGTGGAGGAGGGCGACAAGCGCGCCACGTTCCTGCCTTTCGAAGGATTCAAGGTGAGCTTCGAGATCGATTTCGATCACCCGGTGCTTCGCAACCGGACCCAGAGCGCCAGCGTCGACTTTTCCAGCACCTCGTTCGTGAAGGAAGTCAGCCGCGCGCGTACCTTTGGCTTCATGCGTGACATCGAGTACCTGCGCAAGCACAACCTTGCGTTGGGTGGCAGTGTCGAGAACGCCATCGTGGTCGATGAGGACGGCGTGCTCAACGAAGACGGCCTTCGTTACGAAGACGAATTCGTCAAGCACAAGATCCTCGACGCCATCGGCGATCTGTACCTGCTGGGCAACAGCCTGATCGGCGAGTTCAAGGGCTTCAAGTCCGGCCACGCGCTGAACAATCAGCTGTTGCGCAAGCTGATCGCTGAAACCGATGCCTGGGAAGTGGTCACTTTCGAAGATGCCAGTACGGCACCGATCTCGTACATGCGCCCTGTTGCGGCCGTGTAAGTTCGAACACTCTCTAGTTCATTAAGGCCACCTTCGGGTGGCCTTTTCTATGGCTTGTCCAGGGCGTGGGCGGCCAACCGTTCCAGTGCTGCGCGCAGTTTGGGGTCGGTAATGCCCTCGGCGGTGTCGCGCAGGCTCTCGGCCGCACTGTTCGAAAGCTCGGCAGCATGCCCGCCACGCTTGGCCGGCACCAGCGGCGGCTGTACCTTGTACAGAATGCGCCTGAGGTTGCCGAATGCTTCCATGGCCTGCAGTGCCGCCAGCAAACGCTTCTGCTGGTAGCGCAGGCGGGTGGCCCAATGGCCGTCGGTTACCACCAGCAACAAAGTGCCATCGCGCCAGGACGCCACATGGCAGTGCTCGCGGGCAGCCGGTTGCAACTGGCTTTCCAGCAGGCGCTGCAAGTGCTCCAGGCGCTCGGCCTGGTTCAGTAGCAGGCGCAGCGGGCGCACCTGGCGCAGCAGGGCGGAGGGCGGCTGGGCGGGGGAGGGTTTATAGGCCATGGGGGGCACGCGTGAGGTGACGTGGGCACAGTCTAACATCTCCGTTGCCTGTGCCGGCCTCTTC
>NZ_JBICMK010000060.1:0-85337 GCF_043106315.1 Pseudomonas sp. FYR_5 | reverse complement strand
AAGAGGCCGGCACAGGCTTACTTCAACCCAGACGCCCAAGCACCTATGCCGAACATTTTCCTGGTCGAAGACGACAGCGCCCTGTCCGAGTTGATCGCCAGCTACCTGCAACGCAACGACTTCCATGTCCAGGTGATCGCCCGGGGCGATCATGTGTTGGACGAGTACCGTCGGCAAAGGCCTGATCTGGTCATCCTTGACCTGATGCTGCCGGGCATCGATGGCCTGCAGCTGTGCCGGCTGCTGCGCCAGGAGTCGCAGACCCTGCCAATCCTGATGCTGACCGCCCGCGACGACAGCCATGACCAGGTGCTTGGCCTGGAAATGGGGGCCGACGACTACGTGACCAAACCCTGTGAGCCACGCGTGCTGCTGGCCCGGGTGCGCACACTGCTGCGCCGCAGCAGTGTCAACGAACCGCGTTTGGACAACGACCTGATCCTGATTGGTGGCCTGCGCATCGACCTGGCCGAGCGTACGGTGAGTTGGCGTGGCGAGGAGGTGGAGCTGTCCAGCGGCGAGTACAACCTGCTGGTGGTGCTGGCGCGCAATGCCGGTGAGGTGATGAACCGCGACCGTATTCTGCAACAGTTGCGTGGCATCGAGTTCAATGGCACCGATCGCTCCGTTGATGTGGCCATTTCCAAGCTGCGGCGCAAGTTCGACGACAACGCCGGCGAAGCGCGCAAGATCAAGACCGTGTGGGGCAAGGGCTACCTGTTCAGCCGTGTCGAGTGGGAGTGCTGATCGGCCATGCTCAAGATCCTGGTGCGGCTGTATCTGGTGATCATCGTCGCCTACGCCGGCGCGTTGCTGTTCATCCCTGACACCATCGTCGGCCTGTTCCGCGACCGGTTCATGGCCTACAACCTGGACCAGGCCAAGGGTGTACAAGCGTTGATCGTGCGCCAGTTCCGCCAGGCTCCGCGCGAGCAGTGGCCAGCGGTGGAGCAGGAACTGGCCAGCGATTTCGCGCCGCTGCAACTGCAGCTGCTGCGCATGGATCAGGCCGGTTTGAGCGATGAGGAGCAGGCGCGCCTGGAGCATGGCCTTTACGCTGTGCGCATTGCCGAGTGGGGCTATTACGAGACGGTGCTGGCGCCGCTGGACAAGGAGTGGCTGGTACGCCTGCATTCCCCGCCAGACCCGCTGGACATCAACGTGCTGTCGTGGGGCGTGACCGTGTTGATTGGTGCAGCCATGCTGGGGTGCCTGCTGCTGTGGGTTTGGCCGCACTGGCGTGATCTGGAGCGCCTCAAGGAGACCGCTCGGCGCCTGGGCCAGGGGCAGATGGCCGAACGTACGCACATTTCGCCTCACTCCAACATTGGTGAACTGGCCGGGGTATTCGACACCATGGCCAGTGACCTGGAACGCCACGTCAACCAGCAGCGTGAACTGCTGAATGCGGTTTCGCACGAGTTGCGCACGCCACTGACCCGGCTGGATTTCGGCCTGGTGCTGCTGTTCGACGAAGTGCCGCCAGCCAGTCGCAAACGCCTGCTGGAGTTGGTCGGGCATGTGCGCGAGCTGGATGAACTGGTGCTGGAGCTGCTGTCCTACAGCCGGTTGTACAACGCCGACCAGGCGCGGGAGCGGGTGGAGGTATCGCTGCTGGAACTGGTCGACAGTGTGCTTGGCGGCTTTGCCGAGGAACTCGATGGGCGCGGTATCCACTGGGAAGTGCGGGCCGAGGGTGAGTTGCCGCGCTTTGTACTGGACCCGCGGCTGACGGCGCGCGCGGTGCAGAACCTGGTGCGCAATGCCATGCGCTATTGCGATGAAAGCCTGTTGCTGCGCTTGCGCCTGGAAGCCGATGGCGCCTGCCTGCTGACGGTGGAGGATGACGGGATTGGCGTGCCTGTGGAGGAGCGCGAGCGGGTGTTCCAGCCGTTCTACCGTCTGGACCGCAGCCGCGATCGCAACACCGGTGGTTTTGGCCTTGGGTTGGCGATCAGCCGGCGGGCGATCGAGGGGCAGGGTGGCACCTTGACCCTGGCGCAGTCGGCGCTGGGTGGGGCGCAGTTCAGGATTCGTTTGCCTGCCGGATCATAGGTTGGCTGCAACCGCGAAGGGGCCGGGCCTGCTAATCCTGCTCTGCCAGTTGGCTGGACCACAATACAAAGCGATCCTTGCCGGTGTGTTTGGCTTCATATAGCGCCTGGTCGGCGCGGACCAGTGCTGTAGTCAGGCTCTCTCCCCGGTCAACCCTGGCCAGACCAATGCTGATGGTGACCGGGTGCTCGCCAACGTCCTCGCGCACGCGCTGGCACAGCGCTGCCACTCGCTGCTCGGCCCCTTGCTGATCCAGCCCTTCAAAGAAGATCGCAAACTCTTCACCCCCCAGTCGGGCAAACGCTTGGTCGGCCATGCTCGCCTTGATATGCAGGGCCACGCGCTTGAGCACCTCATCGCCGACGTCATGGCCGAAGCGGTCATTGACCCGCTTGAAATTGTCGATATCGATCATTGCCAGGTACTGCCCGGACGTCGCCATCCGTAGTTGGCGGTCGGCCTGGGCCATGAACGAGCGGCGGTTGGGAATGTCGGTCAGGGCATCGACGTAGGCTTGCTCCAGCAACACCTTGGACAGGTAGAAATTGTGCAGCTTGGCCTTGCGGATCTGCAGGTAGCTGTAGCTGACCAGGCCGCTTAGAAACACGGCATAGCTGATCAGCATGGCGCCTTCGAGCGCATGGGGCTCGATGCGGGTGTGGTAGAACGGATTAAGCATCACCCAGGTGATGACCATGGCGCAGAAGAATGACCAGCGCCGCACTGGCAGCACCGACATGGCATACAGTACGGTGGAAACCCCAAGCACCAACCACACCGGGCGCAGGGCCATCGGGAGGCCTTCGATCACCAGGCGCATACCCAGGGTGATGACGGTAATGAACAGCAGGTTGAGCACGTCGAAGTGATGGCTGCGGCGGGTGAAACGCAGCACTACGATCAGGCTGCCGAGCAGGGCGATGAACAGGAAGGACAGCCAGGTGAAGCCTTGGTCGCCAAGGAAGCTGACGATCAGGTCGAAGATTAGCCAGATCAGGACGCTTATTGAGAATACCAGCAGACAGAACGAGCGCATGGACTCGAATTCGTGCTGGCGGAACTCGGCGCGCAGGGCGGCGGGCGCGACCTGCTGGCGTACGTGGGCTTCGATGGTCTTGAGCATCGGTGGGCTCCTGAGGCTACTACTTTTTCAGGCCTGGACCTTTCGCGGGTAAACCCGCTCCTACAGGGACCGTACGGTGTGGGGGACCTGTGGGTTTATCCGCGAAGAGGCCGGCCCTGGTGACTCATTGCTGTGGCAAGACACCCCTGGCCCAGGGCCGGTAGCGCAAGGCAAACACTGCCTCGGCATGGCACCCGCTACCCAGCCGGGGCTCGGCAGGCTCCGCCCGAAACGCCTGCTCGGGCGCGCTCACCTGGCGGAACGCCTCACGCACCACACCCACCCGGCACGGCAGGGCCTGCTCATAGCCCTGACGCACCAACGCCGGCAAACGTCCGGTGCCGGCGCCATCCTGCCACCACACAGTCAAGCCCAAGCCGGCCAGTTGATCCAGCCAGACGGCATTGACCCGCGGCGACAGCTTGCCCGTGCTGAAGGCGCTGATATGCAACGGCTTGTCCAACCGGCGGTTGAAGGCCTGTAGCTGGCTGTACAGCGCATCACGCCGTTCGGCCTCGCGTAGATGCTGGTCGTCCAGCTCCATGGGCAGGTACCAGCCGTCCACTGGCAACTGCCAGGCCTGGCGCAGTTGCTGGTACTGGCTGAGCGAACGCCCCAGCTGCGCTTTCCAGTAGCTGTTCAGGCCTTCGCCATCCAGCTCGTCGAGGCGCTGGTAGTAGGCCGGGTCCATGTACAGCCCCAGCACCAACTGCAGGCCTTCGGCACGCGCCGTGCGCAGGCTGTTGGCCAGCCAGCCTTTGGCTCCGCCGAAATCGCTGTCGCCGTAAGCACTCCATTGCACGATCAGGGTTTTGCCACCTTGGGCCGCGGTGGCTTGCCACAGGTGCTGCCACTGGGCGGGCGTGACGCTGGCATCGCGGTTCAGGGGTTGGTAGAACAGGCGCTGGTCAGCTGTGGCCGGTAGGCACAGGGCTAGCAGGCAGAAGGCGATGAGCGCACGCATCAGAAGGTCATCTCCGCACCGACCAGCACGCCGTTGGCGCGCTCGTAAAGGTTACCGCCCAACGATTGCTGGTACTCGGCACGCACTTTCAGCGAGCCGCGGTAGGCGTTGTAGCGGTCGTCGTCGAACCACCATTGCCAGCGCACGCCGACACCGGCGCGGGCGTCCTGGCGCCAGTCGTTGCCAGGGTCCTGGCTGGAGAACTCGACAAAGCCGTAGGGCATGAGGGTTTGCGGCGAGCTGCCCGGCAGCTTCCAGGCGTGGCCTTGCTGGTAGCGCGACAGCCAGGCATGGTCGCCGGCGCGGGTCCACCAGGCAGCATCGAGGTAGAGGAACCGTTCGTTCCAGTCGTCCTCATCGATGCGCCAGTCGTTGCGCCAGCCTCCCTGGTCGAGGAACGAGGCGGTGGCGCGCAGCAGCAGGTCATTGCTCGATTCGGCGTGGTGGCGCAAATCGCCCCAGTTGCCGCCGACCTTGGCCGGGCTCAGCAGTTGGCCAAGGCTGAGGCCGCGGTAGTGGGCTTCGTCGATCTGCCGCTGGTGGTAAAGCTCGGCATACAGGTTGAGGTTGGCCTGGCCGAGCGGTTTGTAGCGCAGGCCGACACCGGTACCCATGCTCTGGGCATAGTCGGTGCGGCTTTGGCCACCGAACAGTACCCGGCCATACACTGACAGGGTGCTGCCATTGCGGCTGGGCTCCTCGCCCAGAGCATGGTCCCACATGGCCAACTGCACGTTCTGCGATTGCGCCCGGCGCAAGCTGCCGCTGCGCTGGCCGTTGTCGAGAAATTTGTCGTTGGTCGAGGTGCCAGCCGGCGACCAGGTGCTGGCCAGGGTAATGGTGTCGCGACGTGACAGGCTCTCGTGAGCGCGGCGCTGGCGGTACTTGCGGGCCTCCAGGCTGCCGTATTCGTCATCACCGTCGACCAGGTTCTGCTCTACGTCGAGGATGCGGCGCAGTTCGCGGCGTGCCGCAGCGCTGTCTGCATGTTCGTCGTAGCGCAAGGCAAGTGTTTCGCCAAGGCGGTAGTCCTCGGGGAAGTCGCGAGTGGCGCGCTCAAGGTAGGGGGTCGATTGCATGCGCTGAGCCTTGTCCGTCGAGCCAGCCAGGCGCATGCCATAGTCGGCGCGATAGCGCGGCTGGTCGGGAGCCAGGCGCACGGCTTCGGCTAGCCAGGCGGTGCTCTGCGCACTGTTACCGGCCAGTTGCGCAGTGCCGGATGCGGCGTAGTAGTGATCGGCGCGCGGGTTGTGCGCCAGCGCCTGGCGCTGGAAGCCCAGCGCGGTCTGCGGGTCACCTTGGCGCTGGGCGATGGCGGCGCCCAACGCCCAGTCGTCGGCGCTTTGGTGCGCGGCAGCGTCCCAGTAGCGGCGCGCTGCATCGGCGTCGCCTGCATTCAGCGCGCCGCGTGCGGCGGTGAGGCGGGCATTATCGGTAAAGGCGCTGTCTGGCAGGCTGCGCCAGATGGGCTGGGCGGTTTCGGAGTCGCCGGCCGCTTCGAGTGCGTAGGCCAGCGCCAGACGGTTGCCAGGACCGCCCAGGCGCTCGGCAGCCTGGTAGTAGACCACCGCCTCACCCGGCTGGTCGGGCATGGCGCAACGGCCCAGGGCGCGGTACTGGCCAGGTTCGCTCGGGTTGGCCGGCACTGCCTGGCGTACGGCATCGCACTGGCCGGCTTCGGCCAGCCGTCCGAGCAACTGGGCGCGGGTGTTGGCGTTGACCCGGAGTATCAGGCCGAGCATGCGGCGGCTGTCCAGGGGCCCGTCGTTGCGGGCATACAGGTTGCCCAGCCGCTGTAGCAGCGATGGGCCTAGGCGGCCCTGGCGGCGGTCGTAGGCCTGCTCCAGCAATTGCCGTGCGTGATCGCCGTGGCCCTGTTCGGTCAACAGGAAGGTGGTTTGCTCCAGTGCGGCGAGGTCGCCGGTCTGTCGATAGCGTTGTTCCCATTCTGCGGTGGTGCGCGGCTGCGGCGGTGGGGCGCCATACAGGCGCTGCTTGAGCACGGCATAAGCCCGTGGGTCGGAGCTGGCGGAGCAGCCCTTGAACTGTTCCCGGGCCAGGTCCGGGTCTTGATGTGACAGCCAGTCGACCGTTTCGAGGCAGGGGCGCTGCAGGTCGTTGCTCAGGCGCCGCACCAGCGCCGCATCGTCGCCTTCGCGGGCCAGTTGCCAAAGTTGCTGGCGCTGTTCGGGTTTCTGCAGTTGATCAGGCGGTAGCGACTGCAGCCAACGTTGGGCCTGCTGGTGGTGGCCGACGGCAATGGCGCGGTTGGCCATGGCCAGCCGCGTCTGGTTGGCCGCTGCGAGGGAGGGGGCGTGGGCCAGCAGCGCAGTCAGGCCCTTTTCGTCAACTTGCTGGATATAGGCATTGGCCAGGCGTTGCCAGTCTTCGGCAGGCAACTGGCCTGTGTCGGCCAACGGCTGCAGTTGCTCGATGGTTTCCTTCCAGTTGCGCAGCTGTTCGGCGAAGTTGGCCCGGGCCAGGCGCAGTACCTGGCCGTCGCCCCCGGGCGGTAGCTGGTTGAGCCATTCCAGCGCTTTGGCAGCGCCTCCAAACTTGGCCAAGCTCAGGCTGTAGGCCTGCCACAGGCGTATCCGGTGGTTGCCGTCGCTGGCGACCAGCCATTGCTCCACCTGGCTGGCCGGTGGTGGGTCCTGCTCGATCCAGGTCAGGCGCAGCTCCAGCAGGGTGTCGGCGTATTCGGGGCTGTCGCCTAGCTGTTCGGCCAGCGCTTGAGCCTCCTTGTAACGGCGCTGGCGGGCCAGGGCTTCGACCAGCAGGGCGCGGGCTTCGTCGTTGTTCGGCACCCGGCCCAGCACATGGCGGGTCAGGCGCTCGACTTCAGCCCAGTTGTCTTTCCTGGCCTCGCGATAACTGCGGTCCATGAACGGAAAGCTGGTGAACCGCTGGAAGTCGGTCATCGGCGCCGAAGCGGCAGCGGGCAGGGCGGCGGAGCATAGCAGCAGGCCAGTAAAGGTGAGGGAAAAACGCGGCTTCATGCCACCTCCCGGGTCAGATCAATCGCTACTTGCTGTTCACTGGCCTGTTCGATCAGGGCCTGTTCCAGCACCTGTCTGGTGATGATGCCGCGGGCGATCAGGTGCTCGCCGAGGCTTTGGTGTTCGGGGTCGAAGTCGATCAACGCCTGGTTGAACAGGGTGACAGGGACCATGCCGCGCACCTGCAGTAGCGCGCCTAGCATCACTTGATGATGGCAGACCCGTTCCAGCAGCGCTTCGTCGTCCTGGTGGCGTTCGAGCACGGCCAGCATGTCTCGGGTTTCTTGATGCTGCCAGGGGCTTGGGTAGTGGTAGCGAAGCCCCAGTGTGACCCGGCCCTGAGGGGCCAGGCGTGCCTTGACCGGGCGTTTCAGCTGGCGGCTGATCACACCCAGCGACACCTGGCTGACCGGGCTTTCACTGGCCAGGATCAACGTGTCGCCGTCTTCGTCCACTGGCAGTACACCATAATGGGTGGCCAGCTTGCGCGGCAGTTTGGCGATCAGTTGCGGGTCGAGCTTGAACGGGTTCAGCGGTGCCCAGGGCAGGTCCAGTTGCTCGGCCAGGGTGGCCACCAACTGCTCACTGTTCAGCCAGCCACGCAGTAGCAGTTCGCGGCCCAGGCGCCGACGAATCGGGCTGGTGATGGCCTGCTGCAACTGTTCGTCGGTGATCAGGCCCTTGGCCACCAGGCGCTGGCCCAGTGGTGTGCGAGCCGGGGTGGCGATGGCGGGGAACTCGTGGGTGGTCTTGTCCCAGGCCACGCGCCGCGAATCGCCCATTTCCATTACCTGGCGCAGGGCACGCAGGTTGGCGAAGAAGTTGACGAAGTTGCTCCACATCATCCGCGGCGCTGACAGCAAGCCCTCGCCAATGCCATAGAAGCGGGTGACGAACCAGGCGCGCTGGAACAACCTGTTGAGCAGCAACAGGCCGTTGAGCCACAGCAGGGTCGACAGCAACCAGCTGTCGCTGAGGATCGACATGAAACGCCATGACTCCGGCGCAATCACCGTAACTAGCCACATGGCCAGCAACACCAGCAGCAACAGGTTGACCAGGAAGCTCAGCAGGTAGGCGAACAGCCCGCGGCGGTCACGCCAGAGGAAATAGTTGAGCGCACCTTTTCGGCTCCAGCCGAGGTTGCTGGTGCCCTGGAACACGATGCCGACGATCCAGCGCGACTTCTGTCGGATGGCATGCTGCCAGTCACGCGGGAAGTGCTCGCGCACGCAGATCACCTGGGAGAATTCGCGGCTCATGCCCGGGCGCCATTCCTGCTTCAGGGCCAGCGCCGGATCGGTGATGGAATAGCGGGCGAAAATGCACTTCATGCCTTTTTGCTTAAGGCGAAAGCCGATGTCGTAGTCCTCGGTCAGGCTCTGTACGTCAAAGGCGATGCCGTCACCGTCCTCGAGCAGTGCGCTGATGGCGCGGCGGCTGAAGCAGGTGCCGACGCCAGCACTGGGCACCTGGCCGGTCAGCGCTTCGCGCACGATCACGTCCTTGCCGTGGTTTTCGGCAAACTCGTCGACATAGTGGCCGGCAGTAAAGCCCTTCCACTCCGGTGCGTAGGGATACACCGGGATCTGGATCATGTCCTTGCTCGGCAGCAGGTAGTTGAACAGGCGCAGCTCCATCGGCGAGATCACGTCTTCGGCGTCATGCAGGATGAAACCGGCGAACTCGATGCCGGCGTCCTGCTGGAAGCGCAGCAGCGCGTCGATGATGTTGTTCAGGCAGTCGGCCTTGCTGGTGGGACCGGGGCGGGCGCAGACCACTTTGTGCACGTTGGGGAAGTGCAGGCACACCGCGTCCACGTCGGCCTGGGTTTGCGGGTCGTTGGGGTAGGTGCCGACAAAGATCTGGTAGTTCTCGTAGTCGATGGTCGAAGCGGCCAGGCGGGCCATTTCACCGACCACGCCGACTTCGTTCCAGGCGGGGACCATGATGGCCAAAGGTTTTTCCGGGACTTCGTACAAGCGCTTCTCATCGGCCCTTTCGAACTTGCCGTAGATGCGAAAACGCCGGATCAGCGTGCGGCCCCAATAGCACAGATCGATGAACAGGTCGTCCAGGCCCAACAGGAACATCAACGAGGCAAGGGTGATCGCCAGGAGCTTCAGGCCGAACAGCAGGTAAGTGAGAAAATCGATGAATACCAGGCTCATGTGTCAGCCACCGGCAGGGCAGAGTGGGCCATCGTCTTATCCTCGCTCGTTCCCTCGACGAAGGTGCAGGAGATGTCACTGTCATGTACGGAATAGATACAAGCAGCCGAACGCGGGATTGTCCAAATTTCGGGCTGTTTCTTGCGGGCTGCATCTTGTAGCTTTACAGGTCGTTCATTCAGGGAGCTGAACATGCAAGGCAAGGCCCGCAAGATCGTCCAGGCCATTCTCTATGAGGCCATCGCCGTCGCCTGCGTGGCGCCCGCACTGGAGCTGGCGTTCGGCGCCGGCATGGCGCAGTCGACCCTGCTGTCGGTGCTGATGTCAGGCATCGCGATGAGCTGGAACATGGGTTACAACTGGGTGTTCGAACGTTGGGAAGCGCGCCAGCACAAGCGTGAGCGCACTTTCCTGCGGCGCCTGCTGCATGCGCTGGGCTTCGAGGGTGGGCTGGTGGTGATTCTGCTGCCGCTGGTGGCGTACTGGCTGGACGTGAGCCTGTGGGCGGCACTGCTGACCAACCTGGCGCTGTTCGTGTTCTTCTTCGTTTACGCCTTTGTCTTCCAGTGGGGCTTCGACAAGGTGTTCGATGTGCCGCTTTCGGCGCAGCAGGCCAAGTGTTGACTTTCGGCCGCGAGGCAGGCTAAGTTCCTGCACCATGAATACATTCCCGCACGTGAACGCCATTATTATTACCGCCATTATCAGCTTGGCGGGCTAGCGCGTACGTGCACCGAACCCGCCCTGGAGGCGGGTTCTTTCTCTCTGACTCCTGGGCAACGTGAAAATAGCCAAGGAGTCATCGATGACCAGCTTCAGTGTCCCTCGTACTACCGTCACCCCTCAGCAGCTGCTGTCGGAGCAGGTGCGGCGCATTCTTGCCGCGCCGGTGTACGACCTGGCCATCGAAACGCCCCTGCAAGCGGCTCCGGCCTTGTCTGCCACACTGGGCAACCAGGTGTTGCTCAAGCGCGAAGACCTGCAGCCTACGTTTTCGTTCAAGATCCGGGGTGCCTATACCCGCCTGTCGCGTCTGACCGATGCGCAGCGTCAGCGCGGGGTGATCACCGCGTCGGCGGGCAACCATGCCCAGGGCGTGGCTTTGGCGGCATCGCACCTGGGTATCAAGGCAACCATCGTCATGCCCACCACCACGCCATCGTTGAAAGTCGAAGGCGTGCGTTCGCGCGGCGGGCATGTGGTGCTGCAGGGCGAGAGCTTCCCGCATGCGCTGGCCCACGCACTGAAGCTGGCCGACAGCGAAGGCGCTACCTTCGTGCCACCGTTCGATGACCCGGATGTGATCGCCGGGCAGGGTACCGTGGCCATGGAAATTCTCCGCCAGCGCCCGGGGGCGCTGGACGCTATTTTCGTGCCCGTGGGCGGTGGCGGCTTGATCGCCGGTATTGCCGCCTATGTGAAGTACCTGCGTCCTGAAGTGAAGGTGATCGGCGTCGAGCCGATGGATTCCAACTGCCTGCAGGCTGCCATGGCCGTCGGCGAACGTGTGATCCTGCCGCAGGTCGGCACCTTTGCCGATGGCGTGGCGGTGGCGCAGATCGGTGCCCATTGCTTCGAGCTGTGCCGCCACTTCGTCGACGAGGTGGTGACGGTGAGCAGTGACGAGCTGTGCGCGGCGATCAAGGATATCTACGACGACACCCGTTCGATCACCGAGCCGTCCGGGGCCCTGGCTGTGGCAGGTATCAAGAAGTACGTGGCGCGTGAAGGTGTACAGGGGCAGACCCTGGTGGCCATCGACTCCGGCGCCAACGTCAATTTCGACCGCTTGCGCCATGTGGCCGAGCGGGCCGAGCTCGGTGAGCAGCGCGAGGCGATCATCGCCGTGACAATTCCGGAACAGCCGGGCAGCTTTCGTGCCTTTTGCCAGGCACTGGGCAAGCGGCAGATCACCGAATTCAACTACCGCTACCATGCAGGCAAGGAGGCGCGCCTGTTCGTGGGGGTGCAGACCCACCCGGTGCACGACCCACGTGAGCAGTTGCTGGCCAGTTTGCGGGAGCAGGGGTACAGCGTGCTCGACCTGACCGACAACGAGCTGGCAAAGCTGCATGTGCGCCATACCGTAGGCGGGCATGCCGCGCCAGGGGCGGATGAGCGGGTAATGCGCTTCGAGTTCCCCGAACGGCCAGGGGCGTTGCTGGGGTTTCTGGAGCGGTTGGGCAAGCGCTGGAACATCAGCCTGTTCCATTACCGCAACCATGGTGCGGCGCAGGCGCGGGTGTTCGCTGCTTTGGAAGTGCCAGCGGACGAGCTGGCGGGCTTGCCGTTGACGCTGGATGAGATGGGGTATCAGTATTGGGACGAGACTGACAACCCGGCGTACAAGCTGTTCCTGGGCTGACGCACACGTGTGGCCAATGCAAGCGTGTCTAGCCGCTTGCTTGCCGCCTTTGATCGCAGCGTGAGCCAACGAATGGGTTTCAACGCTCGCGCATGAAAAAACCGGCAACGAACTTGCGGAACGTTTCCAGGCTTTTGAAGTCGGCGTAGCGCTTGAAGTTCTCGGTGTCCGGCTCGGGGCCGATGGGCTGTTCCAGCAGCGACACTGACAACACCCGGTCCTGGTCCGAGGTCAGCACCAGCTCATCCATCACCTGCCCACCGATCACGGGGCGACGCATCTGCACCTTCACGCCTTTACTGGCCATCCAGTCGATCAGCGACACCAATGCCTTGAGCGGCTCGCGCTCTTCATCGCGGTACACCGGGAACAGGTGCGCGCGCGACAGCACGGGCACACTGGCCACATGGATCAACTCATAGAAATGGCTACCGGCGCTGGTTGGCGAGTAGATCATCAGGGCCAGCAACGGCCCGGTGGTGCGGCTCCCGCCCCAGTACAGGTGATGCCCCTGGAAGTCGAAGCCTTCCTCGCTGCGGTTGTTGAACAACTTGCGCCCTTTGATCTGGTCGACGCAGTCCAGCAGCAGGCCGTGGCGGCGATGGTTGCCGAACACGGAGGCTTCGCGCAGGCGGGACTTGAGCATCATCATGTGCTTCATGTCCAGGCGGGTTTCCAGGTAGTTGCTGGCGGGCACCCGCTCCAGCAGCGGATAGCGGCTGGCCACGCTGCGCAACTCGGCAAATTGTGTGGTCAGGTCTTTTTTCAGGTGAGTGGCGTAAAGGTTGAACCCGCTGGTTTCAATCCAGGTCAGCAGCAGTGACAGCAGGCGCTGCTGTTCGCGTCTGTCGTTGCCATCGCCGACGCTACCGGCCGTGCCAGCACGGAAGTCGCTGATCAGGCGCAAGGGTGTATCGGGTGGCAGCCAGGCGGCGGGGGGGACAGGATCGTTATCACGCTCGGCGGCTTCCCGCTCGTCCTTGGTGAACGGGCAGCCTGGCGCGTGCTCGGCGGTGCCCGGGTTGTTCTTGAGGAAGAGCGTACCGGTGCTGCCGTTGAGGGTGACGTTGAGCACCGGCAAGGCATCGTTGCGGCAGTCGCAAGCCAGCCACTGGTTGGCGTTGCGCACTTTCATCAGTAGCTGGTTGGCCTGTAGCAGGCGCGGGCCGGCGAGGCTGCCGGTGGCAAAGCCGACCAGCAGTTCCTCTTCGGCGGGGGTCAGGCTGCGCACCTGGGTGGCGGTTTTGTCGATGATTCGCATGAAGCAGCTCCAAGCTACGAGCCTCAAGCTTCAAGCAAAGTCGCGCGGCTTTCAACTCGCCGCTTGGCTTCCGCCGAACATCTTCGCGGCGCGGGCGCGAATCTCGTCGGGGGTCAGGTCCTCCTTGTGGGTGGAAACGAACCAGATGTTGCCAAACGGATCTTTCAGAGTGCCGCTGCGGTCACCGTAAAACTGGTCGGTCAAGGGGTGTAACTGGATGCCCCCGGCGGCCAAGGCCTGGGCGTAGACCTTGTCGCAGTCTGCAACATACAAGTGCAGGCCTACACCCGCACCGCTGAGTTTCTGGCTGGCGGTGAGGCCGCCTTCCATGTCGCAGGGGTCGCCCAGCATCAGCGAAGAATCGCCGATTCTCAGTTCGGCATGGCCAACGCGACCGCCTGGGGCATCGAGGCGGAACATTTCCACCGCCCCAAAGGCTTGCTTGTAGAACTCGATGGCCTTGGCGGCGTCGTTGATGGCCAGGTAGGGCGTGATGCTGTGCTGGCCTTCGGGGATAGGTTTGACTGCCATGTTCGACTCTCCTGTGCAATGGGCGCCGGACGGCGCCCTGTTGCTTAGAGTCGTTCGCCCAGATGGAAAATCGACAGTGACGCTAGATCGATTGTCTCTAAGCGCGGCGGGTCAGAAGATGTAGTCGGTGGTCAGGAAGCCCGACTGGCGGTTGCGGATGATCTCGCTGATCAGCGCTTTGTTGGCCTCCTGGAAGCGTGTGGCGACCAGCGTCCGGATGGAAAACACACGCAAAGCGTCATCTACGGACAGCGTGCCCTCGGCGCTGTTCTTGCGGCCGTTGAACGGGTAGGTGTCCGGCCCGCGTTGGCACTGGGCGTTGATGTTGATGCGCCCGACCTGGTTGGCAAAGATGTCGACGAGGCTGCCGATGGTGGCCGGGTCGTTGCCGAACAGGCTCAGTTGCTGGCCGTAGTCGGAGTCCAGTACATAGTCGATCACCGTTTGCAGGTCGCGGTAGGGCACCACCGGTACCAGCGGGCCGAACTGCTCCTCGTGGTACACGCGCATTTCCCGGCTGACCGGGTACAGCAAGGCCGGGTAGAAGAATGAACCGCGGCTGTGCCCGCCATTTTCGTTGAGCACGCGTGCGCCCTTGTCCGTCGCATCGGCAACCAGGCCATCGAGGTAGTCGACCTTGCCGGGTTCGGGCAACGGCGTCAGCGCCACGCCAGGTTCCCACGGCATGCCGGGCTTGAGCGCGGCCAGTTTGCGCTGGAATTTGTCCAGGAAGGCCTCGACCACATCCTCATGGACGAACAGGATCTTCAGTGCCGTGCAGCGCTGGCCGTTGAACGACAGCGCGCCGGTGACGGCCTCTTCGACAGCGTTGTCGAGGTCGACCTGGGGCAGCACGATGCCCGGGTTCTTGGCGTCCAGGCCCAGTGCGGCGCGCAGGCGATGCGGGCGTGGGTGCAGTTTCTTCAGGTCGCTGGCGGCTTTATGGGTACCGATGAAGGCGAAAACATCGACCTTGCCGCTGGCCATCAGCGCGCTCACCGTTTCCCGGCCACGACCATAGATGACATTGATCACGCCTGGCGGGAAGCTGTCGCGGAACGCTTCGAGCAAGGGGCGAATCAGCAGTACGCCGAACTTGGCCGGCTTGAACACCACGGTGTTGCCCATGATCAGCGCCGGGATCAGCGTGGTAAACGTCTCGTTCAGAGGGTAGTTGTAGGGCCCCATGCACAGGGCCACGCCCAACGGGACGCGACGGATCTGGCCGAGGGTGCCTTGTTCCAGTTCGAAGCGGCTGGAGCGGCGGTCCAGGTCCTTGAGGGCGTTGATGGTGTCGACGATGTAGTCGCAGGTGCGGTCGAATTCCTTTTCCGAATCCTTCAGGTTCTTGCCAATCTCCCACATCAGCAGCTTGACCACGGCCTGGCGCTGTTCACGCATGCGTGCAAGGAAGGTTTCGACATGCTGGATACGCTCGGCCACGCGCATGTTCGGCCAGGCGCCACGGCCTTTGTCATAGGCCTGCACGGCGGCATCGAGGGCGGTAAGCGCGGTCTCGGCATCCAGCAGCGGGGCGCTGCCCAGTATGACCTGATGCTCTTCGTCGCCTTGCTTGAGCCACACCGGGCTGCGCACCGTGGCCAACGGGCCGTCCCAGCGCCTGAGCTCTCCGTTGACCAGGTAGTCGCGTTGTTCCAGTGGGGCCCCCAGGCGCCAGGTTTCCGGGATGTTCTCGGCGCTGGGGAAGAGTGAATCGAGCAAACGGTCCATGGGTACTGCACCTCACATCAAAGGGCGGTTTTCAAGTCGGTTGAATCGTTTCAGCTACGAGCATGCACTGGCTGCCGGAAAAACACCAGTCTGGCTCAACATCGCTGCCCATGCCTGGCGGCAAGCAGTCGGCAACCTGACGGTCGTTTATGCTAAGAGAAGGCGTCAAAGGTTATTCATTGATAGCGAAATGGGCGGCGGACGCTTGATGGGCATGGTTATAGCAAAAGTTATGCTGAGCACCGGTTTGATGCGGGTAATTTGACGCCATGAAACTTGATCTGAAGTCAGCCAGAAGCCGCTTGCCAAAGCGTTTGCAGGCATCTTAAATTGTTACTGAATGTGATAATAAAGTTTCAAGTAAAACAATAAAAATCAAAGTGTTAAGTGATTTTGCCGGGTTTTTTCTCTTGTTCCGATTGGCCAACAGTGCACTTCAAAGGACGTCGAAGAAAAAATGAAAAAGACCTTGACGACTGTGGCGCGCAAGCTCCTGTCGCCCTCCACGCGCTACGAAGTCAGGCTGCTGGCCTGCAAAGTGCGAGAAATGATGGCGCGTGCCTGTCTCTGGCGTTGGGAAGTTGCGAGGTTTCGCCCGCAACAGGAAAGCCCGTACGAAATCCTCTACATCGGCCGCAAGCAGCAACGGGAAATGGCCAAGCTGCTGATCGGTGGCAAGGGCCAGGGCAGCGCATCGATCGTAGACAGTGCAAGTGCCACGGCGGCTGCCAGCCACGTCGTGGTCATCAGTGAAATGCCCACGTCGGGGGCGCTGTCAGTGCCGCATTACCTGAGTGCGGTGGTGCCGCTGGGGCGCCCGCTGGAGGACATCACTGCCCGCTACGACAGCGAACTGCGGCGCAGCATTCGCAAGAACCGGCCCCTATATCACATGCGCCAAGCCCTTTCGGACGAAGAAATCGCCATGGCCGACCGGGAACTGCTGCGCCCATACGCTTCGGCCAGGCAGGGCATTCACGCCGCGCAGTTTCCTACCCAAGAGGTGTTCCGTATTGCCAAGAGTGTTGGCCGGCTTGACTTGATCATGCTGGGCGATGAGGTGATCGGCTGCCACCTGGGGTGTGAAGTGGTACGCGACGGCAAGCGTTACTGGAGCACGTTGCGCTTTGGTTATTGTGAAGCGGTGTTTTCCGATGCGAAGAAATTGCGCGAGGTGAATTCGATCACCACCTTCATGGCGCTCGAGTGGGCACTGGAGCAGGGCTTCGATTATTACGACATCGGCCTGTGTCTGGCGCGCCCGGACGACGGCCTGCTGAAGTGGAAGCGCCGCCGCGGTGGTGATATCGATTCGCTGGGTAACCATGCGTACCTGTTTGTCCGTTTGCCCAAGACCGGTACAGCAAAATTCCTGTGGGACACGCCGATGTTCGCGGTCGAAGGCGACAAGCTGACGTTGCATCTGGGGTTGCCGGATGGCCCAAGCGATGAGGAAGTTGCCAGTCGCTATCACGAAATGGTGTTTGGTGGCCTGCACAAGATTTATCTCTACGGAGGGAGCGGGGCAGGCGAACCGTTTGTGGAAACGTTGCGCAGCCGTTACGCCAGCTTGCAGTCACCGCCCACCATGGAACGAGTCACGAGCAATTGACTAACTGCCAGGGATGCTTTGATCTGGCGCCGGGCGCCGGGCTCCAGTCTTCGTCATCAGGGGGGACGCTTCATGGGAAGCGACATCTCGCAGTTCAGTGCATCGCCCGCAGCCAGGCAACACACCTGGACCTTGGCCGCCTACCGCCACATGCTGCGCAAGCGGCTGAGCAGGAAAGCGGCGATCGACATCAAGAGCCTCGCCACCAAGAGTTGGGACATTGCCCCGGGCGAGGCCACAGTTTCGCCGCCGGCCATTTTCCTGCCTGGCCAGCTCGATCGGGTGACGGGCTGGGAAGGCAAGCGGTTTTACCCTTACGTGCACCCGGCGCAGACCATGGGGGGAGGTGTCCACACGTTGCAAGGGCCAACCCGCGGCTACCTGGTCAAGGATGTGTGGCTGGTCGATGGGGCGTTGTACAAGGGCAAGGCCAGCCATTGGCTGTCGCAGAAGCCGTGTACCTTCCCGACCATCCTCATCGACCATGAAATCGACCGCGCCGCGATCTACTGCACGCAAAACGGTAACGCTTGGTTCGGCACCTGGCTGATGGAGGATTGCCCGACCTATGCGCTGGCCTGCAACGAGGGCATCCCGGTGACCACCGCCCCCTCTGCCAGGTATCCACTGTTTACCCAGGCACCGGCCTATGAAGACTGGCTGGACATGAAGCCTTTGCGCCTGCGCAGTGCGTTCTTCCGTGAGGTGGTGCTGTTCGATGACCAGAGCAACAACCGCAGCCGGCATGCTCGCTACCGAGCCATGGGTGACAAGCTGCTCTCGCATGTGTCGCACACGCAGCACCCGGGGGTTTTCCTGTTGCGGGGCGGAGATGGTGACCTGCGCCTGCTGCGCAACGAGCTGGAGCTTGCCGAGCATCTGCGCACTACCCGCGGTTTTCGCATCGTCAACCCGCTGAAGTCCGATGTACCCAGTATTGTCGCGGCGTGCGCCGGGGCTAAAGTGGTCATCGGGGTGGAGGGGAGCCAGTTGGTGCATGGCGTGAATGTGCTCCAGGCTGGCGGCTGCCTGCTGACTTTGCAGCCGCCGAACCGTTTCGTCAGTTACTACAAGTACCTGACGGATCGTGATCACCAGCATTTCGGCTTTGTGGTTGGCCTACCGGAAGGCGACGGTTTCAGGATTGATATTGGCGAAGTGGAGCGCACGCTGGATCTGTTTCCACGATAAGTGTGTAGTATTCGTGCATACGTCAGCGGCGAGCAGGGCTGTAGAGGATGATTGAGGTCTCACGGTTTTGGCGCGATCCTGCCTTGCCGTTCGTCGAAGCCCGACGGGTAGGGGACGGGCGCAAGGTGTGCTACGCCGCGCACTCCCACGAGAGCTTCTCCATTGGTGTCATCACGGGGGGGCGTAGCACTTATATCAACAGTGACCAGTGCGTTGAGGTTGGGGCGGGCACCACAGTGCTGATGAACCCGGGCGTGGTACATGCCTGCAATCCTGTTGCCGGGGATCCCTGGTCTTACCTGATGCTGTTCGTCGATCAGCCTTGGTTGCAGTCAGTAGGCTTTACCCTGCCAACGCAGACCTGGAGCCGCTCGCCTGTGTTGTATCGGCGGCTGTTGCAGGCCTTTGCCGACCTGTTCGATGCCAGGCTGCCTGATCGCGAGGCCCGTCTGGTGGCCCTGTTCAGCGAGTTGCCGGGCATGCTTGGTGGTAATGCCAACGAGGTTGACGAGGGCAATCCTCGGCTGGATGCAGCGGCAGCTTTCATACGCGCCCATCGCAGTGACCCGCTCAGCCTCGAGGATATCTGCGGGGCTTGCGGCCTGTCTCGGTCCTACCTGATTCGTGCTTTTCGCCAACGCTTTGGCCTGACACCGCATGGCTACCTGCTAGACCAGCGCGTGCAACTGGCCCGGGCGCAGTTGCGCCAGGGCCGGGCCATTGCTGACGTTGCACAGGAGGCAGGGTTTGCTGATCAGGCGCACCTGCAGCGGGCATTCAAACAGCACCTGGCGGCGACACCGGGGCATTACAGAAACGCCGTCCCTAGTCTGGGCGCTCCTGCAGGAGCCGGGCATGCCTTAAAGGATCAGGTAAACCGCGCTGGCGACCAGTAACACGGCCAGGCTCCGATTGAGCATGCGCAGGTGACGTGGGTTGTCCAGGTACTGGCGAATCACGCTGCCGGCCCAGGCCCAGCAGGCCACCGAAATGAAACAGATTGGGCCATAGATCCAGGTAAACAGCCACAGCAAGTGCTGTTCACCGCCGGTGTAGGCTCCCACCCCGGCAACGGCTGCCAACCAGGCTTTGGGGTTAAGCCACTGCATTGCTGCGCCGTGCCAGGCTGAAGAGGGTCGGCCAGACTGAGCGTTGTTCAGGTTACCGTCGTCACTGGCCAGCTTCCACGCCATGTACAGCAGAAAAGCCACCCCGCCCCAGTGCAACATCAGGCCCAGCAAAGGCCAGCGCAGCAGCAGTTGATGCAGGCCCAGCCCCACCAGCACCAGCAGCAGGCAGAAGCCCAGCGTGGCACCGGCCACATGCGCCAGGCTGGCGCGCAGGCCATGGCGGGCACCGCTGCCGAGTGCGACGATGTTGACCGGGCCGGGGGAGATCGAGGCCGCAAGCGCGAAGGCGGCCATGGACAGGTACAGGCTCATGAGGAAGATCCGTGTGGTTGGGGAGGCGTTATCCTTGCGTGGCTGGCGTTCTGATGTATTGAACAAAAGTACCTGCGCACGACTCGCGCCTGCAGGGCTAATGGCGATGCAGGGGTGTTACAGGTTTTGTAATAGTTTTGCGCTACTACAGAAACCTGCTGTGCTTGTAGCATCGTCCTCCCAATTTTTTATCAAGGTCTATATGAGCACCTTCGCGGAGCCCCCCAGTCTTCGGCTTTTCCGGCCATCCTTCCCTCGTCCGTGTGACGTTTCCCTCGTGAGTACCCGCTAATGGAATGGCTAGCCGACCCCACGGCCTGGCTAGGCCTGTTGACGCTTATCGTCCTCGAGCTGGTGCTGGGTATCGACAACCTGGTGTTCATCGCCATCCTCGCCGACAAGTTGCCGCCGCATCAGCGCGACCGCGCGCGGGTCATTGGCCTGAGCCTGGCGCTCATCATGCGTCTGGGCCTGTTGGCCAGCATTTCGTGGATGGTCACCCTGACCGCACCGCTGTTCGAAGTGTTCGACAAGAGCTTCTCTGGCCGTGACCTGATCATGCTGTTCGGTGGTGTGTTCCTGCTGTTCAAGGCCACCATGGAGCTACACGAACGTCTGGAAGGTCACGTGACCCAGGCCAGTGGCACGCTGCGCCATGCCGCGTTCTGGCCGATCGTTGCCCAGATCGTGGTACTGGACGCGGTATTCTCGCTGGATGCCGTGATCACGGCGGTGGGCATGGTCGATGAACTGTCCGTGATGATGATCGCGGTGATCTTCTCGATCGGTATCATGATCGTTGCCAGCAAGCCGCTGACCCGCTTCGTCAACGCCCACCCCACGGTGATCATGCTGTGCCTGGGCTTCCTGATGATGATCGGTTTCAGCCTCACCGCAGAAGGTCTGGGCTTCCATATCCCGAAAGGCTACCTGTACGCGGCCATCGGCTTCTCGATCCTGATCGAGATGTTCAACCAACTGGCCCGTGCCCGCCGCAAGCGCAGCTTGCAACAGCATCGGCCGTTGCGCGAACGAACTGCCCATGCCGTGCTGCGCCTGCTGGGCGGCCGCCGGGTCGAGGCTGACGAGGTAGGCGAGGAAATTGCCGACCTGGTCGAGGGCGGCGGGGAACACGTGCTGTTCGACCGTCGTGAGCGGGTCATGATCAGCGGCGTGCTGAACCTGGCCGAGCGGCCGATTCGTACGGTGATGACTGCCCGTGCCGAGGTTGATGTGATCGACCTGGCGCAACCGGCCGATGCCATTGCCCAGGCCCTGGCCAATTCGCCGTACTCGCGCCTGCCACTCATCCGTGATGGTCGCGTGGACGAGCCCTTGGGCTTTGTGCACAAGAAGGAACTGCTGAAAGAACTGCTCTCGGGCAACCAGCCCGACCTGGAAAACATGGCCCGGGCGCCATTGAACCTGCTGGAGAGCTTCAGCATCCTCAATGCCCTGGAGCAAATGCGCGGTCAGTCGACCCACATTGCCTTCGTTGTCAACGAGTTCGGTGACTTCACCGGGCTGTTGACCATGACCGACATCCTTGAGTCGATTGCCGGCGAGCTGCCGGATGCCAGTGAAGTCGAAGGCCCGGGCATCGTTCAGGAGGGGGAAGGCTTTGTGGTCAGCGGCGCGCTGAACCTCAGCCAGGTGCAGGCGCGTACTGGCTTCAGTGCCCGTGCTACCGAAGATTACCAGACCCTTGCGGGCCTGGTGATGAGCTTGCTCGACCGCCTGCCGATGGTCGGTGACCGGCTGGCCTGGAATGGCTGGACGCTGACCGTGGAGGCGGTTGAAGAGCGACGGGTACGCCAGGTTCGGCTTACACCGAACGGCGACGCTGACGTAGCAGGTGCTTGAAGCCCTCAAGCACCAGCACCAGTACCGCGGCCCAGATTGGCAGGTAGGTCAGCCACTGATCCGGGCCGATGGTTTCGCCCAGCAGCAACGCCACGCCTACCAGCAGCACGGGTTCGACGTAGCTGAGCAGGCCGAACAGGCTGAATGGCAGCATGCGGCTGGCCAGCACGTAGGCAATCAGCGCTGAAGCGCTGATCGCACCAAGGATCGGGATCAGCACATAGAGCCCGGGGTGTGCTTGCAAATCGGCGCTGGAAAGTGGGCTCTGGATCACGAAGTAAAGCGCCCACGGCAGCAGCAGGCACATGTCGCACCACAGGCCGCCCAGGTGGTCGGTGCGGCAGCGTCGGCGCAGCACGAAGTAGATCGGGTAGCCCACCGTTACCAGCAGGGTTTCCCAGGCAAAACTGCCATTTTGGTACAGCTCGTGGCCCACGCCCAGCGCGGCGCAGGCCACGGCTACCGTCTGCAGGCGAGACAGGCGCTCGCCATATACCAGCCGCCCGGTCAGGACCATGGCCAGTGGCAGCAGGAAGTAACCCATTGACACTTCCAGGCTGCGCCCATGCAGGGGCGCCCAGAGAAACAGCCACAGCTGCACCCCCATCAGCCAGGAAGTGCCGACCATGCCGAGCAACAGCACCGGCGTACGTTTTACCCGGCCCATCAGTTCGCCCACCCGCTTCCAGTCTTTCGAGACAAGCATGAACAGGGTGAGGCAGGGCAGTGTCAGCAGGGTACGCCAGCCAAAGATTTCTTCGCCATCAAGTGGCTTGAGCAGGGAGGTATAGAAGTACATCACAGCGAACAAACAGGACGCCATGACCGATGAAACAATGCCTTTTGACACGAATGCCTCGAATAAGGGAATTGAGCGGGTTGATCAGCCGCGCATGATCTCAGGGGGCGCGCCTTGCGGCAACTGCGTTGCGCCCGGGCGAGTGGCCAGGGCTTCGAGGAACTGGGCGGCCGGCATGGGCCTGGCGAACAGGTAACCCTGCTGGAAGTCCACCCCGTGCGCGGCCAGGTAGTCGCGCTGCAGGTCGGTTTCCACTCCCTCGGCAACGATGCCCAGGTCCAGCTTGCCCGACAGCTCGATGATGGTCTCGAGTATGTGCACTGACAGCGCATCGGCGCCGATCATGGCAACGAAGCTCTGGTCGATCTTCAGGTAGTCGACCTTGAATTGCCGCAGGTAGTTGAGGCTCGACTGGCCGGTGCCGAAGTCGTCGAGGGCGATCATCACGCCCATGGCATGCAGCTTTTCGAATAGCTCAAGGGTGACCGGCGTGGGCTCGATCAGCTTGCGCTCTGTCAGTTCCAGGGTCAGCACCACCCGGCCGGGCGGAAAGTGCTGCAGGAACGTGCGGCAGTCATCCAGCAGGCTGAGGTCGCGGCAGTGGTCAGCGGTGATGTTGACACCAATATGGAAGCCGTCTTCCAGCAGCCCGGCATAGGGCGCCAGGCTTTGCGCGGTATGTGTCAGCAGCGCGCGGGTCATGGCGACAATCTGCCCGCTGTGTTCGGCATAGGGGATGAACAGGTCGGGGCGAACCAGGCCTTCTCGTGGGTGGTGCCAGCGCATCAGCACTTCCGCGCCGGCCCAGCGGTAATCGCCCTTGCGCACCACCGGCTGAAAATACGGCAGGAATTCATCGGCCTGCAGGGCACGCTCCAGTTCGGCACGCGGTGAGGTGGCGCGGCGAATCTGCCAGCGGCACACCAACGCCGCCAGGGCACCCAGTACCAGGAGCAGACTGAGCAGGCCAGGGTAGTGGCTACGTAACAGTTGCCCCTGCTTGTCGGCACTGTAGCCGCCCTGCACACTGAAAGGGTAGCGCGTCGAGCCTATCAGCACGTTGGCACTGGGGGCGGCAGGGGATAGGCCTTTGTGGACCACACCGTCCTTGCCCATCCAGGCGTCGCCCACGCGGATTTGCAGTTCTTCATCGGGGCCGATCAGGCGCAGTGCTGTCAGCAGGTGGTCGCCATCCACCGTGGTGATTGCACCGTGGTCGCCGTCGCTGGCACGGTAGACCAGCAGCGGGTGGCCCGGCGTAACCGAGTTGCCGTCCATCAGCCATAACTTGCCGTCGACGTAATCGCCAGGATTGACCGGTTCTTCGAACTCGCCGAACAGGGAGGTGCAATAAAGGTTGTTGTGCCTGAACAGGTTGGTCGAGCGCACGAAGGCGTTGCGGGTAACCTGGGCCCGTAGCATAAGCTTGGCCTGCTCGCATGGGCTGTCAGTCAGTGGAAGCAGCGAATTGGCGGCACGGGACAGGTCGTCGAGAATGTGTTCGACGTGCTCCAGTGCCTGGCGGGTGGTGGCCTGGCTGCTGGCCTGCATTTCACGCTCGACCTGCCAGTTCATCACGGCCAGGCCGCACATGACCGGCAGCACGCCGACGACCCAAGGCAAGAGCGAGCGCCAGCTGAGTGCGGCGCGGCGTTTGACGGTAAGGGGCATGCTGACCTGACTATCATGAAGTAAAACGAGAGGATAGCCGTTTGTCGGCGCGTACGAGCAACTAAAAACGCGACAAACCATTTTACGCACTGTAGAATCGATTTACGAATACAACAATAAGGTCCTTCACTTCCGAAGGATCAAGCCCGCCGAGAATGGGTCCATATGACATACCATGGGTTCAAGCTGATCATAGGTGATTTCCTTGCACGTAGCGTGCGGGGTATCCCGTGCTCACCGCCGTTTCTGTTCCACATCCCACGCAATCAATAATTTTCGCTGCAGATGAGAACACGAACATGGCTGATATCTTCGAAAATCCAATGGGCCTGATGGGCTTCGAATTCATCGAACTGGCTTCGCCGACCCCTGGCGTACTTGAGCCTGTATTCCAGATACTGGGCTTCACCAAAGTGGCCACCCACCGTTCCAAGGATGTGCACCTGTATCGCCAGGGTGACATCAACCTGATCCTGAACAATGAACCCAAAAGCATTGCCTCGTACTTCGCCGCTGAACACGGCCCGTCGGTGTGCGGCATGGCCTTCCGCGTGCGCAATGCCCATGAGGCTTATGCCCGCGCCCTGGAACTGGGCGCCCAGCCGGTAGAAATCGAAACCGGCCCGATGGAACTGCGCCTGCCGGCGATCAAGGGTATCGGCGGGGCACCGCTCTACCTGATCGACCGCTTCGAGGAAGGCAGCTCGATCTACGACATCGACTTCAACTTCATCGAAGGCGTGGATCGCAACCCGGTAGGGGCCGGCCTGAAAATCATCGATCACCTCACCCATAACGTTTATCGCGGGCGTATGGCCTACTGGGCCGGTTTCTACGAGAAGCTGTTCAACTTCCGTGAAATCCGCTACTTCGATATCAAGGGCGAATACACCGGCCTGACCTCCAAGGCCATGACTGCTCCTGATGGCATGATCCGCATCCCGCTCAACGAAGAGTCGTCCAAGGGCGCGGGGCAGATCGAAGAATTCCTGATGCAGTTCAACGGTGAAGGTATCCAGCACGTGGCCTTCCTGACCGATGACCTGCTCAAGACCTGGGATGCCCTGAAGGGGTTGGGCATGCGCTTCATGACCCCGCCACCGCAAACCTACTACGAAATGCTCGAAGAGCGCCTGCCTGGCCATGGTGAGCCGGTCGACCAACTGCAAGCGCGTGGCATCCTGCTCGATGGTGCCTCGCAACCCGAAGACAAGCGCCTGCTGCTGCAGATTTTCTCGGAAACCCTGCTTGGCCCGGTCTTCTTCGAGTTCATCCAGCGTAAAGGCGACGATGGCTTTGGTGAAGGCAACTTCAAGGCACTGTTCGAATCCATCGAGCGTGACCAGGTACGCCGTGGCGTGCTGAGCACAGACTGACCGCCCCTGGAGTACCGTCGTCGTCATGCTCGTTCGGCGGCGGTACCCCGCCTGTTGGCACGCGCCCTGAACAGGGCCAGGTAGACGATCGAGCCGGTCACGATCCCCACCAGCATCAGTGAGGGCGCTATCTGTAGCACCGACTGGCGGATTTCATGAGCGGTGAAACCCTCTGGGTAGCCACCTTTGACCGTATACCCATACCTGGCCGACATTGCGCTTGTAAAAAATTCGGCCTGTGAAGGGCGTTCAAGGTCACGGCTGTCACCATTGCTCCATATGTAGCGGTCGCCAAATTCGACCAGCAGTATCAGCCCATCCTGAAAGCCATCCAGTTCGTTGCGGATCTGCGTGGCATAGGCTGTCACGATTACGCCATTGTTTCTGCCCTTCTGGTGAAAGTCTACTAGCAGCTTCTGGCGCGTATCAGGAGGGCCGTAGGACAGTGCGACCCGCTGGCCGGACAACGCGAACGATGAATAATGCTCCAACGAACCTGAAACTGTGCTGCAGTAAGGTTGCTTGTCTTTCAGCAAGGTCAGTGACCTGACGATGGAGCGATGGGCAACCTGGTCCTGCAAGGTGCTTTTGACGTTGTCGCAAGGTTGACCTGCAAATGGCAGGGTGCGCAGGGCCGTCTCGTGCATTCTGTCCAGTGCATTGTCGACGCTGAACACCGCCTCCTGAACGGAGATGTTCGCGTTTTCTGCAAGTTTTGCTTCCAGCTGGAAAGCCATCACCAGCAAACCGGATACCACAGGCACCAGCGCCACTGCGATGAGCAGCAGCAGCTCCACCATGCTGCGCCCTGCGTGCATGATTTTCGACATAGGCTAACAGTTCTCCGCTCTGAAACTGTTCGTGGTGAACAGCTGAGCCCTGAGCCTATGTATTTACTGATCAGGCTGCTGTAGTCCGGCTGCAGTTGAAGTGGTAGGAAATCGAGCGCCTCGGTGTAGCTAACTGCCATTGAGCTTTTTGAGCACTGCATCGGCCAGCAAGGCAGTGGAGGCGGGGTTCTGCCCGGTAATCAGCCGGTCATCGTCGACCACGTAAGGCTTCCACGGCTCATCATGCTTACTGTACTCGCCGCCGCGAGCCCCAAGTTCGTTCTCCGTCAAGAAAGGCACTACGTCGTCCAGTTCGACCAGTTTCTCCTCTATATTGGAAAAGCCGGTCACCTTGCGGCCTTTGAGAAGCAGGCAGTTGTTACTCAGCTTGATGTTCAGCAGGCCGACAACGCCGTGACAGACTGCCGCAACAATGCCATTTTTTTCGTAGACCTTGCGCGCCAGTTCCTGCAGAGGTTGGTTTTCGGCGAAGTCGTACATCACCCCATGCCCTCCGGTGTAGTAGATGGCACTGTATTCGTCGGCCTTCACCTGCCCTGGGGCCAAAGTATTGCCCAGGCGCGTCATGAAGCGCTTGTCGTCGTACCATTGCCAGTCCAGGTCAGGGGCCATCTGCAGGCTGTGCGGGTCCACGGGAACGTAACCGCCCTGTGGGCTGACATAGTCGACCGTGTAGCCGGCCTTTTCGACTTTCTCGACAAAGTGAACGGCTTCACCCAGCCACAACCCGGTCGCCCGTTTGAGGGTTGGATACTTCGCTGTATTGGTCAGCACCACCAGAATTTTCTTGCTCATGACCCTGCTCCCGTCGGCAACCTGAATGGGCCGGTGCTCCCTGGCCCGAGGGAAAACCTAAATAGCATAGCTGCCACCTGCAAGTACGCCATGGTGTGCGCGATATGCTGTGCTAACTTGAACCCATCCACCGGCGAGCGTGCCAGACTTGGCGGCGCTATGGTCAACCTTGAGCATTGCTGGAGTCACGATATTGGTCGCTAACGGTAAACCACGCGAGCCTGCGTCGCAGGTCATCCTGCAGTCGCCTGTTTTGCCATCGATCGAGCCGATGGGGGAGCGGATTGCCCAGTTCGACTGGTGGCGTACCTCGCTTGGGCCATTGTCGCGCTGGCCTGCCTCGTTGCGCATTGCCGTGGACATGATGCACTTGTCACCCTTCCCGTGTGCGGTGGTGTGGGGGGCAGACCTGTGTGTGGTGCATAACGATGGCTACCGAGCGTTGCGGGCATTACCGGATGCGCTGGGCATGGCGTTCGATACCCTGTGGAGTGATATCTGGCCAGCAGTGGGGCCCTGGGTGTTCAAGGCACTGGAAGGCCACTCGAATTTTGTCGAGGACCCTCCACTGCGCATCGTCCGCAGTGAGGGCGCCGAACCGCTATGGTGCGCATTCGGTTATGCACCCCTGCACGATGAACTCGGTAACGTGGCGGGGTTTCTGCATACGGTGATCGAGACCACGGCCAGCGTCGAGGCACACCGCCATTGGCGTGATCAGGTGCAGAGCTTTGAACGCCAGGTCGAGCGCCATGTGGCCGAGCGAGAGCAGTTCTGGTTGCTGTCGCGCGAAGCGATGATGATGCTTAGCCCTGAATTGAGACTGCATGCTGCCAACCCGGCCTGGTACCGCATTCTGGGGTGGACACAAGAGCAGGTGCAGGCGATGTCGGTAATGGAACTGGTGCATCCGACAGAGCGTGCCGAAGTGCGACTGGCAGTGTCCGCGCTGCTGCAATGCAGCCACGCGGAGCAGTTGGAGATCCGTCTGCGACACCACGATGGCCACTACCACTGGTTTCGCTGGAGTGCGCGGTTTGACGGCAGCCTGCTGACTGCGGTTGGCCGGGACATCACCGCAGACCGTGAAGAGGCGGCGCGTCAGGCAGAGGCGCTGATGCGCAACAGCGAGCGCATGGAGGTGGTTGGCCAGTTGGCTGGCGGCATGGGTCATGAAATGAACAACTTGCTGTCCGGTATCGGTGGCAGCCTCGAACTGCTGCAACGGCGCCTGCAGGAGGGGCGGCTGGAGCGGGTGGGGGCCTACGTGGACGTTGCGCGCGACTCGGTGCAGCGGGCCATGGACCTGACCCATCGGTTGATTGCGTTTTCTCGCCATCAACCATTGGCCCCTCGGCCACTGGACTTCAATCGGCAGTTGCGGTTGAGCGAGCCCTTGTTGCTGCGGGCCTTGGGGGCAGAGATGCGTTTGCACTGGCAGCTGGACGTTGCGCCTTGGACAGTGAGCCTGGACGTGCCCCAGTTAGAGAATGCCTTGATCAACTTGTGTGCCAATGCGCGTGAGGCGTGCCTGGAACAGGGCAATGTCACCATCAGCAGCGTCAACGAACGGCTCACAGCCTTTTTCCCGGATGAAGGTGGCTTGCCGCCAGGCGACTATGTGGCCGTGCATGTCGAGGACGATGGCCATGGCATGTCAGCGGTGGATATCGCCAGGGCTTTTGAACCGTTCTATACCACCAAGTCGCTCGGGCACGGGGCCGGGCTTGGTCTGTCGATGGTGTATGGCTTCGTCCGTCAGTCGGGCGGGTATGCCTGGATCGAGTCGGTACCGGAACAGGGCACCAAGGTGTCCATGCTTTTCCCGAGGAGCCATGAGCCGGTGCCCGATGAGCCCGAACCGGTGCCGCTTTCGCAACGCATGGCACGGGGCGAGCGCCTGCTGCTGGTGGATGATGAGCTTGATCTGCGCGCAGTCATGCGCGAGTACCTGACTGAGCGTGGTTTTGACGTCACGGATGTGGGCGATGCCAATAGCGCACTGGAGCGCTTTCGCCATGGCGGCCCTTTCGATCTGGTCATCACCGATATCGGTTTGCCGGGTGGGTTCAGTGGTCGGCAAGTGGCCAAGGCCATGCGCATGCAGCTTGCACAGCAGAAAATTCTATTCATCACCGGTTATGCGGATCAGTCCATTGAAGCGCAATTGCTCGATCAGCCGGGCACGGCATTGCTGAACAAGCCGTTCTCGCTGGCGCATCTTGCCGATGAGGCGCTACGCATGCTTGACGCGTAAGGCGCTTCAAGGCTTGCCTAGAATCTGTGTCACTCGAGCCTGCAACTGCTGCAACTCGAACGGCTTGCAGATCAGGTGCATGTCAGCGTCCAGGAAGCCTTCGCGGGCCATGGCCGTTTCCGCGTAGCCGGTGATGAACAGCACCGGCAATCGTGGGCGCAGCCTGCGGGCAATTTCCGCCAGTTGCCGGCCATTCATGCCGGGCAAGCCCACATCGGTGATCAGCAAATCCACCGGTTGTGCCGAGCGCAGCACCTTCAGGCCCTCGTTGGCGTCGGCTGCGCTTTGGCAGGGGAAGCCGTTTTCGCGCAGCGCCTGGCAAAGCAGTTGGCGCACATGGGGATCGTCCTCGACGATCAGCACGTGTCGGCTGCAGCCGTCTTGCCTGGGCGCCACAGGCTCGCTGGATGGCAGGGTCTGGTCGACATGGCGAGGCAAATACAGCTCCACCTGGGTTCCCTGGCCAATCTCGCTGCGGAGGGTGATATGCCCATGGGATTGCTTGCTGAACCCGTACACCATCGACAACCCCAGGCCAATGCCCTGGCCGGTCGCCTTGGTGCTGAAGAACGGTTCGAAGGCGTGCTCCAGCGTGCTTTGCGCCATGCCCTGGCCGCTGTCGATGATCTGCAGGCGCACATAATCGCCCGTACGCAGCGCGCTGCCGGCGAACTGCTCGGTGGCGATGTGATGATTGTTCGCTTCGATGCGTAGCAGGCCACCGTTGGGCATGGCCTCGCTGGCATTGAGCAGGAGGTTGTCGAGGGCTTCTTGCAACTGCTGGTCATCCGCCTCCACGTGCCACAGGTCTTTGGCCGCATGCACTTGCAAGGTTATCGACGGGCTCAGGCAAGCCTTCAGGCGCTCTGCGTCGAGCAAGGGATGCAGGTCTATACGTTGGCTGTGTAGCGATTGGCGGGAAGAGAAGGCAAGCAGGCGGTGAGTCAGGCGTGCGGCGCGTGAAACGGCCTCGCGGCCCATGCCCAGAACGCCGTCCAGGCCGTCGTCGCGGCCTTGCCGCAGGCGCCGCTGGATGAGTTCGAAGCTGCCGCTGATGCTGGTGAGCAGGTTGTTGAAGTCATGGGCGACGCCGCCGGCCAGTTGGCCGATGGCCTCCATCTTGCGTGCCTGGCAGCGGGCGAATTCAATGCGGTCCTGCTCCTGGCCCGGCGTTGAAGGGCGGCTGTCCAGGCGCTGCTGCATGCCATAGAGCTGGTCACGTGTAACGTACTGTCGACGCCGGTTGCGCAGCGCGGACCGGGTCATGTGCAGCAACTGGGCATTCTCGTAGGGCGCAACCAGCCATAGAAGATTGCCCACCGGATGATGACTCACGCCAGCGGCCGACCAGGCGCCCTGGGTCAGCAGCACAATGGGCAAATCCGACCAACTCGGTTGCTGGTCGATGAATGCCTGCAGCAAGGCGCTTGGGCCTTGGCTGAACATCTGCTCGGCAATGATCGCCAGGCCTGCACCCTCGGCCAGACGCGTCTGCAGGTTTGCCAGGTCGACCGCGCAGAGGCTGTTGATGCCGGCGGAGGTAAGCAGACGTGAGGTATCCGCCGCCAGTTGTGGCGGTGCGAGGATCAAGGCACGTTCATCCAGCGCCAACGAACTGGCCAAAACGACTCTCCTTTAGGGTGGCCTGATACCCACTGGACCCTGGCACAGCCTCAGGGTTCAACTGAATCCAGGTACTGCCTACAGGCCCTGTTGCAGTGCAGGGTCGTCCGGGTTCTGGCGCTCCAGTTCGGCTAGCGATACTTGCACGTTCTGCAACTGTCCGGACTCTTTCCAGTACTGAATCAGCAGCACCCGTGCCCGGCGATTGGCTGGCTGCCGATTGAGGATGGTTTCCAGTTGCTTCTGGGCAGCGTCGAGCTGGTCAAGCTGATGCAGGGTGACCGCCAGTGTATAGCGGTAGTCGGCGTTGTCCGGGTCCAGTTCCACCGCGCGGGACAGGGCCAGCAAGGCATACTCGCGCTGTTCGTGGCGCTTCAGCCAAAGCCCTAGTTCATACTGCAGAAAGGCCGAGTCGGGGCTCAGCGCCAGGGCTTTGCCCAATACCTGGCGGGAGGCGTCGTGGTGGCCCTGGCGCTCAAGCAGACGTACCTGAGTCGCCAGTGCATCGAGGTTGGCAGGTGCAACCTCGAGCGCACGTTGCAGGGCCGCAGCGGCCTGCGTGTAGTCGTTTTCGTGCAGGTACAGGCGCGCCAGGTGCACCTGGGCGTCGGCATCTTCGGGTTGTTGCTCGAGGGCCTTTTGGTATTGCTCCAGGGCTGACTGCAGCGGGCCGAAATAGAGGCCGATGGCGTCGGGATCGAGGCCCAGCAGGGCATCCACGGCGGCAAAACGCACGCTTTGCTCACTGTCGTCCAGCAGCGGGCCGAGTACCAGGCTGCGCTGTGCCGGCGGTAACAGGCGGCGAATACTGGCAATGGCCGCTCGACGCACCAGCGGCTCGGCGTGTTCCAGGTCCTGGCGGGCCAGTTTCAATGCCTGCGGTGAAGGGTAGTTGGGCAACTCGGCGTAGAGCGCCGCACGGCGGATGGCGGGCAGGTCGTTGCGCTGCAGTTGCTGGTACAGCACCCGTGCGGCGCCGGGCTGGCCGTCGTGAGCCTGGCGCAGCGCTTTGGCGTAGCTGTGTGCTGGCAAGTTCGGCGGGGTTGGCGGGGCGTCGCGCCACAGGTAGCCGAACAGGGCCGATACCAGAATCGACAACAGCAGGGCGATCAGGTAGCGGTTGCGTCTGGGCATCGGACGATCCGTGGCGGCGGGAAGGGCAGAGCTTGGGCCAGCCGGGGGGTAAATGCAACCGAACCGGGCACGCCGCTGGCCAGGCACCAGGCCTGCGGTGGCATTCCAGGCACTGCGTATTGGGGTGAATACGATGGCAAACATAAAAAAGCCCCGCGGGCCATGGCCTGCGGGGCAAACGGTTGGGGGAGGAGCCAACCAAAGGAGTCGTTGAAATGCGGTGTGTCAGTGTGCGCTGGCCAAGGTCTGCGGTTGCCAGCCGCCACCCAGGGCCTTGTAGATCGAGACGATGCCGCGGTACAGCTCGACTTCACCTTGGGCTTGTGCATCCTCAGCACTTAGCCGCTCACGCTCGGCATCGAGCAGTACCAGGTAGTCCACGGTACCCTCGCGATATCGAATCGAGGCCAGTTCTGCAGCCTTGCGGCTGGCGTCGCTCTGGCGCATCAGCGACAGCAGACGCTGCTGGGTCTTGTCGTAATCGCTGAAGGCGTTGGCCGACTCTTCCAGCGCCAGCAGCACCTGCTGTTCGTAGTTGGCCAGTGCCCCTTCGGCATCGGCCTTGGCGCCGCGCAGGCGGGCCCGCACGCTGCCCAGGTCGAAGGCTGCCCAGGTAATGCTCGGGCCCAGCGCCCAGGCGTTGGCCGCCGACGAGCCGATCTGCGAGCCGCGGGCGGCGGTAAAGCCGAGGAAGCCACTGAGGCTGACACGGGGGAACAGGTCGGCGGTGGCCACGCCAACGTTGGCGGTGGCGGCCGCCAGTTGGCGTTCGGCGCTGCGGATGTCCGGGCGGCGGCGCAGCAACTCACCTGGGTCACCTACCGGCAGCGCCTTGGCGATGGCCGGCAGCGCCTTGGGCGACAGGTCTACGCTGAGCGCGTCAGGGCCCTGGCCTAGCAGGGTGGCGATGCGATGCCGCGCCCGTGCCTGTTCGGCTTGCAGTTGCGGCACGGTGGCTTCGACCCCGGCCAGGCGCGCATCGGCACGCACCACGTCAAGGTCATTGCCCACGCCCGCATCGCGCAGGGTTTCGGTAATGGTGCGTGATTCCTGCTGAGTCTTCAGGTTGGCCAGGGCGATCTTCTCGCGCAACTGGGCACCGCGCAGCTGCCCGTAGGCATCGACCAGTTCGGCGATCAGGCTGACCTGCAACTGCTGCAGGTCGGCGGCGGCCACCGCTTCCTGGGCTTCGCTGGCTTCGATCTGGCGCTGGATGCGGCCGAACAGGTCAAGTTCCCAGGCCATGTCCAGGCCCAGGTCGTAGCGCTCGCTGTTCACCCGCTGCGTGGTCTGGCCGGGGATCTGGCCTTTGCCAAGATCGCTGCTGGCACGGCTGGTGACCACCGGGAACGGGTCGTTTTCGGCGTCTTCGCGGATCGAACGGGCCGATTTCAGGCGGGCGAAGGCCACGCGCAAGTCACGGTTGCCGTCCAGCGAAGCCTGCACCAGCTGGTTCAGCACCGGGTCGTCGAACTGCTTCCACCACAGGCTCTCGAAGCGGCTACGGTCGTAGGCCTTGGCCTGCACGTCGCTGCCCAGTTGTGCAGGTTCGGTGGCTGGCGCCTGGTAGTCAGGGCCTACCGCACAGGCCGCCAGGGCCAGTGCCAGCAGGCTTGGGGTCAAGGGTTTGAGCAGGTTCATGCGTGGTTCTCCAGCACTTGAGCGTGTTCAGCCTTGCGGGCCTGGCGACGCTCGACGAAACGGCGGATCAGGAAGAAGAACACCGGGGTCAGGAACAGGCCGAACACGGTGACGCCGATCATCCCCGAGAACACCGCCACACCCATGGCATGGCGCATTTCCGATCCTGCACCGGAGCTGAACACCAGGGGCACCACGCCCATGATGAAGGCGATCGAGGTCATCAGGATCGGCCGCAGACGCAGGCGGCAGGCTTCCAGTACCGCAGCCAGCGGGTCAAGGCCCTTGGCCTGCTCGTCCTTGGCGAATTCGACGATCAGGATCGCGTTCTTGCACGCCAGGCCCACCAGTACGATCAGGCCGATCTGGGTGAAGATGTTGTTGTCGCCACCCGATACGATCACACCGGTGATGGCCGACAGCAGGGTCATTGGCACGATCAGGATCACCGCCAGCGGCAGGCTCCAGCTTTCGTACTGGGCGGCCAGCACCAGGAACGCCAGCAGCACGCACAGCGGGAACACCAGCAGCGCGGTATTGCCCGAGAGGATCTGCTGATATGTCAGGTCGGTCCACTCGAAGGTCATGCCGTTGGGCAGTTCCTCTTTCAGCAGTTTCTCGATCGCAGCTTCCGCCTGACCAGAGCTGTAGCCCGGTGCGGCGGCACCGTTGATCTCGGCAGTGATGAAGCCGTTGTAGTGCATGACCCGGTCCGGCCCCGAGGTATCGCTGACCTTGAGGAAGGTCGCCAGCGGGATCATCTCGCCAAGGTTGTTGCGCACCTTCAGTTGGCCGATCTGCTCGGCATCAAGGCGGAACTGCTGCTCAGCCTGGACGTTGACCTGATAGGTACGGCCGAAGCGGTTGAAGTCGTTGGTGTACAACGAGCCCAGGTAGACCTGCAGGGTGTCGAAGATGTCGGTGATCGCCACCCCGTGGGTCTTGGCCTTTTCCCGGTCGATGGCGGCATCGACTTGTGGCACGTTGACCTGGTAGCTGGTGAACAGGCCGGCCAGCTCTGGCACGTTGTGGCTCTTGGCGATGATGTTCTGGGTTTCCTTGTACAGCGCTTCGTAACCCAGATTGCCACGGTCTTCGATTTGCAGACGGAAGCCGCCAATCGTGCCCAGGCCCTGTACCGGCGGCGGTGGGAAGATTGCGATGTAGGCGTCCTGGATGTCGGCGAACTGGGCATTCAGCGCGGCTGCGATGGCTGCCGCCGACTGGCTCGGGTCCTTGCGCTCATCGAATGGCTTGAGCGGGGTGAACACGATGCCGCTGTTCGGGCTGTTGGTGAAACCGTTGATAGACAGGCCCGGGAAGGCCACCGAGTCGGCCACGCCAGGCTGCTTGAGGGCGATTTCGCTCATGCGCTTGATCACCGCTTCGGTACGGTCGAGGCTGGCCGCGTCCGGCAGTTGGGCGAAGGCCACCAGGTACTGCTTGTCCTGGGCCGGCACGAAACCGGTCGGGGTGGACGAGAAGCCCAGGTAGGTCAGGCCCATCAGGCCGGCATACACGAACAGGGCGATGCCACTTGAGCGGATGACCCGGCGCACGCCACCGACGTAGCGGTTGGACGCACGGTCGAAGAATCGGTTGAACGGAGAGAACAGCCAGCTGCCCAGCAGTTTGTCGAGGAACCGCGAGAAACGGTCCTTGGGGGCGTGGTGCTCCTTGAGCAGCACCGCGGCCAAGGCTGGCGACAGGGTCAGCGAATTGAACGCCGAAATGACGGTCGAAATGGCGATGGTCAGGGCGAACTGCTTGTAGAACTGCCCGGTCAGGCCGGAAATGAACGCTGCAGGTACGAACACCGCGCACAGCACCAGGGCGGTGGCGATGATCGGCCCGGTCACTTCGCTCATGGCCTTTTGCGTGGCTTCCAGCGGTTTCAGGCCCAGCCCGATGTTACGTTCGACGTTCTCCACCACGACGATGGCATCGTCAACCACGATACCGATGGCGAGCACCAGCCCGAACAACGACAGCGCGTTGAGTGAAAAGCCGAACAGGTGCATGACCGCGAAGGTACCGATCAGCGAGACCGGCACAGCCAGCAGCGGGATGATCGAGGCGCGCCAGGTCTGCAGGAACAGGATCACCACCAGCACCACCAGCACCAGGGCTTCGAACAGGGTGTGCACCACCGCTTCGATGGAGCCGCGCACGAAGATGGTCGGGTCATAGACGATGCTGTAGTCCATCCCTTCAGGGAAGTCCTTTTTCAGCTCGGCCATTTTCGCCCGCACCTCGTCGGAGATCTCGATGGCGTTGGAGCCTGGGCGCTGGAAGATCGGGATGGCCACCGCCGGCTGGTTGTTCAGCAGCGAGCGCAGGGCGTACTGGCTGGAGCCGAGTTCGACCCGGGCGATGTCCTTCAGGCGGGTGATTTCGCCATCGGCCCCGGCGCGGATGATGATGTTCTCGAACTCTTCCTCGTTGACCAGACGGCCCTGGGTATTGATCGACAGCTGGAAGCTGGTCGACCCTGGGGCAGGCGGTGCGCCCAGCTGGCCGGCAGCCACCTGGCGGTTCTGCTCGCGGATTGCGGCGACCACATCACTGGCTGTCAGGTTGCGCGAAGCGGTCTTGTTCGGGTCCAGCCATACGCGCAGCGAGTAGTCGCCCATGCCGAACAGTTGTACGTCGCCGACGCCGCCCAGGCGCGCCAGTTCGTCCTTGATGTTGAGGATGGCGTAGTTGGACAGATAGAGCATGTCGTAGCGGTTGTCCGGCGAGGTCAGGTGCACGACCATGGTCAGGTCAGGCGAGGCCTTGTCGACGGTGATACCGATACGGGTCACTTCCTCGGGCAGCTTGGGCTGGGTACGGGTGACGCGGTTCTGTACCTGCACCTGGGCGTTGTCCAGGTCGGTACCCAGGGCGAAGGTGATGGTCAGCGTCAGCTTGCCATCGGCAGTGGACTGGGAGGACATGTACAGCATGTTCTCCACACCGGTAATGGCCTGTTCCAGCGGCGCGGCGACGGTTTCGCCGATGACTTTGGGGTTGGCGCCGGGGAAGTTGGCGCGCACCACAACGGTGGGCGGCACCACTTCGGGGTATTCGCTGATCGGCAACTGGAACAGCGAGATAGAACCCGCAATCAGCAGCAACAGCGACAGCACCGCGGCGAAGATCGGCCGGGTAATGAAGAATTTCGAGAAGTTCATCGGTAGGGGTCCCTTAACCGCGTGGCGCCTGGGCGCCGGCGACTTTCACGTGATTGCCCGCCATTTTCGGCGCCGGGTTGCTGGCCTCCAGGGCCTGACGCTGCCGTGCGAGGGCGGCGAGGGTTTGCTCGCTGGCCATCGGTGTTTCTTCCGGGGTTACCGGCGAACCAGGGCGCACGCGCTGCAGGCCCTTCACCACGATGCGTTCGCCCTTGTCCAGGCCGCTGCGTACGATGCGCAAGCCTTCAAGTTTCGGCCCCAGTTCCACGGTGCGGTAGGTGGCTTTGTTGTCCTTGCCCATGACCAGCACAAACTTCTTGCCAAGGTCAGTACCCACGGCTTCGTCGTTGATCAGCATGGCGTCGTACTGGGCGCTGCCGACCAGTTTCAGGCGCGCATACAAGCCTGGTGTGAACTCGCCGTCGCTGTTGTCGAATACCGCGCGGCCGCGGATGGTGCCGGTGCGCGGGTTGACCTGGTTGTCGACGAAGTTCATGTGGCCCAGGTGCGGGTTGCCGCTTTCGTTGGTCAGCCCCAGGTATACCGGGGTGCTCTGGCCACGCTGGCCTTCACGGGCCAGCTGGGTGTACTTGAGGTACACGCGCTCGTCGGCGTCGAAGTAGGCGTAGACCTTGTCGGTGGACACCACGCTGGTCAGCGGGGTGACATCGGCTGTGACGATGTTGCCGGCGGTGAACTCGGCGCGGCTGACACGGCCGCTGATGGGCGCAGTGACGCGGGTGAAGCTGAGGTTCAGGCGCGCCAGATCGAGCTGGGCCTGGATTGCATCGACCCCGGCACGGGCCTCGGCAGCGGCACTGCTGCGCGATTCGGCCAGCTCGGCGGAGATGGCGTTGCTGTCACGCAGGCGCTCGCCACGGCGGGCTTCGTTGGCGCTGCGGATGGCGGTGGCCTTGGCCTGTTGCAACTGGGCTTCGAGGCGGCGGACTTCTGCCTGGAACGGGCGCGGGTCGATCTGGAACAGCAGGTCGCCTTTCTTGACCTGGGCACCTTCAGTGAAAGCCACCCGGTCGATCTGGCCGGAGACCCGCGGGCGCACTTCGACGGTTTCCGGGGCTTCGAGGCGGCCGGTGAACTCGTCCCATTCGGTGATCGGTTGCTCGATCACCTTGGCCACACTTACCTTCGGCGCGGCGGGAGCCTGCACGGCGTCGGGGGTTCGACCGCAAGCGCTGATCACCACCACTGCCAGGGCAGCGAGGGGGAAGCGCAAGGGTTTGAGTGATTGTTCCATGGAGAACTCCGCCAATGTATTAGTAGTGGGCGGAGTGTGAGTGTGTTGCGCGTGAGGTACGAATCGAACAGGGCGAAGGTTACTATCACGCCGAATGATAAGTGGGGATCAGTTATCGATGGCGGCCATGGTTGGGCACAGCGCACTGCCTGTGCAGGCACCCCGTTACGCGAGAGCCTGGGCCTGGCCATTCAGTGAATGCTTGAGGCCAGTTCGAAGATCGGCATGTACATGAGGATCACGATCAGGCCGATCAGCAGGCCGATGAAGGTCATCAGCAGCGGCTCGAACAGTTTGACGAACCACTCCACCCAGCGGCCGATTTCCTGGTCATGGAAGTCGGCGCAGCGCTCCAGCATCTCGCCCAGGTTGCCAGACTGCTCGCCAGCCCGCAGCAGGCGCAGTGATACCGGCGTCACCAGGTGCCCGGCCGCCAGTGCATCCGAGAGGGGCAGCCCTTCGCCCACCCGCAGGCTGGCCTGCTCCAGGCCCTGCGCTGCTGCGTTGCCGAGCAGGCCACGGGCCATCCCCATGGCGGTAAGGATGGGAATTCCGCCTTGCAGCAGGATACCCAGCGAGCGATAGAAACGCGCCAACTCGTACATCATCAGGCGCTGATGCAGTGCTGGCAGACGCCGCAGTTGGCAGGAGGCCCAGTGCCGTACACGCGGGTGCCGGCGCAGCAGCCAAAGTGTCGCCACCCCGACGACGGTGCCCAGCGCCAGCGGCAATTGCTGGGCATGCAGAAACAGGCCGACCTGCATCAGCACCCGTGACAGCCAGGGTAGCTCGGTGCCCATGCCCTCGAACACCTGGCTGAAACGCGGTACCACATAGCCGAGCAGGAACAGCACCACACCCCCCCCCACCAGCAACAGCAGCAACGGGTAGACTGAGGCACCCACCAGCTTCTGGCGGACCAGGTCCAGGCGCTGGCGATAGCTGATATAGCGGGTGAGGGCGTCGCCCAGAGCACCGGTGCGTTCACTGGACTGCACCAGCGCCACATACAACGGCGGGAATACCCTCGGTTGCTGGCCCAGAGCCTGGGACAGCGAGCGGCCCTCGTACAGCTGGCGTACCAACTCGGCGAGCACCTTGCGCGCTGTCGCTGCCGGGCTCTTCTCTGCCAGGCTTTCCAGTGCGTCGATCAGCGGCAGGCCGGCATTGAGCAAGGTTGACAGTTCCTGGCTGAACAGCACCAGGTCGAACGCCGCTTCACGGCGCCAGGCCATGCCGCGCAAGGCGCCGCCGCTGCTGCGCAGGCTGAGTACACGCAGGCCTTGGTCTTCGGCCTGGCGGCGGGCGTGGTCGGCGTCCTCGGCGTCGATCTGCAACTGCACCACGCCCTGCCTACCCAGGGCCTTGAGGCTGTAGCGCATGGCCGCTCTCCTTACTGCCAACTGGTGATTTCGGCGTTTTCCCCATCACCACCCGGCTGGCCGTCCTTGCCCATCGACAGCAGGTCGTACTCACCGCCGTTCTCGCCAGGTTGCCGGTAGATGTAAGGGCGGCCCCACGGGTCTTGTGGCACGGCCTTCTGCAGGTACGGGCCGGTCCAGCGAGCCTCGCCACTGGGGGCGACCACCAACGCCTGCAAGCCTTGTTCGCTGTTGGGGTAGTGGCCGACCTCCAGGCGGTACAAGTCCAGGGCCTTGCTCAGCCCCTCGATCTGCGCCCGCGCAACCTTGGCCTCGGAGCGGCCGAGCTGACTGAAGTACTTGGGCGCGACGATGCCCGCCAGCAGGCCGAGTACCACCAGTACCACCAGGAGTTCAAGCAGAGTGAAGCCACGTTGCGGGTTGGTTCTGCGCTGCATGGTGAAGCCCTCCACTGCTATGGGGACACGCGTTGACATGCACCATGCAACAGCCGTGCACGTCTGCCCCGGGGCCTTGCGCCATGGGGCACAGGAAGCGGCACAGTGCTTGCGTCGTGGTGACTGTCCTCGGGTTTTCCGGGGCATTTCCCCCACTTCGGGGCCACGACGAAGAGGCGACCGGCATGCGTGGACTCATCCTCGGTTTGATCTGGCTGGCGGCAGGTGTTGCCCACGCCGATGTGTACATCTCAATCGATGCCAAGGGGGGCTACGTGCTGAGCAATGTCCATAGACCAGGGCGCCACTATGAGAGGGTGATCAACGAGCCGCTGGCCCAGGGTGGGCCGGTCAAGGCGCAAATGATCACTGGCCGCCCTTACGCCGAGGTAGTCGCCACGGCTGCGCGCATCCACAATGTGCCGCCGGCGCTGCTGCACGCGGTGATCAAGGCCGAGTCTGGCTACAACCCCAAAGCCCGTTCGCGGGCGGGGGCAGTGGGGTTGATGCAACTGATGCCGGACACCGCCCGCGAGATGGGGGTGCAAGACCGGCTGGACCCTGAAGACAATGTGCACGGAGGGGCGCGCTACCTCAAGCAGATGCTCACCCTGTTCGACAACGACATCACCTTGGCCGTAGCGGCCTACAATGCCGGCCCGGATGCTGTATTGCGGCGCGGTGCCGTGCCGCCGTTTGCCGAGACCCGGCGTTATGTGCCCACGGTGCTGCGCGAGTATCGCAAGTTGCAAGGGTTGAATGACGACTCGCCTTTGTAACAACTGGCTTGCAGCTCACGCATTCCCACAGGGGCCACACCATCCTCAGGCTGTATCGGGCAGGTGAAGTGGGGAGGGAATAAATACCCTTCGGCGGATGCCATCAATTTAATACTATGGTTTCCCCAACTCTGGGCTATAACCTTCTAAAGGTGCCCAGCTGAGGTGTCCGTTATGGACGTCGCCCCTCGTTCCGACACTATTGACGTGCCTGCCGGTAGCGAGTTGGCCGCCCCGCGCAGGCCATTCAACCTTCTGCGCTGGTATGCCTGGGTCAGTCTAGCCATCATTCTCTCGGTGGCTGCCGGGCTGGGGCTGATTTCCAGCCGCTTCATCATCGACGAGAGCGTCGAGCGTGACGCGTTACTCACCGCACAGTTCATCACCTCCATCGCCGATGCCGAAGTGCGCCATGTGTCGATCCCCAATGTGCGTACCATGGGCGAACTGCTCGATCCGCGCACCGACCGCAATAACTTGCCCGACGTCGACCCGGATGCCCGGCGCAAGGCCCGCGGCGAGTTTCTTGACCATATCGCTCACCTGCCCGATATGCTGCTGGCCAATATTTATGCCTTGGACCGCACTGTGATCTGGTCCAGCAACCCGGCACTGATCGGCCAGTTGATCGAAGGCGATGAAGACCTGAATCGGGCTTTCGAGTACAAGATGCGCGTTTCGGCCAGCTACCACAGTTTCGAACATGCCCGCTCCGAGCAGAAGTTCATCACCCCGCCCAAGCAGCTATTGATCGAGAACTACATTCCGCTGTTCGATGCCGATGGCGAGCAGGTCACAGCGATGGTCGAGATCTATAAAGAACCCCATGACCTGATCGCACGCATCGAGCATGGCCTGATCCTGATCTGGTTGGCCATCACCGTCGGCGCTGCACTGGTCTATGTCGGCCTTTACGGCATCATGCACCGCGCCGCCCGGCTGCTGGCGGTGCAGCAGAAGCGGCTGATCAACAGCGAAACCTACGTGGCACTGGGTGAGGTGTCGTCGGCGGTGGCCCATAGCCTGCGCAACCCGCTGGCCAGTATCCGCTCAAGTGCCGAACTGGCACAGGCGTTCGACGAAGGCCCGGCGCAACGCCAGGTCAACGATATCATCAGCCAGGTCGACCGGATGTCGCAGTGGATCCGCCAGATGCTGCAGTCACTGCGCCCGCTGAACGACGAGGCATTGGCGGTGGACTTGCCGCAGGCGTTGCAGGAAAGCCTGCAGACCTACGCTGTGCCGCTGGCGCGCGGTGGAGTAAGCCTGGACTTGCAACCGTTACCGAGCGTGCAGGTGTTGGGGCACCCGGTATTGCTGCGCCAGGTATTCAGTAGCCTGATCGCCAATGCCCTGGAGGCGATGGAGCAGGGCGGGCGGTTGCGTATCGAAGTGGTGCGTCATAACCGACGCAGCCTGACCTTGCGCCTGTCCGACAATGGCAAGGGCATGAACGACGCGCAGCAGCGCATGGCCTTCCGGCCATTCTTCACCACCAAACAGGGTGGGCTGGGGGTGGGGCTGGTGCTGGTGAAACGCATCATGGAACGCTTCGGCGGTGCGGTTCGGCTCAGCAGCAGCGAGGGCCATGGCACGAGGGTCTCGTTAAGTTTTCGACTGGCTTGAACTCGTCAAACGACATTACTTAAGTGTTGTAAGATATTGATATTAAAGAAATTAACTTTTTGTGGGTGAAAATGCCCCAGTTGTGGGGGATATCCTTCTGATTGGGATTAATAAGTACTTGTAACCTACTAAAAAATAACAGTTTTAGTTTTTCATATTCTGCTGGCTAAGTTTTTGCAGTGAAATGTGTGAAGCGCAATACGCTACAAATGGCAGCTGCGACTGCCCGGGTGGATTGCTACCCAGTGGCTACTGCCATTGGCCTTGATGCAGTTCTGAACGTACGCCCAGCGCGGGAACCACGCGATGCAGATGCTGGAAAACGAAGCGCCCGACAAGGTCAGTGCGACCGCCAGCGGACGGGTCTTACCTTTGCGTGAATTCAACTTGCTGCGCTGGTTCTCGGTTATCAGCCTGTTGATCATTACCTCGGTGGCAGGTGGGCTGGGGTACGTTTCGACGCGCTTCGTGGTGCGCGACAGTGTAGAGCGCGATGCCATGCTCACCGCGCAGTTCATTCAGGCAATGGCCCAGGCCGAAGTGCGTCATTCGCAATTACCGCCTGGCACCACCATGGGCGAGTTGCTGGACCCGCGACTGGACCTGCAGCATCGGCAGTTCACCCCGGCCTTGGCCGAGTCGACCCGGGTCGAGTTCCTCGATCATGTCGAGCACCTGCCGGACACCTTGCTGGCCAACGTTTATGCCCGCGACCGCACCATTGTCTGGTCCACCAACGCAGAGCTGATTGGCAAGCGGATAGAAGTTGATGGTGATCTTGAGCGCGCCTTCCGCTCGCGCAAGGCGGTGTCGGCCAGCTATCACAAGGTTGCGGATGATCGCGAAGAGCAGAAGTTCCAGCGCGAACCACGCTACCTGTTTATCGAGAACTACATCCCGCTGTTCGATAGCCAGGGTGAGCAGGTACTGGCCATGGTGGAAATCTACAAGGAACCGCAGGATCTGATCCGGCGCATCCAGCGCGGCTATTTGCTGATCTGGGCCTCGACTCTGGTAGGTGGCGCGTTAATTTACTTCGGGCTGTTCTGGATCGTGCGCCGTGCGGCGCACATGCTGCACCTGCAGCAGGAGCGGCTGGTGGCAAGCGAAACCTATGTGGCGCTGGGTGAGATGTCTTCGGCAGTGGCTCACAGCATGCGCAACCCGCTGGCCAATATCCTCTCCAGCGCCGAACTTGCCCAGGAAACCGCCAACCCTGCTGCGCAGAAGAACATCACTGACATCATCAGCCAGGTCGACCGCATGTCGCGTTGGGTGCGCGACCTGCTGGTGTCGTTGCGTCCGTCCAGTGAAGAACCCGAGGCCGTGGATCTGGTGGCGGCCATCGAAGACACCCACCTGGCCTTCGCCCAGCAGATCGAACGCAACGGCGTGCGCTTCCATTTCGAAGGGCCTGACGTGCAGTGGGTGGTCAGCCAGCCGCTGCAGCTCACGCAGATTCTCAACAGCCTGTTTTCCAATGCCCTGGAGGCCATGCCCGCTGGCGGGATGCTCAATGCCCAGGTCAATGTGCAAGAAGGCCTGCGCGCCGAGTTCGTGCTGACCGACACGGGCAAAGGCATGAGCCAACAGCAGGAACGGATGGTGTTCAAGCCGTTCTTCACGACCAAACAGGGTGGCCTTGGCGTGGGGCTGGCCCTGGTCAAGCGCATCATGGAACGTTTTGGCGGCTCGGTCAGCCTTCGCAGCCGCGAAGAGGAAGGAACCCGCGTCAGCCTTACATTCAATATTGCAGCGGGAGGGGAACATGGAGCACAGCATCCTGGTCGTCGAGGATGATGAAATCCTTGCCGACAACATTCGCACTTACCTCAGCCTCAAGGGCTACGATGTCATCGTGTGCCACAGCGCGGAACTGGCGCTGGAGCAGATCAAGCGGGCGCAACCTGACGCGGTGCTGACCGACAACTCGCTGCCAGGCATGAGCGGGCATGACCTGCTGCGTACCCTGGTGGCCCAGGCACCGGACCTGAAGGTGATCATGATGACCGGCTACGGCAATGTCGAAGATGCCGTGCAGGCGATGAAGGAGGGCGCCTTTCATTACCTGACCAAACCGGTGGTACTGGCCGAGCTCAAGCTGACCCTGGACAAGGCCCTGGCAACCGAGCGTATGGAGCGCACGCTGTCGTTCTACCAGGAACGCGAGGCGCAGAAGTCCGGGTTGCAGGCATTGATCGGCGAGTCGCCGGTGATGCTCACCCTCAAGCACACCCTGCGCCAGGTGCTCGATGCCGAGCGGCGCATGGCCAGTGACGACCTGCCACCGGTGCTGATCGAAGGCGAGACCGGTACTGGCAAGGAGCTGGTGGCTCGTGCCCTGCATTTTGATGGTTCGCGCAGCAAAGGGCCGTTCATCGAGTTCAATTGCGCTTCGATCCCTGCCAACCTGCTTGAGGCCGAACTGTTTGGTCATGAGAAGGGCGCTTTCACCGATGCCAAGGAGCGCCGGGTGGGGCTGGTGGAGGCTGCCGATGGCGGCACCTTGTTCCTTGACGAGATCGGCGAAATGGACCTGGTGCTACAGGCCAAATTGCTCAAGTTGCTGGAAGACCGCAGCATCCGCCGGATTGGTGCTGTGAAGGAACGCAAGGTCGATCTGCGGGTGATCAGCGCCACCAACTGTAACCTGGAACAAATGGTGCAGCAGGGCAAATTCCGCCGTGACCTGTTCTTCCGCCTGCGCATTATCGCCCTGAAGGTGCCGCGCCTGTATTCGCGTGGGCAGGACATACTGCTATTGGCGCGGCATTTCCTTGCCCACCATAGCCGCCGTTATGGCAAGCCGAACCTGCGCTTTTCGGCCGAGGCCGAAAGCCTGATGCTCGGTTATAGCTGGCCTGGCAATGTACGAGAATTGCGCAACATGCTGGAGCAGACCGTGTTGCTGGCGCCGAACGAGGTCGTGCAGGCGCATCAGTTGAACCTGTGCATGACCTTGGTTGACGAGCCGTTGGCGCAACAGCCGATGGCGGCCATGTTTGAAATGCCGCGGCACGAACCAGAGCCGGGTACAAGTCTGCCTGACATGGAGCGTGACCTTGTCTGCAAGACCCTGGACCGTACCGACTGGAACGTGACCAAGTCGGCACGGATGCTTGGGTTGTCGCGGGATATGCTGCGTTACCGGATCGAGAAGCTGGGACTGACCCGGCCTGACAAACGTCAGTGGTAGTACAGGCAGGGTTGTCAGGGGTTACCTGTGCCCGTGCTGCCTTCTCCTTGCCGCCCGGTACCTTCCGACCTACTGCCATCCATCCCCGGCAGATCGCGGTTGTCATGCTGCTGCGCCGGCGGGCTTTGCGGGTCATTGCCCTGTATGCGCGGGTCGGTGTCCCGCGGCAAGGGCTTCTCGATCGGGTTGAGGGTGCTGTCCACGCCCGGCTGTGGCGCCGTATTGTGCGGGTCGTCGGGGTAGGTCGGACCTGTACCGGCAGCAAAGGCCAGCGGCGAGGTGAGCAGGGCGATCGACAGGATGATTGAGCGGGGCATGGCAGGCTCCTTTGCTATACGGGTAGGGCTCATACATCCCTTTGGCCTTACCCGAAACGTGAAGGTGCCATTACCCCGATCAACGGTCACACCACCAGTGACAGCAACATGATGAAAATGATGCCGACGATGGACAGGATCGTCTCCATCATGCTCCAGGTTTTGAAGGTTTCTGCAACGGTCATGTTGAAGTACTGCTTCACCAGCCAGAAGCCGGCGTCGTTCACATGGGACAGGATCAGCGAGCCGGCACCGGTGGCCAGTACCAACAGCTCACGGTTCACCCCCGGCACCAGGTCGATCACCGGGGCCACGATGCCCGCGCCGGTAATGGTGGCGACCGTGGCGGAGCCGGTTGCGATGCGGATCACCGCCGCCACCAGCCAAGCCAGCATGATCGGCGAAATTTCCGCCTGCACGGCCATTTGCCCAATCACGCTACCCACACCGGTGTCCACCAGCATTTGCTTGAAGCCACCGCCAGCGCCGACGATCAGCACGATGGCGGCAGTCGGTGCCAGGCTCTGGTCGAGCATCTTCATGATCTGTTGGCGATTGAAGCCGCGGGCCGAGCCGAAGGTGTAGAAGGCCAGCAGCAGGGCGGCGAGCAGGGCGGTGATCGGGTGGCCGATCAGGTCCATCCACTGGCGCACGATGTGCTCGGCAGGCAGCACCACGTCGGCGAACGTTTTCAGCAGCATCAACGCGACCGGCAGCAGCACGGTGATCAGTGTGATGCTGAAGCTTGGCAGGTTGCCCTGGTCAGAATCCTTGGCGATCTGGTCCATCAGTTCCTGGGACGGGTTGCCCGGGATGTAGCGGGAAATGAAGTTACCGAACAGAGGACCGGCGATGATCGCGGTGGGCAGTGCAACGAGCAGGCCGTAGAAGATGGTTTTGCCAATGTCAGCGTGGAAAATGCCGATCGCCAGCAAGGGGCCCGGGTGTGGTGGCACCAGACCGTGCACCACCGACAGGCCGGCCAGCAGCGGAATGCCGATTTTCACCAGCGAGACGCCTGAGCGCCGGGCGACGATGAACACCAGTGGAATCAGCAGCACAAAGCCGATTTCGAAGAACAGCGGGATGCCCACCAGGAAGGCGGCGAACATCATCGCCCAATGCACGTTCTTCTTGCCGAAGGCGCGGATGAGGGTTTGCGCGATCTGGTCGGCACCGCCGGAGTCGGCCATCAGTTTGCCGAGCATGGTGCCGAGGGCGAGCACGATCCCGACGAAGCCCAATACGCCGCCAAAACCGTCCTGGAACGATTTCATGACCTTGGCCACCGGCATGCCGGAGGTCAGGCCCAGGAAGCCGGCCGCGAGGGTGAGGGCGACGAAGGGGTGAACCTTGAAGTGGGTGATCAGCAGGATCAGCCCGACGATGGTAACCAGCGCGTCGAGTAGCAGGAAGGTATCAGTAGCCAGTCCGAACATGGTTTGAAGGCCTCGGTCTTATCGTTGTTTTGGGCGTAGCTTTATGGAGTCTTTGCCCGCTTTACGGGTCGGGGTAGCGCTGTCTTTGGTGAGACGGAAAAACCGCCGAGGTCAGGCGGTTTGCGCCAGGCCCGACTCACCGCAGCGCTTTAGCCAGCGGTCCACCGCTTCGGCCAGTGCTTCGATCGGTTGGGTGGCGTCCAGTGCAAGTGTCAGTGGTTCGCCGCGTGGCGATTCCAGGGCAGCGAACTGGCTGTCGATGAGGCTGGCCGGCATGAAGTGCCCTGGGCGAGCCAGCACGCGTTTTTCAGCCTCGGCAGGCGACAGTTCGAGGAACACGAACACCAGCCCGGGCATGGCATCGCGCAGGGTATCGCGGTAGCGGCGCTTGAGTGCCGAGCAGGTCAGGATCGGGCGTTCCCCGGCCTGGGTGGTGGTTTGCAACTCTTCACCAAGGCGGACCAGCCAGCCGGCACGGTCGCTGTCGTCCAGCGGGATGCCAGCGCTCATCTTGCGGATGTTTTCGGCAGGGTGGAAAGCGTCGCCTTCGATCAGGCGGCCGCCGCTTCTGGCAGCGATGGCGGCGCCGATGCAGCTTTTGCCGCAACCGGCCACGCCCATCACCACAATGGCGGACAGGGGAGAATTCATCAGTACCTCCTGCGGGTGAGATAGCGCTGTCTCGCCATTGACGAACAGCCACCTCCCCGGTGTTATTGGTCTTGTCCTTACGCAGTATGGACGCCTGGTGGCAAGCGCGTGGTGGCTGCTACCAAAGATTACATTGCCTGCATCCTGAGACAGCGCTACCTTAGTGGCCGTTCCCTATCCTTGCAAGTAGTAAAATTACAACATTCATGTCCCGCATCGGCTCCCGTACTACAGGTCGTCCCACCCTGGCTGAAGTTGCCAGGCTTTCTGGGGTTTCCCCAATTACCGCTTCGCGCGCTTTGCGTGGGGTCAGCACGGTTGCGCCCGCCCTGGTGGAAAAGGTCATCGCCGCGGCGGCGAGCCTCGGCTATGTGGCCAACCCGGCCGCCCGGGCGTTGGCCTCGGCACGCAGCCAGTCGGTGGTGGTATTGATCCCGTCGTTGTCCAACCAACTGTTCATCGACACCCTTGAGGCCATTCACGAGGTCATGCGTCCGCGTGGGCTCGAGGTGCTGATCGGCAACTATCACTACGACCTCGCCGAAGAAGAGAACCTGATCCGCAATTACCTGGCCTATCAGCCCTGCGGCATTTTGTTGACCGGCTTCGAGCGTAGCGAAGCTGCGCGGCAGATGCTGGCTGCCAGCGGCGTGCCGTGTGTGCACATGATGGAGCTCAATGGCGAGCCAGGGGCTTTGTCGGTCGGCTTCTCGCAGCATCAGGCCGGACGTGCTGCTGCACGGCACCTGATCGAGCGCGGGCGCAAGCGTCTGGCATTCATTGCCGCTCAGCTGGATCCAAGGGTGATGCAGCGCGCCGAGGGCTTCCGTCAGGCGCTGGCAGAGGCCGGTTTGCAGGCCTCCGAGCTAGAAGTGTTGGCGCCGGAGCCATCGTCGATTGCCCTGGGCAGCGCGCTGTTCAGCCAGCTGATGCAGCAGGCGCCGGATGTCGACGGCATCTTCTTCTGTAACGACGACCTGGCCCAGGGCGCGGTGCTGCAGGCCTTGCGTCAAGGGGTGGAGGTGCCACGTCAGGTGGCGATGGTCGGTTTCAACGATTTGCCGGCCTCGGCGCACATGGTGCCGCGCCTGACCTCGATTCGTACACCACGGGCTGCGGTGGGTCGGGGCGCAGCGCAAGCGCTGCTGGCGTTGCTGGATGGCAAGCGGGTGACGAATGCGCAGCAGGATCTGGGCTTTGAGTTGATGGTGCGCGAGAGCACCTGAGAGTGCCCGCCAAGGCCTTCTCGCGCGACTTCCACAGGAATGATTGGCCCAAAACAGATGTGGAGCGGGTTTACCCGCGAAGCCGGCGACGCGGGGCATGGCACCGGCTGTGCCGGTGTTCGCGGGTGAACCCGCTCCTACGGGGGCGCTAACGGATGGATTTTGGTAAGCGTCCGGCGAACACTCAGCAGAGCGGAACCTGACGCATAGTGTACACGTGAGTCAGTTTCGCGTGCTTTGGCATGACTGAAGGAATGCGAGGCATGAACATTTTTCGAATCCATGCCAAGAATCAAGTCAATCAGGCATGCACACTCGTAGTCGATGGCCATCCGGATCGAGTGCCACGAATGTCAGACCAAACACTGCGTGGTGAAGCGCCTGCTCAATGTGGACGCCTTCAGCCGTCCATTTTTGATGAAGATCTTCTACCTGCGTTTCCGTCTCAACCAGAAAGGCAACCTCGGTACGATGACCGCTACCTCCGCTTTTGTAATCCTTGGCATTGGTCGACCAGAGGCCCAAGGCCGTACCATTATCAAGCAAGAACGAAACATAACTGGGGAATGCCGACTGCGGCTTCCGTTCAAGCAACTTTTCATAAAAGTCACAGCTTTTCTGAGGGTCTTCTACGTACAACAGGAATAGGTTTGGGCTTGCCATGAAATATCCTCGAACATTGAGGCTCAGATGCTATTCGACTCTGCTGACAAAAAATGTCAGCATTGACGCATGACCCGTACTCAACGACTTCTTTCTCTCGTACAAATTCTGCGCGCGCGCCGTCATCCAGTGACTGGACAGAGGCTTGCGGAGGAGATGTCAGTAAGTCTGCGCACTGTGTATCGCGATATTGCTACATTGCAGGCTCAAGGCGCCGACATTCGGGGTGAGGCTGGTATCGGCTACATACTCCGTCCAGGATTCGTTCTCCCACCTCTTATGTTCAATGAGCAAGAGCTTGATGCACTGATGCTTGGCATGCGTTGGGTAGCACAGCAACCTGACGCGTCGTTGGCTCAAGCAGCGCTCGACGTATTGTCAAAGGCAGAAGCGGTACTACCATCAGCTGTTGCTGGTAGATTGTTCAAGACGCCATTATTCGCTGCATCCTCTCAATCTCGTGGTGCATATGGGTTTGACGCCAAGTGCTTACGCGATGCCATACGGCTGGAGACGAAAATTCGCTTAGTCTATGTGAGTGAAAAATCCGTAGAGACGGAGCGTACCGTTTGGCCGCTGGGAATTGGATATTTTGAAGATATGGAAATCCTAGCTGCATGGTGTGAATCTCGCAGGGACTTCAGGCACTTTCTATTAAATCGAATTCAATCCCTAGTACTCCTCGATGCTGACTTCAAAAACCAAGGAGGGTGGCTGCTGGCCAAGTGGCGAGGCTCGCGTTTGGATGTAGTTCCATGAACTAATTTCAATGGGGCAGGCATAGATGAATCAGGCCAGCCTCCACTGGTGAGGCAGCGGTTGCCCGATCATACTGGCCCACTGCGTGGGCAGCCGCGTCAGCACATCTTTGAGATAGGCATACGGATCATGCCCATCGCAAGTTTCTAGGTCGGGATACCTTTGTCGATGACCTGCGCTGGCACTGGCGAATGAATTAGGGTTTCGCACTGACGGCGGGCCTACTTACCACGCTTATGTTGCTCGACGGTAAATACGCCCGGCGTGTAGTCCAGCTTCTTGCTGACGTCTTCACCAATGCGTTGAAGTCGGTAGCCACAGGCGCACAGGGTGTTTTCAGGGTCGTGACGAATTAGGTTACGCGGCAACTGCCTGAATCTTCTTGCTCATCGCCTCGACCTGAGACTGCAACTGCAACGCCTGTGCTACCTAGGCACGAAGCTGTTCCGGGGTCATCTGGTCGAGGTTGGGCAAGGAAGTCATGCCGCCGATTGTCCCAGAGCAGGTACTGGACGACGACATGTAGAGCGGCCAAATGGCCGGCGTTTACAGCATGCTGATCACACCGCCTGCACCGAGCAGCCTTCGGGATCTGAGGCTGGCCATTTCACCGTGATCATTTGCTCGGCCATGGGTAACTCGATGATCACTGACGCCTCAAGGGTGATCGCGTCCGCTTAAAAAGACGCAGACACCATCGCCCTTAATGCTGGAGTCCGGAAGGTGAGCTCCCCGGGCGCTGCGGATTTTTCGCCTTGCAAGTGATCGCAAGGAAACCGGCCTGCCTAAAGACAGGCGCTGTAGGTGTAAGAGCGAGCTTGTTCGCGATGCGCCGCGCGAACGGCGCTGGATCTATCAGGCGCCACAAATGCCACGACTTGCAAACGGCGATCTATGCTCAGAAAACCGCGCATAGGGAGCCCCGTGTCATGTTCGATTTCCATCGCAAGTCTGATTTGGCAGAAATCCAGCGCAGCCGCCAGGCGTTGGCCGATGCGCAAAGCAAACTGGCTGCTATCAGCCGTGCCATGGCGATGATCGAGTTCGCCCCCGACGGTACTATCCTCGACGCTAACGAGCGTTTCTGCCAGGCCATGGGCTACAGCGCCGACGAGCTGCGTGGCAAGCACCACCGGCTGTTCTGTGAGCCGGACTATGCAAAAAGCGCCGAGTACCAGCAACTGTGGCGCGAGTTGGGGCAGGGCAAGGCAATCAGTGGTACGTTCGAGCGCATCGACAAGGCAGGGCGCGAGGTCTGGCTGGAAGCCAGCTACATGCCTGTGCTGGACGAGCACCGGCAAGTCACCAGCGTAATCAAGGTGGCATCGGACATCACCCAGCGGGTAATGCTGGAGCACGAGAGCGAAAGCCTGCTCAAGGCCATCAGCCGCTCCATGGCGGTGATCGAGTTCACCCCGCAAGGCCGGGTGATCAAGGCCAACCAGAATTTTCTCGACACCATGGGCTACCGCCTCGATGAAGTGGTTGGCCGCCACCACGGGTTGTTCTGCCTGGCGCATGAACGCGAATCGGCCCAGTACCGTGAGTTCTGGGCTTCTCTGAACCGTGGCGAGTACCATTCACACCGCTTCGAACGCGTCAACAAGCAAGGCCAGACCGTTTTCCTGGAGGCCTCCTACAACCCGATCTTCGACAGCAAAGGCCGCCTGTGCAAAGTGGTCAAGTTTGCCAGCGACATCACCCAGCAGGTCTGCACCCAGCAAAGCGCCGCCCATGCTGCCCATGCCAGTTCGGTGCAGACCGATGCCTGCGCGCGCAAGGGTACCGAAGTGGTGCAGCAGGCAGTACAGGTAATCGAGCAGATTTCCCAGGAGCTTAACGACGCAGCGCGCAGCATCGATGCGGTAAACAAGCAGTCGGATGTGATCGGGCAGATTGTGCTGACCATCCGTGGCATCGCCGACCAGACCAACCTGTTGGCCCTTAATGCAGCCATCGAGGCAGCGCGTGCCGGCGAGCACGGGCGCGGCTTTGCCGTGGTGGCCGATGAGGTGCGCAACCTTGCCGCGCGAACCAGCAAGGCCACCCTGGAAATTGTCGATGTGGTGCGGCAGAACCACGACCTGTCGCTATTGGCAGTGGCCAGTATGCAATCGAGCCTCAACCGCACCGGTCACGGCGTGGCGCTGGCCAATGAGGCGGGCACGGTGATCATGGAAATCCAGCAAGGCTCACGGCACGTCGTGGATGCCATCAGCCAGATCAGCTCGACGCTGCAATTGCATTGAGCGCCTCGCGCATCTCGTCAAGCAGTGCCTGCAGGCTGACTTGCAATTGCGCGCGTTGTTCGGCGGTCGGCAGTCCTTTCGCGTGGGCGTGTTCGATAGCTTCACAGTCTTTGACCACGGTGCGCACCCTGATCATTTTGGCGCCACCCTTGATGCGGTGGGCCAAGGCACGCACTGCGTCATCAGGGGCGTCTGTTGCCAAGGCGCGCAGGGCGGCCAGGTCTTCACCGACGCTGATCGACAATTGCTCCAGCAAATGCCGCGTCAACTGTTCGTCGTCTTGGGTCAGGTGGCGCAATTCGGCCAGGTCGAACCCACTATGGCAGGGGCCCGGTGACGGCTGCTGAGGGCGTACCTGTGGCAGATGGGCCTTGAGCGTGCGCAGGCCAATCGGCTTGAACAGGCATTCGTCCATACCACTGGCCAGGCAGCGAGTACGCTCCTCGGCCTGGGCGTTGGCGGTCACCCCAAGAATACGGCCTGCCGGCAGGCCGCCCTCGCACTCCAGGCTGCGAATGCGCCGGGTGAGCTCATGTCCGTCCATGACCGGCATGCTGCAATCGGTGATCACCAGGTCGAAGCGCGCGTCCTGCCAGCGCGCAAGGGCGATTTCGCCATTCTCCGCCAGTGTCACATGGTGCCCCAGGGTTTGCAGTTGCCTTTCCAGCAATAACAGGTTGGCCGGGTAGTCGTCGACCACCAGGATATTGAGCGGGCCGCTGCTGGTTTCATGTGTCGTGAGTTGCTCTTCCGCTTGTGTCGGTGCTGCGCAGACGGGCAACTGCAGGTTGACTTGTACCCGGGTGCCAACGCCCTCGACGCTCTGAAGGGTCAAGGAGCCGCCCATCAGTTCGGCCAGGGTGCGGCTGATGACCAACCCCAGGCCTGCGCCCTGACGTGCCCTTGGGCCATCGGCCTGAACGAAGGCACTGAACAGCCTCGCCTGGTCGGCGGGGCTGATGCCGATGCCGGTGTCGCGCACATTCAGCTCGATAGCCAGAACGCCCTGGCCGGCAACTTTGGGCAGCAGCAGGCATGCCTGCACTTCACCACGGTCGGTGAACTTGATGGCGTTGCTGATCAGGTTGGACAGAATTTGCTTGAGTCGCAGTGGATCGGCCAGCACCCATACCGGCTCCGCAGGCAGCTCGCCGTGCAGATGCAACCCTTTGGCCCGGGCATTGCCTTCGAACACCCGCAGCGTGGCGCGCACCAGTTCGACCAAGTTGGTAGGCACAGGCTGTAGGCTGATGTGCCCGGACTCGATGCGGGAAATGTCGAGAATATCGCCAATCAGCTCAAGCAGGCCAATGGCTGAATCATGGGCGGTCTGTAGGGTCTGGGCGTCGCTGCGGCCGCTGCGGCTATCTTCCAGGCCCAGTTCCAGCAGACCGATCACGGCATTCATCGGGGTCCGGATCTCATGGCTCATGGTGGCCAGGAAGGTGCTTTTGGTCTGGCTGGCCTGTTCGGCATCGTCCTTGGCCTGGCGTAACTGCTCCAGCAGCCCGCGACTGAGCGCAAGCTGTGCCTGCAGCGCGTGCTGTGCCTCGGTTCGCTGGTTGATCAGCTTGCGCAGGTAGCTGTTCCAGAACACCACCCCGGCCAGCAGCAGGGCCGACAGCACCAGTACCTGCAAGGCCAGGGTGCGGTAGTCGCGCCATGGGCTGTCGCTCACCAGTGTGCTGGTACGCCAGCGGTTGATCAGCTGGTCGAGTTCTTCAGGTGGAATGCTTAGCAGCGCCTTGTCGAGAATGGCCTGCAACTGGGGCTGGTCGGCGGCTACGGCAAAGGCGGCAATGGCCGGGGCGTCGTCGAGCACGCCGGCGATGCGCAAACGTTCCTTGAATACATGGCTGATGTAATAGGTAGCATTGATATGGCTGCTCAGGGCTACGTCTGCAACACCGTTGGCCACGGCCTCCATCTGACCGAGTGGGTTGTCAACTTCGACTATCTCGGCCTGCGGGTATCGCTGTTGCAAAACGGCCTGCTGCGGTGAGCCGCGCACCAAGGCGATGCGCTTGCCATCCAGGGCCTTGGACTGTGCAGATGATTCGCCTTCGTTGCGGGTGACAAGCACGCGCGGGCTGACCAGGTAGGGGCGGGTGTAGCGCAGTTGCTTCAAACGGTCGGCGCCATAGCCCAGCGCCCCGATCATCTGTGCCTCGCCGTGTAACAGGCGGTCGATCATGACCTGCGATGAAGCACTCTCGACGGGTTTGAACTGCAGCCCCGTGCGCAATGAGATCTGCTTGAGCAGGTCCAGGGTGATACCGCTAGGGCGGTGTTGAGCATCGTTGAACGTCAGAGGTGCCAGCGAGGTATTGACCAGTACACTGATAGTGGGGTGGTCGGTGATCCAGGATTCTTCTTCTTCGCTCAAGGCAGTGAGGTGGCGCTGCAGCAGCAGGCTGGTATTACCACTGCTCCAGCGGCGCAGAATGTTCAGACGTTCACTTTCGCTTATGCGTGACAGCGCCTTGTCCACCAGCCGATGCAAGCGCGGGTTGTCGCTGGCGATGGCGAAGGCAAAAGCCTCTGGGGCCAGTTGGGAGAAATGGTCGATTTTCAACGTGCCCTGAAAACTTTTGCCGATCATGTAGTCGGTGCTGATGGCATCGCCCAGATAGGCGTCTGCCTCGCCCAGCACCACGGCAGCGAGCCCGGCCAGGGTCGAGCGGTACAGGCTCAGTTGCGCCTTGGGGTACTGGGTACGAACGCTGACGGCCGGCAGGTAGTGATCGACCATCGCCAGGCGCAGGCCGGCGAGGTCGGGCGTACTTTTCAAGCTGTGCCCCTCACGGGTGACGATTACGGGCAGGTCGTCGGCATAAGGGGTGCTGAGGCTAAGCTGGGCGTCCGCCGCTTCGAAGGCGTTGGAGCTACCCAGCAGGTCAATACGGCCATCACGCAAGGCAGTGATGGCCTCGTGACGGCTGTTAAAGCGGCGAACTTCAATAGGTATGTCAAGCTGTTCGCCGATGATGCCGGCGTAGTCTGCGCTTAACCCCTCATAGTCATGCTGACTCACATTGATTTCAAACGGGGGGTAGTCGGGGCGCGCACTGCCCAGTACCAGGTGTTGGCGTTGTTTCAGCCAGTGGCGATCATCGCTGGACAACGTCAGCGGGGCAGAGGCGCTGATTGAGCGCGCCAGCAGATGGCGTGGCTCGCTGCTGGCCTGCAGCACCGGGGACTTGGCTAGAGCAATAGCCAGAAGGACGCTCGCCAGCAACTGTTTCATGGCAGCCGAGCGCTCAATAGACGTTGTTACGCTTGGCCAGGTCGACCATTTCCACCAGCGACTCGGTCTTGAGCTTTTCCATGATACGGCCCCGGTAGGTGCTGATGGTCTTGGCGCTGAGGTTCATGCAAGTGCCGATGTTCTTGTTGTTCTCGCCGCGCGCGAGGCGCCGCAGCACCTCCATTTCCCGGTTGGAGAGACTGGCCAGGCGCACTGGCTCGCTCTCCAGCGAGTTGCTGTTGACCGACATTTGCGGAAAGGTCGAATAACCCTTGATCAGGGCCTTGAGAGCGAACAGCAGTGCCTCGTGGTCCTCTTCCTTGGTGACGAAGGCGCCTATCCCGGCATCCAGGCAGCGGCGCACATACAGATCGGTGGCCTGGCCGGTCAGCACCATGATCTTCGGTGCCGGCTCCAGGCTCTGCAATCGCTTGATGACTTCCATACCGTCCAGGCCAGGCAGGCCGATGTCGAGAATGACCACGTCCGGGCGCAGTTCACGGGCTACCTGAGCCACTTCACTGCCATTGCCGACCTCGCCGACGACATGGAAGCGCTCGCGCTCGAGCAGTAGGCGCAGGGACAGCCGGACAATAGGGTGGTCGTCGACGATCAGCACGGTTGTCATGGGGAAAACTCCTGTAGGGATGTGGTCCGCTTCCTGGAACACTCAGGAATACGTCTGCAAGTGGGGTTATCGGAAGCGCTGCACGATACGACCATTCCCGAGGTTTGGTAATGCCGAGTATAGAAGTGTTGAAATCCCTATTACTTATTGTTGAGAAATCCTACAAGAAACAGGAAAGGCATCACCCTGAAACAGCGGTGATGCCGGTTCTTTGCAGTTATTCAGGCGCAGGCAGCGTGCGGTTTGTGTATACGCAGTGTGGAGGCAGGGTTGTTGGTCAATGCCTGCCCGACCCGCGTCGGGCGGGCCACCAACTGCCCGGTACAATTCGGGCAGCGGCCTTGAAAGCGGGTTTCGGCACAGGCACGGCAGAACGTGCATTCGAAGGAGCAGATCAGGGCGTCGGGGCTGTCACCCGGCAGGTCGGCATCACAGCACTCGCAGTTGGGGCGTAACTCCAGCATGGGCATGGCTCCTGTTCGCAGGCGGGAACCCGGAGTCTGCTATGCCCGAGGCAAGGCTGGCAATGCTCAGTCGCCAGGACGGTACAGGTGGGCATGCCCGGCTCGGTACAAGGCCGACTCGGCGAACGGCGTATCCCCCAGTACGTGGCCTACCAGGATCAGCGCCGTGCGGCGGAAATCCTTGGCCGCTACGCGTTCGACAATATCACCGAGGTTGCCGCGCACCCAGTCCTGGTCTGGCCAGGTGGCCCGATGCACCACCGCAACCGGGCAGCTCGCGCCGTAGTGCGGCACCAACTCATCGACAATGCGCGACAGGTGCTTGACCCCCAGATGGATTGCCAGGGTGCTGCCATGGCGCGCCAGGTCATCCAACTGCTCACCAGGCGGCATGGGCGAGCTGTCGCCATAGCGGGTGAGGATCACCGTCTGCGCCACTTGAGGCAAGGTCAGCTCACAGCCGAGCAGGGCGGCGCTCGCTGCCGTGGCGGTAACGCCGGGGATGATCTGGTAATCGATGCCCAGCGCCTGCAGGTGGCGGATCTGCTCACCGATGGCACCGTAAAGGCTGGGGTCGCCGCTGTGCACCCGCGCCACATCCTGCCCTTGTTCGTGCGCGCTGCGCATGGCGGCGATGATCTGCTCCAGATGCAGTTCGGCGCTGTTGATCACGGTTTCGGCCTGGTGGCCTTCGAGCACGGCGGCGGGTACCAGTGAACCGGCATAAATGATCACCGGGCACTGACGAATCAGCCGTTGGCCCTTGACCGTGATCAGTTCCGGGTCGCCGGGGCCGGCACCGATAAAGTAGATGGTCATGCTAAGTCCTGGCAAGAAAGAGGGTACGAAACGCTCAGCAGGCCAGGGCGAGCGTCGCCGGGCCCAGTACCTGGCGCGTCAGCAGCAACCTGGCCGTACCCTGCCGCTGGCTGGCCAGGGCCAGTGCCGCGCTCTCGGCGACGCCCCAGCAGCCACTGTGTTGGTGGGCAGCGGCGGAACGGTGGCTGAGCAGTGGTTCATAGGGTTGCAGTTGCGCGCCATGGTACAGCACCAAGGGCAAGCCGAGGTGCTCTGCCAGTTGTTGCAAACCCGGTTCGTCGGCCTTCAGGCTGATGCTTGCGATGCCGCGCAGGTCGGCCAACGCCAGGCCCTGGTTGTCCAGTGCCTGGCACAGCAAGCGTTGCAAGGTATCCGCCGGGCAACCCCGGCGGCAGCCAAAACCGGCGTAGAAGGCAGGCATCAAGCCTGGCTGGAACGGCGGAACAGCCAGGCGCTGAGCAGGCCCAAGGCCAGCCAGAAGGCGGCGTTGGTCAGCCAGGAGGCTACTTTGAACTGGGTTTCCAGTGCTTCGGGGGCGAGGCTTTCGTGCACCTCAGGTTGCGGTGCACCGATCACATGAGGAATGACCAGCAGCACGGCGCCCAGTGCCTTCAGCAGCCAGTGGCGAGCGAACACCAGCAAGGCCAGGCCCAGCGCTGTGGCACTGGCTGTACCGACCCACCAGGTCTGGCGTTGCCCCAGGTCGGCGGCTGCAGTACCTGGCAGTTCTGGTGGCAAGCCCAGGGTTGGGGCCAGGCAGAACACGGCGAAGCCAGCCAACCCCCACAATGCGCCAGTGGCGGCGCGTTTGGGCTCGCGAAGGCTGTACAGGGCGGCGAGGATCAGGGCGAAGCCGACCGCGACCACCAGATTGCCGCCTGTGGTGGACAGCACGCGTTGCCAGCCGTCTTCCGGCGACCAGGCTTCGGCGCTGTGTTCATGAGCGACCACTTCGCTACCGTGTTCGTGGTGTGCGGCCGGGGCCGAGGACTCGTAGGTTTCCGCCTCAAGAATCAGCGGGGCAACCCAGAAGCTTTGCAGCAAGGTCAGCAACAGGGCTGCAAGAAGCCCGCTGAAGCCCGCAGTACGGGCAATGCGCGTGATCATCAGGCGTACTCAGTGGCAGGGGAAGGCGGCGCTGTGGCGGGTGTCGTGGGCGGCGTTGTGCACGGCCTCGATGTGCGAGAAACCGGCAAAGTACACCAGGCACAGGCCCAGCAAGCTGGCACCGATGGCGATGGTTACACGCTGGCTGAGGGTAACGGGGGTCGCAAGGCTGTGTTGTTTGGCGCTGGTGACGGGCATGACGCGGTCCTCTGCTTCTTGTGGGCAATGGGCGAGCGCGGCAGCCCCGGGCGTGGCCGCCCAAGGGAATGCAACAGCGCCCGCCCACCGCGGGGTGTTCATGAACGTCAGGCCGGTCTCCGGGCTTGCGAGGAAGAGCTGGGCTCCTGGAACGCGTCACCTTCCCATGCCGTACTACAAGGCACAGTGGTACAGACGCTTCACTCGCTTACCGTTGCGGGGGCAGCACCGGCATTGTCCGGCCCTGCTGAAGGGCCTGGGACGCACCGGTTTCCCGTTTCACCCCCTGAGGGGCACCTGAACGCGAGGCATAAGGAGAGCATGGGGCGGGCTTGGCGTCAATGTCATACAGAGCGCGAGGCTGTCGAACAGCAGGTACCACCGCCTCGCGCCTGCGGTGTTCGTCCAGCAGGCAGAAGTGCAGGCGCCGGGCGATCACCCGCGGGCGAATGCCGCCAGCTTGTCGCCATCCAGCCGGTAGCGCACCCACTCATCCTGTGCTTCGGCCCCTAGCTTCTGGTAGAAGCCGATCGCTGGCTCGTTCCAGTCCAGCACGCTCCATTCCAGGCGCCCGCAGTTGTTCGCCACCGCTTCGCGGGCAATGTGCTGCAACAACTGCCGGCCGGCGCCATCGCCGCGTTGTTCGGGGGTCACGTACAGGTCTTCCAGATAGATGCCATTGCGCCCGAGCCAGGTCGAGTAGCTGTAGAAGTACACGGCAAAGCCGATTGCACGGCCATCACGCTCGCACATCAGGGCGCGCACGGTGCTGCCTTCGTCGAACAGGCTGTGCTCGATGTCGGCAAGGGTAGCGACCACCTCGTGGCGGGCGCGTTCGTACTCGGCCAGTTCGGTGACGAAGGTGAGGATCTGCTCGGCATCGGTACGCACGGCAGGGCGAATGGTGAGGCTCATGGTGACAGCTTCCTTGGTCCGGATTGGCGATACAGTGATGTGTATCTGCATAATTTAATCAAACTGTACCGGTCGCTGGGGAAGGCGACTCCGGTAGTGTGACAGCACCTATAAAGAAAGTGGAATGCCCGCCATGCTTGCCTCTGCCGACCTGCTGACCGCCTTTGTGCTGTTTGCCTTCGTGTCTTCCATCACGCCTGGCCCCAACAACACCATGTTGCTGGCCTCGGGGGTGAACTTCGGCGTGCGCCGCTCGGTCCCTCATGCCTTGGGTATCAGCTTTGGTTTCATGATGATGGTGCTGGCCGTCGGCCTGGGGCTGGGTGAGGTATTCAAGGCCTGGCCACCACTGTATACGGTCCTGCGCTACACTGGCGCCGCCTACCTGCTGTACCTGGCCTGGAAGATCGCCACTTCCGGGCCGGTCGGCACGGCCTCGTCCAGTGCCCGCAAACCGCTGGGCTTCTGGGGAGCAGCGGCGTTCCAGTGGGTCAACCCCAAGGCCTGGGTGATGGCGGTGGGGGCGATTACCACCTACACGCCCGCGCAAGGTTATGTAACCAACGTGATCGTCATTGCGGCCTTGTTCGCTTTGGTCAACTTGCCGAGCGTGGGGGTATGGGTGATGTTCGGCAGCGCCCTGCGCAACCTGTTGCAGCATTCACGCTGGCTGATGCTGTTCAATGTCGTGATGGCCCTGTTGCTGGTGATTTCACTGTACCCGCTGCTGTTTGTAGAATCAGCGTTTTCCTGACCCCGAGAGTACAGTAAGCCGATGCAGTTGATTCCCTGGTCCCACGAATGCGCCGAAGGTTTCACCCTGCGTGGCTGGCGAACCCCGGCCAGTGGCAAACCGCTGCTGCACTTCCTGCATGGCAATGGCTTCTGTTGCCTGACCTACCAACCGCTGTTGATGCACCTGGGCAAGCATTTCGACTTGTGGCTCTGCGACGTTCAAGGCCATGGCGACAGTGACCATGGCGGGGTGTTTCGCGGCTGGAACCGCACCGCCGCCTTGGCGGTGGAGGCCTTTCAGGGCGGACGTGGCGAGTATGGCGACGTACAGCGGTTTGCCGCAGGGCACAGCTTTGGTGGCGTGCTCACAGGGCTGATCCTGAGCAGTGAACCGCAACTGTTTGCACGCGCCGTGCTGCTCGACCCGGTGTTGTTCAGCCGACGCATGATCGGCGTGATGGGGGCAGCAGCCTTGGTCGGCCTGCATCAGCGCCACGCCCTGGCCCGCAAGGCTGCCAGTCGTCGCAGCCACTGGCCCGATCGCGAGTCAGCGTTGGCCTCGCTGCAAGGGCGTGGCATCTTCAAAGGCTGGACCCATGCGGCGCTGCAGGCCTATGTCGAGCATGCCATCGGGGATTGTGGCGAGGCCGTGGTGCTCAAGTGCCGGCCCAGCCGTGAAGTGGAGATCTTCAGTTCATTCCCTAAACGCATGTGGGCCAGTCTGGCCGCAATCAGGACGCCGACACGGGTCTTGTATGGAGAAGACACCTATCCCTTTGTGCCTCATTCGGTGAATCGCCTGGCGCTGCTAAACCGCAATGTGACCGCACTGCAAGTGCCCGGTGGGCACTGTTTCATGCAGGAAGACCCGGCCATGGCGGCCGAGCAGGTGCTCGGTTTCTTGCAGGGCTGACTGTTCTGCAGGTGGGACGATGCATGCCATTTCAGCCGTCTACCGCTTGATTGGCATCATTGATAAGGTTATCTCAACCAAGAGAGGAGCCTTCTCATGAAAAAGATTCTGGGTATCCACCACAGCCCTCACGCCCATTGGGTGGGGGATGGTTTCCCGGTGCGCAGCCTGTTCACCTACGACAACCTGGCCAGCCGGATCAGCCCATTCCTGCTGCTGGACTACGCCGGGCCGCATGATTTCGCCCCGACCCCAGCACGACGCGGCGTAGGCCAGCATCCGCATCGCGGCTTCGAAACCGTGACCATCGTCTACCAAGGTGAGCTGGAGCACCGCGACTCCACGGGTGCCGGCGGCTTGATCGGCCCAGGTGACGTGCAGTGGATGACGGCTGCCAACGGCATCCTCCATGAGGAGTTTCATTCCCCGGACTTTGCACGCAGTGGTGGCACACTGGAAATGGTCCAGCTGTGGGTGAACCTGCCGGCGCGGGACAAGCGTGCAGCGGCCGGCTACCAGACGCTGCTGGCCGGCGACATTCCGGTGCTAGCGCTGGACGGTGATGCCGGGAGCTTGCGGGTAATTGCCGGTGACTATCATGGGCACCAGGGGCCGGCTCGGACCTTCACCGTGATGGATGTGTGGGATCTGCGGCTCAACGCCGGCGCTGTCTTGCAGTTGCCCATTGCTGCCGGTCGCACTGCGGCGCTGGTGGTGTTGCGTGGAAACGTTCGAATCAACAGCGAACGCGAAGCAGGTCCGTCCAGCCTGGTGCTGCTCGACCGGGAGGGTGTAGACGTAGCGGTCGAGGCGCTGGAAGGCGCCAGTGTGCTGCTGCTCAGCGGTGAGCCAATCGATGAGCCGATCGTCGGCTACGGTCCGTTCGTGATGAACAGCCAGGCGGAGATTGCCGAATCGTTCGATGATTTCCATGCCGGGCGGTTTGGGCAGATGCAGAATGAGAGGGGAGGTGCCGCGCACTGATCCTGTTGATTGGGTGGCCTTGCTGTCCAAGACCACTCGTCGTCAAGTCTGCTAATGCATTCGAACGCTCGGCCCACGCAGGGAATCTTCCACTAAGGTGCTAGAGGATTCCCCGCAAGCTCATTGCCCGGGCGCATGGACTGCTGCCCGAGCATGCGCAATATCAATTGGCGCCCCGCCCGACAAAGGCGTACTTCCAAACAACAGGCCATCCCACAGAGAGGGTCGTACCATGTCGTTGATAGGCGTTTCGATACTAGAGATGCGGCAAATGATCGAACAGGCCTGCTTGCCAGATCGCTGTGAGGTCAGCTGCCCGGACGGCGCCAACCTGACCATCCGCCTGGGCCAGGGCCAGGATCTCGATCAAGGCGTGACCCTCAGCGGGGTCGCCCTGCAAAATCTCAACAGTTGTCGTGATCTGGTCAACCTGGTGGAGCAGCTGCATGCGCTGCGTGACAGCCACCCGGCGCCGCTCAAGGCGATTGCCTGAGCGCACCTGTCGTGCCCCGGTCAGCCCAGGCTGGCCGGGTTCATGCATTCTAGCCGCTGACTAGCAATGCGCAGGTATCAGCCCTGGCAGCCTTAAGTGCGGCCGCAGCTGCCGCTGATCGGCTTATTGCAGTTCCAGCAGCAGGTTCAGGCCACCGTCGCCGCATTTACCCTTGTCGCGGACCACGCCATGGTAACTCTGCCCATCCCAGACAAAGGCCACACTGTGAGCGCGGTCGATCTTGTCGGGCAGTGGGGGGCAAATGTGCAAGCGCAGCCCTGGGCGGCCTTGCAGGTTGAGGGCGGCCAGCTGGCATTGGCATTCCACACTTTGCGCCACGGGGCCGAACAGGGTGTCGCGTACGTAATCGAGCTGCAGCGAGGCATTGGGGGCGCGGCCAGGCATCTTCATCGGTACATGGCTCCGGTGCAACGGCTCGAAGAACCAGGCGGGTTTGGCATGGCAGGCTCCAGACAGAAGTAGGCGGCTTATCATTCGAAGCTTGCCTGGCCAAGATGTTCAATGTGTTTCATGTGGGTTCATCTTGTTCTGCACTGGGCGGCAGAGGACTGACCCTGTTCAGGCACCTGCCTTACGCAAGGTCAGGTTGATCCGCCGTTCGCCCAGGCGCGGATGAACACCGGGCTTGATCGGTAGCACGCCGTGGAAGCGCAAGCGGTCTTCGCCGCCCCAGACCAGCACATCGCCGTGGCTCAGTGCAATGCGCTGAGCCTTGTCGGCACGCTGCAGGCCGCCAAACAGGAACACCGCCGGTAAACCCAGCGACACCGACACGATCGGTTGGCCGAAATCCTGCTCGTCGCGGTCCTGGTGGAGGCTCAGGCGTGTGCCTGGCAGGTAATGGTTGACCAGGCAGGCATCCGGCTCGAAACCGTCAAACCCGGCTATGGCTGCCGCGTGGGCGGCCAAGGCGAGCAGGACCGGGGGCAGGGCAGGCCAGGGCTGGCCACTGAGTGGGTCGCTGGGGCTGTATCGGTAGCCGTGTTGATCACTCACCCACCCCAACGTACCGCAGTTGGTCAGCCCTACCGCCATGCGCAGCCCTCCTGGGGTGTACATGTGCCGGAACGGCGCGGCACGTAGCACCGGGCGCAGGGCATCGAGCAGCGCCTCGGTTTCGGCCAGGGCGAAGCCGGGCAGCAGCACGGTATGGCTGGCCAGGCGTTGCGGCTGGGGGCCGAACAGGTCGAGGTCGGACTGGATCATGCTGCTGCACATCTTTGATCGGTTTGCCATTGTACCCCGACAGATACACTCCAAGGGCTTGCACATGCCGACCGGATCGAAAGACTGCAGAGGGAGGGGCAACAGAAAAAGGAACCGCGGCACCAGGGAGAGGAGCACCGCGGTTCAAGGGGGAGCGGTTTACTGCTGGGTCACAGTGGCCAGGTTCGCGCTGCCCAGCTGGGTGATGGTGGCGGATTGGGCGACACCGCTCTGGTCGACGAACGCCATGTTGCCCTGGCCTCCCTGGGTCACGTAGGCGACGTTGATGTTGTCAGTCTGTTTGATGGTGGCTTCGTTGCCGCTTCCGTAAAGTTGGTTGGTGTAGCTCTGGTTGCTATAGCCGGACTGGTCGAGGGTGATGGTATTGCCGGTGCCCTGGCTGCTGCCGTAGGCATAGTTGTCGGTACCACGCTGGTCGGCGATCAGAATGTTGTCAGTGCCGTTCTGTTCGAAGTACAGCTCGTTGCTGACGTCATCCTGCTTGGTCGACATCTGGTTGCCTTTACCTGTCTGGGTCAGCGTGGCCAGCTGGTCAGCGCCCTTCTGGGTCAGGTTTACGCCGTTGCCATTGCCGGTCTGGTTGATGGTGGCGTTCTGGTTGGTACCGAACTGGCCACCCATCTTGGCGCCTTTCCAGTTACTGGCGGTGATGCTGTTGCCATTGCCTTGGGTGTTGATGGTGAGGTTGAGGTTTTCACCATTCTGATAGGTGAAATGCAGGTTGTTGTTGCCGGTCTGGGTGATGCTGGTGGTTGAATTGTTGGTCTCGAACTGGTCCGACCAACTGGCGTTGGCATTGCCTTGCTGCGACAGGCTGACCTTGTTGCTGACGCCGAAGCTCTGGTCGATATAGCCTTCGTTCAGCTGGCCGGTCTGGACCACGGAGGCCTGGCTACCCACCTGTGTGTCCTGCCACACTTCCACCGAGTTGCCACCCCCGTATTGACCAATGGCAATGGTGCCACCGGTGCCGTCACGCTGGTCGCCATAGGCCCAGTTGTCGTGGCCATCCTGGTAGATCTGGATATCGCCATCGACATGGTTCAGGTGCTCGGTGGTGCCATAGTTGTCCTGGCCGGTCTGGTTGACGGTGCTGCGATTGTTGCTGCCACCGAAGGTCTGCTCGATGAACGCCTCATTGCGCTGGCCGGATTGCCAGCTGGTGGCTTTGCTGCCTTCCTGGCTGTCCTGCCACACGGTGGATCTATTGCCGACGCCTTGCTGGGTTTGCAGCGATTCGTTGTTCGCCCCTATCGACTGGCTGGCGAAGGCATCGTTGTAACTGCCTGCGGCCTGCTGGGTGATCTGGCTGCCGTTCTCGAACAGTTGCTCAGCGTAGCCGGCGTTGTACTGGCCGGTGGCGCTCTGCTGAATATCGCTGGTGCTTTCGGCTTGCACGGCGAGGTGGTTGTGGCCCTTGCCAGTCTGGTGCTGGGTGGCCGAGGCGAAGGGGGCCTGAGCCTGAAAGACTTCGGCGATGTTTTCCTTGCCGTCCTGGGTCTGGGACGAGGTGCTGTCAGCAGCCATGGCCTGACCTGCGAGGGCCAGGACGATAGCGGCACTGAGCGGAGCGAGCTTGTACATGGTGGTGCCTCCAGGTCTATCGGTATTGGGTGATCTGAACATGCTGGCCATTGCCAGCCTGGGTAACGGAGCTGTTGAGCCCCGAGCCGGACTGCACGATGCTGGCGCTGTTGTCGTTGCCGATCTGCTCGATGGCGGCGCTGTTGCTGCTGCCGCTCTGGCGAATCGACGCGCTGTTGCCATTTCCCTGTTGGCTGATGATGGCCATCAGGTCACTGCCTTCCTGCAAGATGTACGCTTCCTGAGCACCGCCAGACTGGACGATACGGCCCAGCAGAGCCTGACCGTTCTGGTCGAGGGCGGCGCGGTTGCCTGACCCTTGTTGCTCGATCACCGCAGCCTGGCCGGCACCGGCCGGCAGCAGGCGGATGATCACTGGTTCACCGAGGTCGTTGCCGGGTGCGAGGTCGGCATTGTCCATCAGGTCCTCTGCCCAGCAGGCCTGGCCCGCCAGGGCCAGGCAGAGCAACAGGGAGTACAGCCGTTTCATCGAAGCCTCCGGCTTTTACTGCACGATGACGTTGACGGTGCGCGTGGTGCCTTGGCTGGTGGTGATCGTCGCCGTCGGTGCCGCAGTCGGGATGATCGTGGTGCTATTGCTGACCACCAGGCGCCAGCGCCCGGTCAGCGCTACCGTGGCCGTACCCAAGGTCTGGACACCGGTAGTTGTGGTTACCTGCACGGTCACGGTATTGCCGGTAGTCACCGACGAGGTGCCACTGATGTCCCAGTTGTAACGGTTGTTGGAGCGCGCCGTTACTGTGGCTGTCGTGACAGCGAAGGTTTCAGCGGCAGGCCGAGGCGACACGTTGACGGTGACCGTACCTGGGGTGGACAGCCCCCCCAGCGAGTCACGTGCCTGGTAGGTGAAGGTGGTGGTGAAGGCTGTGGTTACAGTGGCCGGTGGGGTATAGGTTACGGTCGTGCCGTCGGTGCTGACCGTGCCGCGGCCGGCGGCTGGCTGGGTGATGTTGGCCACGCTCAGCGGTACGTTGCCTTCCGGGTCGGTGTCGTTGGCCAGCACGTTGATGGTCAATGGCACGCCCAGGGTGGCGACGGTCTCCGGGTTGGCAGTCGGTGCCTGGTTAGGCGCGACGTTGATGGTGACCGTGGCCGGTTCCGACTTCAGGCCCTTGGCATCCATCGCCCGGTAGCTGAAGGTGGCTACCAGCGGTTGTGTGGCCCCGCTCGGCGGCGTGTAGGTCACCGAGGTGGTGCCGTTCATCACGACGCCGCCAAGGCCGGTCCCGGGTTGGGTCAGGTCGCTGATGGTCAGCGGCACGTCGCCATCCGGGTCGCTGTCGTTCAGTAGCAGGTTGAGTGTGATCGGGACACCGACACTGGTGTTGCCGACATCGGCCTGGGCCAGCGGTGGCTGGTTGGCGGCCTCGACCGGGGCGTTGCCGACCACGATCACCGGCTCCACATCGCTACCGCCATGGGCAGACTTGACCGTGACGGTGGCGGGCGGTTGAGCCAGGTCGTTGACCGTGATGCTTTGCAGCGTGCCCGATTTCGACATGCGGCCGTAGCCTTGGGCGAGCAGGTCGGGGACCACGACTTCATCACTGGAGCTGGCCTCGATCAACAGACGTTTGTTGGCCCAGTCATAGCGTGCGGTGCTGACTTTGACCACGTCGCTGAGCTTGCTCGAGAGTGCAGTCGGCTGGGTGCCGCCGACTGCATTGCTGGCGGTGACAACCACCACCGCTGGCGGCACCGACTGGTTGAACTGCTGGCTGAAGAACAAACCGTTGTTGTCCGAAGTCAGGGTGAACTGACACGGCGAAGGCGGCGTGCCGATCAGTGCCAGGCCATTGCGCATACACAGGCTGGCCTCATTCGGGGCCTTGGCGAACACTTCCACGCGGGTGCCGCTGCCGTTGCGCGAGTACGTGGCTCGCTCCAGGGTGACCGGGGTTTGTGCCCGCTGGTCCAGCACCTTGCCAGACACTGTGAACGTGTTGGTCTGAATGGTGCCAGCGGGCCCTTCGATGCGCACGAAGTTGGTATTGAAGGGGCTACCGGTTACCGCTTCGGTGATATTGGGGTCGCCGATGTAGGTTTCGGTGGTACCAGTGTCAGGGTTGACCTCTGTATACGGCCCGCCAACCCCCTTCAGCCAAGGGCCGATCGCACCCTCCAGCGCCCCCTGGAAGTTGCCCGGAGCGCCAATGCCTATGTCCCGCGTGATGTTGATCGCGCGACGTCCTGCCGTGGTGACGTTGACCGTCTCCACCCCGTAAGGGTGCGTGATGGTGTAGGTGCCGGTGCGTGGGACCGAAGCACGGATACGGATGCGCGCGAAACTTTGCTGATCACCGTCTACCGGGTTTTCAGCAGCGAAGGCTGCCTCTAAACCGGCAACGTAGACCTCCAGCTCATAACCGCTGTTACCTACTTGTGGTATCGAGGTTTCGGCCAGGAACCAGAACATCTCCGGTGGCCAGTTATCTGGAAATACCAGCGGCAGGGCATCGTCATAGACACCGGGCTCGGGCAACAAGGTGCACATGTAGGCCGGCGCCCCTGGCGCGCCTGGCGCACGGGTGCTGGTGGCACGTGACTGGCACAGCTCCAGGGATTGGTCGAGGCTGTCCTTGTACCACATCGGATAGCCACCTGTGGCGAAGGTGTAGGGCCCCGGGTCGACATCAGACAGCGCGGCGAATGCGGCGCTGGTAACGGTAAGAGAGAAACCGGCGGCCAACAGCGCACGGCGCGACCAAGTGTTCATGCTGCCTCCTTGAAGGCTGAGCCTTTGTCTGTTCATGGCACCAGCACCACGTCTTCGGTGTCGCTGCCACCGTTGGCGCTGGTGACCTGCACCTTGGCCGGCGGAATGGGCGAGAAGGTCATGCTCAACGTCTTCACGGCGCCGGTACCGCCCAGGTTGCCGATCAACGTGCCGTTGCCGGTATGTGCGGTAAGTACTGGAGGGGTGGTTTCGTCACTCGTGTTGGCCACCAAGGTCAGCTCGCCGGTGGACAAGCGGTACTGGGCCTGTGTGATGGTGACCAGGTCGGTCAGTGGCATGTTGCTGGTGGTCAGGCTGCTGGTGGGGACCGCCACGCTGTTGTCAGCGGACAGTGTCACGATGGTTCCGGCCGCCGGGTTGAGGGCTGACTGTGCGTACCAGGCGCCGGTGCCGTTGGCCTCGGTGAGGCCAAGGTTGGGCGTTTGGCTGGTCAGGGTGACGCTTGCCGGTGGCGGCGGGGCCAACACGAATATGTCTTGCTGGGCGATCAGGTCGCCGTTCTCGGTATGCCTTGAGTAAGTGCTGCGTTGTGGCATCAGCGGGGTTGGCAGGGCCACTTCGGAAAGCTTGCCGGAGACAGCGAACAGCTCGGTGCGCAGGTCGATGCCACCAGGGCCTTCGATGCGTACGTAATTGGTGTTGAATGGGCTGCCGGTGACCTGCTCTTCCAGGTTCGGGTCGCCGATGAAGCGCTCGTTGCCTTCGGTGTAGGGGCCGTTGACACTGCGCAGGAACGGCCCGACATCGCCCTTGAGTGCGCCGGTGAAGTCGCCTGCGCCGGCGATGCCGATGTCGCGGGTCATGTTGATCGCCCGGCGTCCTGCAGCGGGTACATCGAACACTTCAACGCCATAGGGGTGGGTGACCACGTAGGTGCCCGCGGTGGGGACGTCGACCCGAATACGGACTCGGGCAAAGCTGACCTGGTCACCCTCGACAGGTTCCTCGGCGGCGAATGCCGCTTCGATCGCCGTGCCGTAGCTGAGGTCGATGCCACGGGCGGCGTCGACGATTGCAGCGTCGGCAGTGAACCAGAACGCTTCGTCAGGGAAGTTGGTGGGGAAGACGATGGGTTGGGTATCGTCGAACACACCAGGCGTGGGCAGCAGCGTGCACATGTATGAGGGTGCGTCAGGCGCGCCGGCGACCCGGGAGCTGACGGCCTTGGTCAGGCACAGGTCGAGGGTTCGACCGTGGCTGTCCTGGTACCAGGCGGGGAAGCCGCCGTTGGCAGGAACGTAAGCGCCTGGATCGACAGCGTTCAAGGCGGCCTGCGCCGGGAGCTGGAGCATGCTGGCGAAAATCGCCACTGCCAGCGGGTGGGGTATCGGTCGGTGCATGAGTCAATTCCTCCTGCAAACGGGCCCATGGACTTGGGGCGTCTGGGAGGAGATCGGCAAGAGCTGTGCCAATATCTGAGGTCTGCGTTGCAGGCCTTGTGGGGCAAGGGTTCGAACCTCTCAGCTGGGGATTTTGCGAGCGGCTGGCGGTGGGCTGCGTTCCCCCAAGGTTGGGGGATTGGGGGGCGGTAATTTCAACCCGATTTGCGGCGCAAAGTCGAGTTCTGAACTCAGATCATGCAGTAGGCGCGGCCGGTTATTCTTGCAATCTGGAACCGCGTCCTTGGAGGTTAAGCCGGGTGGGAAGGTAAGAATGAAACCGGTTTCAAAACCTTTCTGAACGCGCTAGATTATTCGGCTGTCTTCTTGATGGCCTATCAAGATCACCTCTCAATTGAAAATCAGATGGCGCTTATCAAGGCCACCCCAAAGCCGATGAGGATTCGCAATGCCTGAGCATGCCCCAGACAACCCGCGCAGGGATTTTCTGCGCAAGACCTTGACCCTGATCCCTGTCGTTACAGTGGCCAGTACAGGGCTTGGCGTGGGCGCCAGCCAACTGCTTGCGGCCCCGCAACCGCATCAGCAACCGAAAGTGCCGGCCACGCCGCCTGCGGGCAACTATCAACCGACATTCTTCAGCGCCGAAGAATGGGCTTTTTTACAAGCTGCCGTTTCCCGCATCATCCCGGCCGATGAGCTTGGCCCAGGGGCACTCGAAGCGGGCGCCGCCGAATTTATCGACAGGCAAATGAACACCCCCTACGCGACTGGCGCACAGTGGTACATGCAAGGGCCGTTCAACGCCGACGCCCCGCCCGAGCTGGGCTACCAGTTGCAGCTCAGCCCGCAACAAATCTACCGCCTGGGCATCGCTGCCGTGGACGGCTGGTGCAAGGCCAATGGCGGACAGGTTTTTGCTGCGCAAGATAGCGCTACCCAGGACCGCATTCTCAGTACGTTGGAGGCAGGAGAGGTGGTTTTCGAAACCGTTCCGGCCAAGGTGTTCTTCAGCCTGCTGGTGCAAAACACGCGCGAAGGGTTCTTCTGCGACCCGATTCATGGCGGCAACAAAGGCATGGTCGGCTGGACCCAGATCGGCTTCCCCGGCGCCCGCGCCGACTTCATGGACTGGGTCGAGCGCAACGAGCCTTACCCGTTCCCGGCTGTATCGATTCGCGGCGAGAGGGCCTGAGGCATGGCGACTGTGTTGAACAAAGTGGATGCGGTGATCGTCGGCTTCGGCTGGGCCGGTGCGATCATGGCCAAGGAGCTGACCGAGGCCGGGCTGCACGTGGTAGCCCTGGAGCGGGGGCCGATGCAGGATACCTACCCCGAAGGCAGCTACCCGCAGGTGATCGATGAGCTGACCTATAGCGTGCGCAAGAAGCTGTTCGTCGATGTATCGAAAGAAACCGTCACTGTCCGTCATAGCGTGCATGATGTGGCATTGCCCAATCGCCAGCTGGGCGCATTCCTGCCGGGCAAGGGCGTGGGGGGCGCGGGCCTGCACTGGTCGGGTGTGCACTTCCGGGTCGACCCCGTCGAGCTGCGCCTGCGCAGCCACTATGAAGAGCGCTACGGGCGTACGTTCATTCCCGAAGGCATGACCATCCAGGACTTCGGCGTCAGTTATGAAGAGCTGGAGCCCTATTTTGACTTTGCCGAAAAGGTCTTTGGCACTTCAGGCCAGGCCTGGACCGTCAAAGGCCAGGTGGTCGGTGAAGGGAAGGGCGGCAACCCCTATGCGCCGGACCGTTCCAACCCGTTCCCGCTGCCCGCGCAGAAGAACGTTGTATCGGCAAGGCTGTTTGAAAAGGCTGCCACCAACCTGGGCTACAAACCTTACAACCTGCCGTCAGCCAACACCTCAGGGCCATACACCAACCCCTACGGGGCGCAGATGGGGCCGTGCAACTTCTGCGGTTTTTGCAGTGGCTACGTGTGCTACATGTACTCCAAGGCCTCGCCCAACGTGAACATCCTGCCGGCGCTGCGTCAGGTGCCCAACTTCGAGTTGCGGCCCAATGCCCATGTGCTGCGGGTGAACCTGGACGACCGCAAGCGCAAGGCCACCGGCGTGACCTACATCGATGCCCAGGGGCGCGAGGTGGAGCAGCCGGCAGAGCTGGTGATTCTGGCGGCTTTCCAGTTCAACAACGTGCGTCTGATGCTGCTTTCCGGCATTGGCAAACCTTATGATCCGGTGAAGAACGAGGGTGTGGTCGGGCGTAACTTCGCCTATCAGAACATGGGGACAGTCAAGGCGTTCTTCGACAAGGACACCTACACCAACAACTTCATCGGCGCGGGTGGCAATGGCATTGCCATCGACGATTTCAACGCCGACAACTTCGACCATGGCCCGCACGGCTTCGTCGGCGGTTCGCCAATGTGGGTGAACCAGGCCGGCAGCCGGCCGATTGCCGGTACCTCCAACCCGCCGGGCACACCGGCCTGGGGCAGTGCCTGGAAGAAAGCCACGGCCGATTACTACACCCACCAGGTGTCAATGGACGCCCACGGCGCCCATCAGTCCTACCGTGGCAATTACCTGGACCTGGACCCCACCTACCGCGATGCCTACGGCCAGCCGCTGCTGCGCATGACGTTCGACTGGCAGGAAAACGACATCAAGATGAACCAGTTCATGGTCGACAAGCTGAGCAAGATCGCCCAAGCGATGAACCCCAAGGCCATTGCCGTGCTGGGCAAGCAGGTCAAGGACCACTTCAACACCACCCGTTACCAGACCACCCACCTGAACGGCGGGGCAATCATGGGCACCGACCCCAAAACCAGTGCACTGAATCGCTACCTGCAAAGCTGGGACGTACACAACGTGTTCGTTCCGGGGGCTTCGGCGTTCCCGCAGGGGCTGGGTTACAACCCGACCGGGTTGGTGGCCGCGCTCACGTACTGGTCGGCCCGCGCCATCCGTGAGCAGTACCTGAAAAACCCCGGTCCGTTGGTCCAGGCTTGAGGAGCGATGAGCATGAAGACACTGTTGATCGCCACCCTGGTGCTGGGTGCCGGTGCGGCTGCACAGGCCGTAGCGAATGACGATGCGCAGGTACGCCTGGGCGAGTACCTGGCCCGCGCCGGTGACTGCGTGGCCTGCCATACCGCCAAAGGCGGAAAACCCTTTGCCGGCGGGTTGCCGATGGAAACGCCGATTGGCACGGTGTACTCCACCAACATCACCCCGGCGGCCAGTGGCATTGGCCAGTACAGCTTCGAAGACTTCGACAAGGCCGTGCGCAGGGGGATCGGCAAGGACGGCAGTACGCTCTATCCGGCCATGCCATACCCGTCGTATGCGCGGGTCAGCGAGCAGGACATGCAGGCGCTCTACGCCTATTTCATGAAGGGCGTGGAGCCTGTCGAGCAGGCGAACAAGGCCTCTGACATTCCCTGGCCGCTGAGCATGCGCTGGCCGCTGGCAATCTGGCGCGGTCTGTTCGCGCCAGAGGCCAAGCCCTGGCAGGCATCCGCGACAGCCGACCCTGTGGTGAACCGCGGGGCGTACCTGGTCGAGGGCCTTGGGCATTGTGGCGCTTGTCATACGCCGCGGGCACTGACCATGCAGGAAAAGGCCCTGAGCGCGGCCGATGGCGAGCAGTTTCTGGCCGGCAGCGCGCCGCTGGAAGGCTGGGTTGCCAAGAACCTGCGTGGCGATCACAAGGACGGCCTGGGCAGTTGGAGCGAAGCGCAGTTGGTGCAGTTTCTCAAGACTGGGCGCAGTGATCGCAGCGCCGTGTTCGGCGGCATGAGCGATGTGGTCGAGCACAGCATGCAGCACATGAGTGATGCCGACTTGACCGCGATCGCCCGCTACCTGAAAACCCTGCCGCCGAGCAATCCGGATGACCAGCCGCATGTCTACGACAAGCAGGTCGCGGATGCGCTATGGAAGGGTGACGACAGCAAGCCTGGGGCGGCGGTGTACATCGACAACTGCGCGGCCTGCCACCGCACCGACGGGCAGGGCTACACCCGCGTGTTCCCGGCCTTGGCCGGCAACCCGGTGGTGCAGACGGCGGATGCCACGTCGCTGATCCATGTGGTGCTTGCCGGTGGCACGGTACCGGCAACGCACACTGCGCCGTCGAACTTCACCATGCCGGCTTTCGGCTGGCGCCTGAGCGACCAGGAGGTTGCCGAGGTGGTGAATTTCATTCGCAGCAGTTGGGGTAACCAAGGCAGTGCCGTCACGGCCGGTGACGTGAAGTCGCTTCGCTGACGTGTTTTTCTGCGCCCTCGCCCGTAGGAGCGGGTTTACCCGCGAACACGGGCGAAGCCCGTGCCATCCCCTAACGTAATCAGATTCCAGGGTAAGCCCTGTTCCATAGATATAAATCTAAAAATATCAATAATTTATGCAATATTATTAATGCGATTTAACATTTACTGAATTCGCGCCCGACCAACGGCCTGTTGACGAACCCGCGCATTTTTGCTGTATTGAAACCGGTTTCATCCCCATTAAAACAATCATAAGGAAAACCCATGACCGACGCGCCTGCCCATACCCGCGAACGGGTCACCATCAGCGAAGTGGCGCGTGTTGCTGGCGTTTCCAAAGCCACCGTCTCCCGTTACATTGGTGGCGACCGCCAATTGCTGGCCGAAGCCACGGCCAAGCGGCTGGAAGAGGTCATCGAACGCCTCGGCTATCGCCCCAACCAGATGGCTCGCGGCCTCAAGCGCGGCCAGACGCGACTGATCGGCATGCTGGTGGCCGATATCCTCAACCCCTATTCAGTGGCCGTGATGCACGGCGTGGAAACCGCCTGCCGTCAACATGGTTACAGCCTGGTGGTGTGCAACACCAACCGCGACGACGAGCAGGAGCGTCACCACCTGGTGGCCCTGCAGAGCTACAACGTCGAAGGGTTGATCGTGAACACGCTCGGTCACCACCCCGGCGAACTGCTCAACCTGCAGCGTGACATCCCCATGGTGCTGGTCGACCGCCAATTGCCCGAGCTGAATGTGGACCTTGTCGGCCTGGACAATGCCGACGCAGTCGAGCAGGCCCTCGACCACCTGCAGGCCCAGGGCTACCGCGACATCCTGGCGGTCAGCGAACCCCTCGATGGCACCAGTTCACGCCTGGAGCGGGTGCAGGCGTTCGGCGCGTCGATCAGCCGCCGGCCAGGCATGCGTCAGCAGGTACTTGAAATCAGCGCTGGGCTGCAGGGCCAGTTGGCTTCGTTTCTTGCCCACAGTGGCCATGGTCCGCAAGCCATCTTCACCTTCAACGGCGTTGCCACCTTGGCGGTGACCCGGGCCCTGCTCGAGGCCGGGCGCAACCTGGTTGCCGATGTCGGGCTGATCGCCCTCGACGACCTCGACTGGTACCCCTTGGTTGGCAAAGGCATTACCGCACTGGCCCAGCCCACCGAGCGTATCGGCGTGGCGGCATTCGAAAGCCTGCTCGGTCGCTTGCGCGGCGATAGCGGCGCAGCCCGGCGCATCGACTTCAAAGCCAACCTGATCATTCGCGGTTCAACCCAACCCCAGTAAGAAACAGCAGGTTTGTGCCTGCTGCTGTTGATCAAAAAATGAAACCGGTTTCATAAGGACAAGAACAATGCACGCGAACCCCGTTTCCATCAGTCTCTCCAGCTACGGCGCCGACTTTGTGCGCCAACGTGGCCAGGAGCAGTTTCTGGACCTGCTGGCCGCCGCTGGCGTCAGCCGCGTCGAACTGCGCGAAGAATTGTTCGCCAGTGCACCGGACGCCGCTGCGCTGGGTAGGGTCATTGCCGCGCTGCGCCTGGAATGCCTGTACTCCACCCCCCTTGAACTGTGGACCGCGCAAGGCGTGCCCGACCCGCTACTGGTGCAGAAGCTGGAAATTGCCCGGTCGCTTGGCGCGGTGGCGCTGAAGGTTTCCCTGGGGCACTTCGATGAGCACTGCGATGTGACGGCCCTGGCGTCGCTGCTGCCTGCGCATGGGCCTCTGTTGCTGGTGGAAAACGATCAGACCGCACAAGGTGGCAGGCTCGAACCGATGCTGCAGTTCTTCCAGCGCGTCGACCCGCTTGGGCTGCGCCTGGGTATGACGTTCGATATCGGTAACTGGCAGTGGCAGGGTGAGCCTGCGCGGCAAGCTGCAAGGCAGCTAGGCCGTTGGGTGCGCTATGTGCATTGCAAGGCCGTGCAACGTCGGGCCGATGGCCGTCTGGTTGCCATACCGCCGCAAGCGGCGGACCTGCAGGAGTGGGCAGCGCTGATGGCCGAGTTCGCGCCGGGCGTGGTGCGCGCTGTCGAGTACCCACTGGTGGGCGACGACCTGCTGGCGCTGACCCGGGTCCAGGTACGTCACCTGTCTGCACTGGGCGCGGCGCAGGAGTTGGACCATGCATGAACATGACGTGCTGTGTTTTGGCGAGACCATGGCCATGTTCGTTGCCGAGCAGGCCGGCGACCTGGCCGCTGTCGGCCAGTTCGGCAAACGCATCGCCGGCGCCGACAGCAACGTGGCGATCGGCCTGGCGCGGCTGGGTTTCAAGGTACGCTGGCTGAGCCGGGTTGGTGACGATTCGCTGGGCCGTTTCGTGCTCGACAGCTTGCGCGGCGAAGGCCTGGACTGTTCCGGCGTCGAGGTGGATGCCAACTACCCGACGGGTTTTCAGCTCAAGGCCCGCAGCGATGATGGCAGCGACCCGGCAGTGGAGTACTTTCGCCGCGGTTCGGCGGCCAGCAGGCTGTCACCTGCGATGTTGAGCCCCGTTTGGCTGCAGGCTCGCCACGTGCACGCTACCGGTATTCCGCTGGCGTTGTCGGACAGCTGTCGGGCGCTTTCCCACGCGCTGCTGGACGAGATGCGCGCAGCCGGGCGAAGCCTATCGTTCGACCCCAACCTGCGTCCCTCGCTGTGGCCCGATCAAAGCAGCATGGTGCGTGAAATCAATGCCCTGGCGGCCAAGACCGACTGGGTTTTACCGGGGTTGGAAGAGGGGCGGTTGTTGACCGGTCAGCACACCCCGGCTGATATCGCCGCGTTCTATCTGGACCAAGGGGTGGAGCTCGTGGTGATCAAGCTGGGCGACGCTGGCGCCTACTTCCGCAGCGCCAAGGGCGAAGGGCAGGTAGCCGCCGTGCCAGTCAGCCGCGTGGTGGACACCGTCGGTGCAGGTGATGCCTTTGCCGTCGGTGTGCTTAGCGCGCTACTGGAGGGCCGTCCGATAGTCGAGGCGGTAGCGCGTGGCAACTGGTGCGGCAGCCGTGCCGTGCAATCGCGGGGCGACATGGAAGGGTTGCCGCTGCGCCATGAACTGGAGGCCTACGACCTGCGCAGAAGCGCATGAGCCGACCCCGAATCACCTGTTGCAACAAAAACAACAAGCTCAGGAGAAACAAACCATGCAAAGCCAAAGCCTGGCACCTCGCCGCTGGTGGTACATCATCCCGATTGTGTTCGTCACCTACAGCCTGGCGTACCTGGACCGCGCCAATTACGGCTTCGCCGCTGCCTCCGGCATGGCCGAAGACCTGCATATCACCCCGGTGATGTCTTCGCTGTTGGGGGCGCTGTTCTTTCTCGGTTACTTCTTCTTCCAGGTGCCTGGTGCCATCTACGCTGAAAAGCGCAGCGTGAAGAAGCTCATCTTCGTCTGCCTGATCCTGTGGGGCGGCCTTGCCACGCTTACCGGCATGGTCAGCAACGTCTACATGCTGATTGGCATCCGCTTCCTGCTCGGGGTGGTGGAGGCTGCGGTCATGCCGGCCATGCTGGTGTACCTGTGCCATTGGTTCACCCGGGCCGAGCGTTCGCGCGCCAACACTTTCCTGATGCTGGGCAACCCGGTGACCATTCTGTGGATGTCGGTGGTGTCGGGTTACCTGATCAAGCATTACGACTGGCGCTGGATGTTCATCATCGAAGGCTTGCCCGCTGTGATCTGGGCGTTCTTCTGGTGGCGCCTGGTGGATGACCGCCCGGCCCAGGTGAAGTGGCTGAGCGAGCAGGAGAAGGCCGCCCTGGCGCAGGCGCTGGCTGCCGAGCAGCAGGGTATCAAGCCTGTGAAGAACTACCGCGAAGCGTTTCGCTCGCCGCAGGTGATCATCCTGGCGCTGCAGTACTTCTGCTGGAGCATCGGCGTGTATGGCTTCGTGCTGTGGCTGCCATCGATTCTCAAGCAGGCGGCGAACGTCGATATCGTGCAGGCCGGCTGGCTGGCCTCGGTGCCCTACCTGGCGGCGGTGCTGGCGATGGTGGGCGTGTCCTGGGCGTCGGACCGCCTGCAAAAGCGCAAGCGCTTCGTCTGGCCGCCGCTGCTGATTGCCGCCGTGGCGTTCTATAGCTCTTACGCCTTGGGCAGCGAGCATTTCTGGCTGTCTTATGCATTGCTGGTGCTTGCTGGTGCCTGCATGTACGCACCTTATGGCCCGTTCTTCGCGATCGTGCCCGAAATCCTGCCGGCCAACGTCGCAGGCGGCGCCATGGCGCTGATCAACAGCATGGGGGCGCTGGGCTCGTTTGGCGGTTCGTGGCTGGTGGGTTACCTCAATGGGGCTACGGGCGGGCCCGGCGCCTCTTATCTGTTCATGTGCGGTGCGCTGCTGACGGCAGTGGCGCTTACCGCTGCGCTCAATACTTCCCAGACCTCTGGCCGGGCAAAGCGCGATAGCTCGCGTCTGGCCATGAACCATTAGGAAACCCGCAATGAAGAAGCGAATCGTCCTGTATAAACGCCTGTCCGGCGACCTGATGGCACGCCTGCAAGATCGCGTCGAGGTGACCTGGGTGGATACTACCCAGCCCGATGGCCTGGCCCGCCTGCGCGATGCGTTACCGGGGGCGCACGGGTTGCTGGGGGCCAGCCTGCGCCTGGATGCCAGCCTGCTCGACCTTGCCCCGCAACTGGAAGTGGTGTCGAGCGTTTCGGTAGGCGTGGACAACTACGACATTGCTGAACTCAGCAGGCGTGGTGTGATGCTCACCAACACGCCCGACGTGTTGACCGAAACCACCGCGGACACAGGCTTTGCCTTGATCCTGGCTACCGCCAGGCGGGTGGTGGAGCTGGCGAACTGGGTGCGTGACGGCCGCTGGCAGGCCAACCTGGGGCCAGCGCATTTTGGCAGTGATGTACACGGCAAGACGCTGGGCATCGTCGGCATGGGCCGCATTGGCGAGGCCCTGGCCCGGCGCGCGGCCGCGGGCTTTGGCATGCGCGTGCTGTATCACAGCCAGCGTGCCAAGCCCGAGGTGGAAGCACGCTATGGCGCATGCCAGTGCAGCCTGGATAAGCTGTTGCAGCAGGCAGATTTCGTTTGCCTGACGGTGCCGTTGAGCGCCAGCACCGAAGGGCTGATAGGCGCACGGGAACTTGCGTTGATGAAGCCAGAGGCAATTCTGGTGAACATCTCACGCGGTCGCGTGGTGGATGAGCAGGCGCTGATCGATGCGCTGCGGGCCAGGCGCATCCGCGGTGCGGGGCTGGACGTGTTCGTGCATGAGCCGCTGCCGGCCGACTCGCCGCTGTTGCAGCTGGATAACGTGGTAGCGACCCCGCACATCGGCTCGGCGACCGAGGACACCCGCCAGGCCATGGCGCGTTGCGCGGTGGACAACCTGCTCAGCGCGCTGGCCGGTGAGCGGCCGGTAAACCTGGTCAACGGCTGACGCGACCCCGTTCCCACAGGGGCCGCGCAGCCTTTGAAACGATCAGCGGCAGTTACCTGCCTTGCGATAGCCTGCTGCCTGCGCTTCACCTTCGTTAGCGAAGGTGACCTGATTCTTCGCTGCAACCTGGTTGTAGCTCGGGCAGCCGACTGACAGGTGATAGACGTGGCTGTTGCGGTTGCCAAGCACGGCGCCGACCGAACCGGCGCTGGCCAGGCTTGGTTTGGCCTCAGGCTTGGCCGCTTTTACCGGCACCGTCTGTGCCACGCCGCTGCCAACCGGCTTGTAGCCGGCAGTCCACTTGCGTTCGCCGCTTACAAACGGGTTGCCATGGCCCATGATCGCGGCAATGCGCCGGTCGCGTTCTTTCTCCCAGGCCGACACCGGGTGTTGCTTGTCCCAGGCCATCAGCAACTGTTGCTGTTGGCGCGACATGTTCAGCTTGTAGCGGTCGAACATGTAGAAGGTGGTGCGGGCCACCAGGCCTTTGACTTCGTCACGCGGTTCGGCGGTGCGCTGGACGAAATCGACCTTGGTGGTGCATTGGCCGTATTCGCCGGCATTGCCAGTGACCATGCCGTAGTTGAAGTTGCTGCGGTCACCGTTGACCTCACCCACGGCGGGATAAAGGTTGAACAGGTCGGCCTCCATTGCGCGGAACACCGGGTCGTTGTCCACGCAGTGCTCACGGCCGCCGTTCTTCCAGCACTGGCGCTGGTTGCCGAAGGTGTGGGCGGGCACGATGTGTTCCCACTCGGTGCGCTCGGCGCGGTTCTGCTGCTTGCGCGTCTGGTAACCACACGAGGCGGCATCGATGCGCCCGCCAGACTTGCCCACCCAGGTCCATTTGCAACCGCAGTACAGGTCACCCATGGCACTGCTGGCCTGGTCCAGATAAACCTTCTGCTTGGCCACCACCTTGGCTTCGGTGAAGGTGGCCGGCGGGTTGGCCAAGGCGGGGAGGGTAAAGGAAAATAATAAGGTTATGGCGTAAAGCAGTGATTTCATGGGGAAAACATATTTCAGGTTGGGCCGCGCATTGTAATGGTTTCCGCGAGGCTGACCAGCTCGCGGACCCATACCAACTGCCGCAAGCCCGCGCTACTTGAAGCCGGTGACCGCGTGGGGAACGTAAGGGGCCTGCAAGCGCACCACCTCGTCTTCGCTCAGCTGCAGTGACAGTGCACCCAGGGCATCGTCCAGGTGGGCGGGCTTCGAGGCGCCGACGATAGGGGCGCTAACACCGGCCTTACCCAGCACCCAGGCCAGAGCAACCTGGGCCATCGGCACCCCCCGTTCGCTGGCGATCTGTTCGACCACATCGATTACCCGGCCATCCTCCACCTCGGTCTTTTCATAGAACGACTGCCCGGACACATCGGTGCGCGTGCGCTCGGTCTGCTGCCCATGCGGCCGGGTCAGGCGGCCGCGCGCCATCGGGCTCCAGGGCATCAGGCCGATGCCTTGATCCAGGCACAGCGGAATCATCTCTCGCTCTTCTTCGCGGTAGATCAGGTTGAGGTAGTTCTGCATCGACACGAAGCGGCTCCAGCCGTGGCTGGCGGCTACCTGCTGGGCCTTGGCGAACTGCCAGGCATACATCGACGATGCGCCGATGTAGCGCGCCTTTCCGGCCTTGACCACATCATGCAGGGCTTCCATGGTTTCCTCGATGGGAGTGTGGTAGTCCCAGCGGTGGATCTGGTACAGGTCGACGTAGTCTGTGCCCAGGCGGCTGAGGCTGGCGTCGATGTTGGCCATGATCGCCTTGCGTGACAAGCCTTGCTCATTGGGCCGGCTGGCGCCTTCCCACATGTTGGCAGGGAAGAACACCTTGGTGGCGATCACGGTTTCTTCGCGGCGGGTAAACTCCTTCAGGAGTTTGCCGAGGATGATTTCCGAGGTGCCGGCGGAATAGCTGTTGGCAGTGTCGAAGAAGTTGATGCCTTGCTCGACGGCGTGGCGAATGATTGGCCGGCTGGCGTCTTCGCCCAAGGTCCAGGGATGAGTGCCGGCGTCGGGTTCGCCGAAGGTCATGCAGCCCAGGCACAGCCTTGAAATGTCCAGCCCGGTGCTACCCAGCTTTACGTACTGCATCGTCGTCTCCTTCAAAGGCGTGAGTGATGGAGTTAGCCTAACGTTGGCAGGCTTGGGCGAAAATTCCGTATTGATGCATTTGCCATCTGCAAGAATTCACAAGCGCAGCAGCGGCCGGACCTGCTGCTGGAGGAAGTCGGTAACCGCCTTGATCCGCGGTGTGGCGCGTACGTCTTCATGCACGGCCAGCCAGATTTCGATGCTCATGGTCTGTTCGGCGCTGCCTGCTTGCTTCAGGCCGTGTTCCTGTGCCATGAACGCGGGGAGGCAGGCGATACCGATGCCGCCGGCACAGGCTTGGGCCTGGATGCGCAGGTCATTGCTGTGCAATGCGAACGGCTGCTGGCCGGCCTGGAGGTTGAGCCATTGCTGTTGTGGTGAACGGGCCTGGGACTCGTCGTAGCCGATGTAGCGCCTTGCCGTTGCGCTGGCCAGGTAACCGGGCGACGCGTACAGCCGGTAATCCAGGTGCCCCAGCAGGCTGACCACCAGGGTTGGCTCTGTCGGCCTGGCCAGGGCGATGCTGATGTCAGCTTCGCGGCGGGCCAGGGATGCCCTGGATTTGCTGCCTACCAGCTTCAGGCGCAGTTGTGGGTAGCGCTGGTACAGTTCGCCCAGGCGTCGGGCGACGATACTGCCCAGCAGCGCCGGTGGTGCCGAGAGCACCACTTCGCCTTCCACTGCCTGTTGGCCGGCGCTGGCGAAATGCTCCAGGGCAAAAGAGGACATGGCCATCTGCTCGGCCAGTTCCGCCACACGCTGGCCTTCGTGGGTGAGGGCATAGGCGCGGGGGCGCCGGTCGACCAGCTTGAGCTTGAGCGAAGCTTCGAGCGAGGCGATGCGCCGAGCCACGGTGGCGTGGTCGACACCCAGGGTCTTGGCGGCGGCCGACAGCGAGCCGGCCGAGCTGAAGGCGGAGAAATGGCGCAGGTCTTCCCAATCGAACATGAATGACTCGGCAGTGGCGGGTGCATAACGGGGTAGGGTAACCCTTTATGACCAGGCCGGCTTCAATGCCCGCCTTTCATCCGCCGCGCCACCAGGTAGATGCCCAGACCAACCAGCGCAGTCGCGGCGCCGATGTACCCGGTGCTGGTCCAGCCCATACCCGCAGTAATCGCCATGCCTCCCAGCCATGGCCCCAGGGCATTGGCCAGGTTGAACGCCGCATGGTTCGACGCCGCTGCCAGGCTTGGCGCTTCATGGGCAATGTCCATGAGGCGAATTTGTAGTGGTGCCGCCAGGGCGATCATGGTACCCACCAGGCCGATGCCGAGTAGCAGGCTCCACAGCGCCTGGGCGGCGAAGGTAAAGAACAGCAATACGGCAATCGACCACATCAGTACCAGCCCCACGGCGCGGAACTGCAGGCGGTCGAACAGCTTGCCGCCCGCGATGTTGCCGACGATGCCGCCCACGCCGAACGCCGCCAGCCCGAACGGAATCCACTGTGGCGACACCTGGGTCACTTGCAGCATGGTCGGTGCCAGGTAGCTGAACACGCAGAACATGCCGGCAAAACCGATCGAAGCAATGGCCAGCGCCATCCAGACCTGTGGGAGGGCAAAGGCCTGTAGCTCCTTGCGCGGATCGCTGCGTGTTTCGTCGTGGCGCTGGGGCACGAAACGCCAGACCAGGGCGATGGTGCACAGGGCGATCGCGCCGACCAGCACGAATGCCGAACGCCAACCGAAGTACTGGCCCAGGAAGGTGGCAACCGGGTTGCCGAGCAACATGGCCAAGGTCAGGCCCATCATCACCCGGGCAACGGCCCCCGCGCGCTGATCCTTGGCCACCATGCTCGAGGCCACCACTGCGGCAATGCCGAAGTAGGCACCGTGGGGCAGGCCGCTGATGAAACGAAATGTGACCAGGCCACCGAACGAGGGGGCAAAGGCAGTGGCCAGGTTGCCCACGGCATACAGCAGCATCAACAGCAGCAGCATGTGCTTGCGCAGCAGTTTGGCACCGAGAATGGCCAGTGTCGGAGCGCCAACCATCACCCCCAGCGCATAAGCGCTGATGGCATGACCCACCTGCGGCTCGCTCAACTGCAAATTGCTGGCAATGTCGGGCATCAGGCCCATGATGGCGAATTCGCCGGTGCCGATGGCAAAGCTGCCCAGTGCCATGGCAGCTTCCATCTTGGCGACGGTGCTTTTACTGGGTAGCGGGGGGCGTTCCTGGACTGACATCTGTATCCCTATTGAAACATGCTGAAACGTTCAAGGCGGGATAATAGTCAATCGATGGCTGCAACGTCGAGGATGCAGCCCCCGATTGGCCCTCAGCGCTCCAGGTAATGCGTCTGTGCAGCAAAGTCGATGAACCGCTTGCTCGCCAGCGACAGGTATTCCCCCGAGCGCCAGCACAAGCGGAAACTCATTTGCTGTGCCGGCCGGAAGGGCACACCGACGATACCTGGCGTACGTTGCTGCACTGAGCGCAACAGGGTCGCCACCCCCATGTTGTCCAGCGCGGCCTGCACCACCAGCGAGACGAAGTTGCTCTGTAGCGCCACCTGGTAAGTGATCCCATGTTCGGCGAAGAACGCATCCAGAAGATGGCGTTGAACGAAGGTGCGATCGAACACCACCATGTCGGTATTGCGCAGGTCTTCGGCGGTGAGGAAGGCTTTGCCGGCATAGGGATGATCAGGGTGCATGCACGCCAGCATCTCGTCGCTGCCCAGCAGGATCGACTCCTTGTCGGGCGGCACACGCCGGGACTCCAGCAGCGCCAGGTCGATTTCCCGTTGCTCCAGGCGGTGGCCAATGTCTTCGGCACTGCCTTCGAACACGGTCATGGCAATGCCCGGGTACAACTGGCGGAAGGCGTTCATCAACCCGGGGACGTAGTGCAGGCCGAACATCGGCGGAATACCCAGGCGAACTTCACCACGCTTGAGATCGGCCATGTCGCGCAGTTCTTGCCGGGCAATGTCCATTTCGCGCAGGGCGGAGGCAATTCGCGGCAAGAACTGCTCGCCCTCTGCCGTGAGGATCACTTTGCGCGTGGTGCGGTTGAACAGGGTGACCCCCAGTTCTTCTTCCAGCCGGGTAACGGCCATGCTCAGCGCTGGCTGGGCGATGTGCAGGTGCTGCGCGGCCTTGGTGAAGCTGCCTTGGCGGACGATTTCGACACAGCAACGCAATGCCTTGAGGTTCATTGAGGGGTGCTACCTTTCATGCGGGATGCATTCATAACGAAATGTGATGCTAAGCATCATAACAATATATTTATTATTATTAACCAGAGGGCCTACGATGCGCGCCACTGAGACATCCTGCAACATCTCAGTCACGCAGCTTAATAAATCTGCAATCCCACAAAGATTTTGAGGTAGTACCCCAAATGGCCAAGGCCGCCGATGTCGTTGTGCAATGCCTGGAAAATGAAGGTGTCGAGTATGTATTCGGCATCCCCGGTGAGGAAAACCTCGACCTGCTCGAATCCCTGCGCAAGTCGAAGATCAAGCTGGTACTGACCCGTCATGAGCAGTCTGCAGGTTTCATGGCTGCCACCTACGGTCGTTTGACCGGCAAGACCGGCGTCAG
>NZ_JBICMK010000005.1:0-743 GCF_043106315.1 Pseudomonas sp. FYR_5 | reverse complement strand
CCTTCGTCCAGCAGCTTGCGGAACATCTCAACACCGGTGCAGGTGGTGGTGGTGGTGTCACGCAGACCAACGATTTCCAGTGGATCCTGAACGCGGACGATACCACGCTCGATACGACCGGTAACAACGGTACCACGACCCGAGATCGAGAACACGTCTTCGATCGGCATCAGGAACGGCTGGTCGATGGCACGAACTGGCTCAGGAATGTAGCTGTCCAGAGTTTCTACCAGCTTCTTGACAGCGGTAGTACCCATTTCGTTGTCGTCTTTGCCTTCCAGCGCCATACGAGCCGAACCGATGATGATCGGAGTGTCGTCGCCTGGGAAGTCATAGGTGGACAGCAGGTCGCGAACTTCCATCTCGACCAGTTCCAGCAGCTCAGCGTCGTCTACCAGGTCAGCCTTGTTCAGGAAGACCACGATGTACGGAACGCCTACCTGACGGGACAGCAGGATGTGCTCACGGGTTTGTGGCATCGGACCATCGGCGGCCGAGCAAACCAGGATCGCGCCGTCCATCTGGGCAGCACCGGTGATCATGTTCTTCACGTAGTCAGCGTGACCTGGGCAGTCAACGTGAGCGTAGTGACGAATGGTCGAGTTGTACTCAACGTGAGCGGTGTTGATGGTGATACCGCGCGCTTTTTCTTCCGGAGCCGAGTCGATCTTGTCGAACTCAACGACTGCCGAACCGAAAACTTCGGAGCAAACGCGAGTCAGAGCTGCGGTCAGAGTGGTCTT
>NZ_JBICMK010000059.1:0-130365 GCF_043106315.1 Pseudomonas sp. FYR_5 | reverse complement strand
CCCGGCACCGAAGAGCATGACCGGCGCTTCAAACGCCTGGAGCAATGGCTGGACCAGCACGACAGCCCGCTTTACACCGCCTTGGCGCCGTTCAACCCGTTCAAGGACAAAGCCGATTCGATCGGCACCTTGTTCGGCGCCAGCGACAACGTGATCGAGGGATTGGCGGGGCGCTTCCCGGCCATGGCGGACATCACCGACCTCACCGCCCAGTCGGTCAATACCGTGGTGCTCAAGCGCCTGCGCGGGCAGACCCGCTGGGATGCCAGCCATGGCCTGCGGCGGCAGGTGCAGTTGGCAGCGCGTGAGGCCAATGCCGAGAAAGCACTGGGGTTGTTGGCGGCACGCTATCGAATCACCGAACAGGCCATCAAGGAAAATCCCTTTAGTCAGGAGGTGCAGCGGTATTTGAAGAGCGGCATGGCGCAGGTTGAAGAGATGAAAGCGTTGCGCATATCAGGAAGCCGCACGGTGTCCATCGAGCTGACCACCACTGCGCGGGTGAAACCCAACTTCCTTGGGTTGCTCACCTCCGGCGGTGGTGGCGGTTTAAACGCGGGGATGCTGTGGTTCAACGTGATCTCGCTGAAGACGGCGTACAGCAACCTGCAGCAGAGTGATGCACCGGAATACACGATGGGGTTTGCTTCATCAGTCTTCGGGGTGATCGGCGCGGCGGTAGTGACGCTGGTTAGCGTGCGGGCCACGCATAAAGCCGTAGTCATCAAATTCAGTTCTACGGCGCCAGGAATGGCGTTTGGAAATGGCATAGTAAAGCACTTAAGTAGCAATTTATTCGCCCGCGCCTCTGGCTACCCGGCGATTATCCTTGGACTAACCTCAGACATATTAAAAGGGTATCGACAGTCCCGAAATGGGGGGGCTCTATCAGGTGCGTATACTGCTGCTGGTGGATTCACATCTGCCGCTGGATCCGCTCTTATACTGGAAGCTAGCCTCGCGATTTCTGGCCCAACATCTTTAATCCCCTTCGCAGGCTGGGCTGCTGCGGGTCTCGTGCTTGTCGGTGCTATCGTGCTTGTCGATGGGCTTTACCTACACGCTAAAGCACATGAGCGCCTCCATACTCCGATAGAGCTTTGGGCAAGCAGAAGTATTTTTGGCACAAGAGAGAACGATGGCGAAATCCGTTCTGGGATTAAGTTAGACCACCAGAAACTTCTCCCAAGCTTCACCAATATCAACAAAGAACTTGAAGCCTGGCATACTCAGATCTACGCTCCCATTGCTCTGACTGCTGAACAAACAGCACGCCTAAATCTTGAAGGGCTTACTACACGATTGAGTATCAACAATCAGTGGCCAACACCAGATTGGGCAACAATCATCCATAGCCATGTAGACGAGGGCATGGCCACCATTGAACTAACCGTACTCCTAAAAGACTTCATTATAGGGCAGAGCTTATGGCATGGCACCTTAAGCACCTTGGACTTCGACAGCAAGGCAACCCCCTCAAAGACTGAGCCGACCTGCCACTTAACTTGCGCAGGCCTTGTTCTACATTACAAAATCGATAGAGCCAGAGCAAAAAGTGGCACTCTATTAATAAGTTTTCTATCAAACCAAGGCTTATCCGCCAACACTCATTCAACCTCAACCCTTCATGTCGAGAGGTAGCACTGTGGCCACAACATGGTTATTTAGCCCACACGAAAACACTTATATCAAACCAAAGATCCACGGACAGATCAGCAAAATAACCACTACATTAGCGCAGCTCAGAAATCCATGGGTTTCCGACTCAGTCTTCATGGCCAAGATGTATACCGCCACGATTTTAGCCATCGCGATTGTATCCTACACAGGCTTTTTCACCCACTCAGTCAATTACCAACAGGAAGGGGCATATGTATTTATTGCAATACAGCTCCTCGGACCATTTATTTTTACTCCATTCTTAGCCTACCGTGTTTTCTTAATAAAAAAACTCTCTGACATATACCTCAATAGAGCCACCAAAAAAATATATTACAAACGCATAAATACACTCATAGTTTTTGATTGGAATAACACTGGAGGCGGTATTTTCAAACGCACAGAATTCGGCGGTTCATCATTCACCACCAGCTATGCCCTCGCCTTCGCCCCCCGCCGGGAAGACGGCAGCCTGCACCAAAAAGACTGCCTCTGGGTCGACAGCAACGAACCCACCGAACCCGGCGTCAAGCATGTAGCCGAGGTATGGGAATACCTCCGCCACTTCATGGACCACGGCCCGGACAAACTCCCCCCGCCCGGTGAACCCAACTGGTGGCACAAGCCACTGCACGCCATCTGCCTGACCCCGGCAGAAGCCTGGCGCCACTACGCCCCTTGGCGAACCGGTGAGCCCGGTGAAATGCAGGGCAAAAAGAACTGGCAATTGCCGTTCTGGGCGGTGCTGTTCCCCTACAACCTGACCGTCGCTCTCTGTTGGTACTGTGTCTGCAAGCTTTTCAATGTCCGTGCAGCGCCACCACCGGCGGAGGCTTTCGAAGGTGGGCCTGCTAAGCCCGAATAGTCACCACCTGAAGTGGATAGGAAGAGAACGCTATGCGCCTGGATGGCAACGCGGCAAGACAGAATGGGGATGGCGCCCAGATCAAAGGGCTGTAGGACGGCTCCTGACTTATCGCAGGCAAGCCAGCGTCCACAGGTTCGGCACAAATCTCAAGAGCGGTGCAATACCTGTGGCGCTGGCTTGCCGGCGATGATTGGGCGCAGCGCCTGTCAGGCGAACTTGGCCCGGGCCGCGTGCAGCTTCTTGTAGCTGTCGATCAGGCGCAGGTGGCGATCAAGGCCTTCGAGCTTCATGCTGGTCGGGGTCAGACCATGGAAGCGCACACTGCCGTCCACCGAACCCAATACCGCGTCCATGCGCGCATTGCCGAACATACGGCGGAAGTTGGCTTCGTAGTCATCCATCTCCAGTTCGTCATCCAGTTGCACCTCCAGCACCACGTTCAGCGCCTGGTAGAACAGGCCGCGGTCTACGGTGTTGTCGTTGAACTGCAAGAATGCCTCGACCAGTTCCTTGGCGTCCTCGAAACGCTGTACCGCGAGGCAGATCAGCAACTTCAGTTCGAGAATGGTCAGTTGGCCCCACACTGTGTTTTCGTCGAACTCCACACCGATCAACGTGGTGATGGTGGTGTAGTCATCCACATCGCAGTTGTCCAGGCGCTTGAGCAGCAGCTTCAACGAGCGGCTGTCGAGGCTGTGCAGGTTGAGGATGTCGGCACGGAATGACAAGGCGCGGTTGGTGTTGTCCCAGATCAGATCCTCGACCGGGTAGATTTCCGAATAGCCCGGTACCAGGATGCGGCACGCGGTGGCGCCAAGGTTGTCGTACACCGCCATGTACACTTCCTTGCCCAGGTCTTCGAGGATGCCGAACAGGGTCGCGGCCTCCTGCTGGTTGGAGTCCTCGCCGTGCCCGGAGAAGTCCCACTCGACGAATTCGAAGTCGGCCTTGGCGCTGAAGAAACGCCATGACACCACGCCGCTAGAGTCGATGAAGTGCTCGACGAAGTTGTTCGGCTCGGTCAGCGCGTGGCTTTCGAAGGTGGGTTGCGGCAGGTCGTTCAGGCCTTCGAAGCTACGGCCCTGCAGCAGTTCGGTGAGGCTGCGCTCCAGCGCCACTTCCAGGCTCGGGTGGGCACCGAACGAGGCAAACACGCCACCCGTGCGCGGGTTCATCAAGGTCACGCACATGACCGGGAACTCGCCCCCCAGCGACGCATCCTTGACCAGCACCGGGAAGCCTTGCTCTTCCAGACCCTGGATGCCAGCGAGGATCGCCGGGTATTTGGCCAGCACCTCTTGCGGCACGTCCGGCAGGCACAACTCGCCTTCGAGGATTTCGCGCTTCACCGCGCGCTCGAAGATTTCCGACAGACACTGCACCTGCGCCTCAGCCAAGGTGTTGCCCGCACTCATGCCATTGCTGAGGAACAGGTTTTCGATCAGGTTGGACGGGAAGTACACCACCTGCTGGTCGGACTGGCGCACGAACGGCAGCGAACAGATGCCCCGCGCCGTGTTACCCGAGTTGGTGTCGTACAGGTGCGAACCACGCAGCTCCCCGTCAGGGTTGTAGATCGCCAGGCAGTGCTCATCGAGGATCTCGGCCGGCAACGCGTCGCGCGGGCCCGGCTTGAACCACTGCTCGTTCGGGTAGTGCACGAACGGCGCGTTGGCCAGGTCTTCGCCCCAGAACTGGTCATTGTAGAAGAAGTTGCAGTTGAGGCGCTCGATGAACTCGCCCAGCGCCGAGGCCAGCGCAGCCTCCTTGGTGGCCCCTTTACCGTTGGTAAAGCACATCGGCGACTGCGCATCGCGTACGTGCAGCGACCAGACGTTGGGGACAATGTTGCGCCAAGAGGCGATCTCGATCTTCATCCCCAGCCCGGCAAGAATGCCCGACATGTTGGCAATGGTCTGCTCCAGCGGCAGGTCCTTGCCAGGGATATAGGTGCTGGTGTCCGACACCGGCATCAGCAGCCCCTGGGCATCGGCATCGAGGTTGTCGACCACTTCGATCACGAACTCAGGGCCGGTCTGCACCACCTTTTTCACCGTGCAGCGGTCGATGGAACGTAGGATGCCCTGGCGGTCCTTGTCGGAAATGTCCTCGGGGAGTTCGACCTGGATCTTGAAGATCTGGTTGTAGCGGTTTTCCGGATCGACGATGTTGTTCTGCGACAGGCGGATGTTTTCGGTGGGAATATCGCGGGTCTGGCAGTACAGCTTGACGAAGTAAGCCGCGCACAAGGCCGAAGACGCCAGGAAATAGTCGAACGGGCCGGGGGCCGAACCATCGCCTTTGTAGCGGATAGGTTGGTCGGCGATCACCGTGAAGTCATCGAATTTGGCTTCGAGACGGAGATTGTCGAGAAAATTGACCTTGATTTCCATGCGGGATTACCGTGATTTAAGCGTGCAAAACGAAATTGGCCGGCATTATCCGGGTTTTCGTTACGCAAGTCCTGTTCAACGCCGACCGCAGGCTTGATTTTTCGAAGCTGGCTTGCGTATTCCGCCGGATTACTTGCCTGATCCTCTGAAGCCACCCCCGCCACCAGACCAGCGGTCATCCTCCTGTGCTAGCGTTTCTGCACCGGGGGGGACAACGTATTCCCCATGCAGAAACACAGCGACAACAACCGTGACGGGCAGGTGAAACCATGGAACTACGCATCAACCAGAAGACCTATCAGGTCGAGGCGGACGCCGACACGCCCCTGCTGTGGGTAATCCGCGATGACTTGGGGCTGACCGGTACCAAGTATGGCTGCGGCTTGGCCCAGTGCGGCGCCTGTTCGGTGCTGGTGGACGGCAATGTGGTGCGCGCCTGCGTTACCCCCGTGGCCGGTGTGGTGGGGCGTGAGGTCACCACCATCGAGGCGATCGAGGCCGACCCCGTCGGTAAACGGGTAGTCACCGCCTGGGTCGAGCACCAGGTGGCTCAATGCGGCTATTGCCAGTCCGGCCAGGTAATGGCGGCCACGGCGCTGCTCAAGCACACGCCAAAACCCAGCGATGCGCAGATCGATGCAGCCATGGTCAACCTGTGCCGCTGCGGCACCTACAACGCCATCCATGCCGCCGTGCATGATCTGGCACAGGGGGAGCAGGCCTGATGAACACGCCAGTCGATACGCCTGCCGAACTGCTCAGGTTGCAGCGGGGCGAAACGGTCAACCTGTCACGTCGGCGCTTTCTTGCCGGCACCGCAGTCGGTGCCCTGGTGCTAGGTTTCGGCCTGCCCATGGGCTCGGCCCGCGTGCAGGCAGCCGCCGCCGCTGCGGCAACTACGGAACGCGGCACCCAGGTGCCTGCATTTCTGGAGATTCGCCCGGACGGCACGGTGCGCCTGTTGAGCCCCTTCATGGAAGGCGGGCAAGGCCCTTTCACCGCCATGGCGCAGATTGTGGGTGAAGAGCTGGATGTCGACCCGGCCCATTTCGTGGTCGATAGCGCACCACCGGGCGAAGCCTACGTGGTGATGGAGAACGGCATGCGTATCACCGGTGGCAGCATGTCGGTGCGCATGAGCTACCCGACCATGCGCCGTCTGGGCGCGCTCGCCCGGGGCATGCTGCTGCAGGCGGGCGCCGAACATCTGGGTGTACCGGTCGATGAGCTTTCTACCACGCCGGGTAACGTGGTACATACCACGACCGGACGTTCCGTACCCTACGGTGAGCTGGCCGGTCGCGCCATGGACCTGCCGGTGCCCGACCCGGCCAGCGTCAAGCTGCGCGACCCCAGCCAGTTTCGCTGGATTGGAAAGCCCATACGCCGCCTGGATGCCTACGACAAGTCCACCGGCAAGGCCCAGTACTGCATCGACATCAAAGTCGACGGCATGCTCCACGCTGCCGTGCAGCATGCACCGCGCCTGGGCATGACGGTCGGCAGCCTGCGCAACGAAGACCAAGTCAAGGCCATGAAAGGGGTACATTCAGTGCATCAGCTGCCGGGTGCCGTGGCCGTGGTCGCCGAGCGCTGGTGGCACGCCAAGCGTGCAGTGGAGGCGATTCAGGTGGACTGGAAAGAGCCGGCCGCCGACAGCAAAGTGCGACCGATGCCGGCCGATTTTTCCAGCGACGCCTGGCGCGAACACCTCGCGACGGTGCAAGGGCCGTCCCGTGATGAAGAGAACGAAGGCGACATTGCCGGCGCCTTGGCCAACGCCAAGACCAAGGTCGAGGCCAGCTACCACAACCAGTACCTGAACCACGCCCAGCTGGAGCCACCGTCCGCCCTCGCCCGCTTCAACCCGGACGGCAGCCTCGACGTCTGGCTACCCAACCAGGCCCCGGACATGTTCCGTGACGACATTGCCAGGCGCACCGGCCTGGAGCCTGCACAAATCAACCTGCACTCGCCGCTGCTGGGCGGCTTCTTTGGCCGCCACTTCCTGTACGACTCTGCCAACCCCTACCCGCAGGCCATTGCCCTGGCAAAGGCGGTTGGCCGGCCGGTGAAGCTCATCTGGAGCCGCGAGGAGGAATTTCTGCGCGATGTGCTGCGCCCCGTCGCAGTGGTGAAGTTCCGCGCCGGGCTGGATGCCGACGGCATGCCGGTGGCGCTCGAAGCGGTAAGCGCCACCGAAGGCCCAACCGAGGCTCTTGCTGGTAAACAAGGGGAGAAGATCGACCCGACCGCGCTTGAGGGGCTGTCAGGCAAGTCCTACGCCATCGCCAACAAGCGCATTGCCCAGATCTATGTCAAAGGTCCGGCCATGCTCGGTTACTGGCGCTCGGTGGGTAACTCGCTGAACGACTTCTTCTACGAATCATTCCTCGACGAACTGGCTGATAAAGGTGGCAAGGACCCGTTTGAACTGCGCCTGCACCTGCTGCGCGACAACCCGCGCCTGACCAACCTGCTGAACGCTGTGGCCGACTTGTCCGGCGGCTGGAAGCGCGGGCCGTTCACCGCCGAGGACGGCAGCAAGCGTGCACGCGGCGTGGCCATGGCCTCACCGTTCGGCTCGGAGGCTGCGGTCATTGCCGAGGTTTCGATCGACAACGGCCAGGTCAAGGTGCACGACATCTGGCAAGCCATCGACCCTGGCAGCATCGTCAACCCGGCGATCATCGAGCATCAGGTCAATGGCGCCGTCGCCCTCGGCCTGTCGCAGACGCTGGTGGAAGAAGCGGTGTACGTGGATGGCAAGCCGCGCGCGCGCAACTACGACCTGTACCCGATCCTGCCGCCTTCGCGCATGGCCCGGGTGCATGTGCGCATCATCGAAAGCGGGGCGAAGATGGGCGGCATCGGCGAACCACCGTTACCCGCCGTGGCCCCGGCGGTGGCCAACGCGGTTGCGCAGCTCACCGGCCAGCGCGTGCGCAGTTTGCCATTGAGCCGCCACACCTTCAGCTGATCGCACAAGGGACGCCTCATGACCCATCGTTTCGCAAGAACCGCTGGCTGGCTGGCGATGCCGTGCCTGGTCGCGGCGGGCCTGCTGGCCTGGTATGTCACCCGTGAACCCGCATCGCCGTTTGCCGACGCGCAGGCCACTGCTGCAGACCCGGCGCTGGTCAGCCGCGGAGAATATGTGGCCCGGCTCAGTGACTGCGTGGCCTGCCATAGCCTGCCGGATGGCAAGCCGTTCGCCGGCGGACTTGAAATGGCCACCCCGCTGGGGACGATCCACGCCACCAACATCACCCCTGACCGCGACAGCGGTATCGGTAGCTACACCTTGGCCGACTTCGACCGCGCCGTGCGCCAGGGTGTCGCGCCCGGTGGCCGGCGGTTGTACCCGGCTATGCCTTACCCGTCCTACGCCAAGCTCAGCGATGATGACGTCAAGGCGCTGTATGCGTTCTTCATGCACGGCGTGCAACCGGCGCGGCAGGCCAACCTGGCCAGCGACATCCCCTGGCCGCTGAACCTACGCTGGCCCATCGCCTTGTGGAACGGCCTGTTTGCCGCCACCACACCTTACACCGACAAGACCGGGCAGGATGCACAGTGGAACCGTGGCGCCTATATCGTCCAGGGCCCCGGACACTGCGGCAGTTGCCACACGCCACGCGGCCTGGCGTTCAATGAAAAAGCGCTGGATGAGAGCGGCAAGCCGTTCCTGTCCGGTGCACTGCTCGATGGCTGGTATGCACCCAGCCTGCGCGCCGACCACAACACCGGGCTGGGGCGCTGGAGCGAGACGGAGATCGCGCAGTTCCTGAAGACCGGGCGCAACCGGCATGCAGTGGTATTCGGTTCGATGACCGAGGCGTTCAACAACTCCACGCAGTTCATGCATGACGACGACCTGGCAGCCATCGCCCACTACCTGAAGTCGCTGCCCGGCGACCCTCAACGTGACGGCGCGCCGTGGCAATACCAAGCCGAATCGGTAGCTCTACGGTTGGACAGCCCAGGAGCGCGCACCTACGTGACACGCTGTGCGTCTTGCCACGGCCTGGACGGCAAGGGCCAGGCCGAGTGGATGCCGCCCTTGGCTGGAGCGACCTCGGCACTGGCCAAGGAGGACGCCTCGGCAATCAATATCACGCTCAATGGTTCGCAGCGGGTGGTGGCTGCAGGGGTGCCGGACGCCTATCGCATGCCGGCTTTCCGCGAACAGTTGGGAGATCAGGAGATTGCCGACGTGCTCAGCTTTGTGCGTACGGCCTGGGGCAACCAGGGTGGTGCGGTGGATGCGCAGGCGGTAGGCAAGCTGCGTGGCCATACCGATCCGGCCAGCAGCAGCCCCATCATCTTGCATATGCGTTGAACTGGAGTAGTACATGTACCGACGCAAGGCTGCTCCCACAAAGACCGCGAAGCACCTTAGCCACGCTGTCACTGCCACCGTTCCAGATTCTGTTTCAACCACTGCTCGGGCATGGCCTCATCAACGATCTTCGCCATTTCCCGCGCCAGCGCCTCACGTAGCGATGGCCGGTTGCAGGGCGACTCTCGTGAGATTGCCAGGTACAACCCTTCGCTGGACACGGGTGGCTGCAACACCTGCACAGTGGCTGCGATGCCCAACGTGCGCGCCAGCGCCATGCCAGGATACTGTTCGTACACCACGTAATCGCTGCGTTTGTGCATCAGCTTCTCGAACGCCTGCCTGGCACTGGGCACTGCCTCGAGGGTGAGATTGGCCTGGGCGTATTCATCGAACTGTTGGCCGTGGCTGTTGTTGACCAGAGTGCCACCCTTGCGGCCTTTGAGGTCGGCCCATTGCTGGTAGGCAAAGGCATTGTCCTGGTGCACCCAGATGACGCTGGGTGTGCGCAAGAACGGCGGGGTAATGTAGTCCACATGCTGCCGGCGCGCTTCGGTCAGGAAATACCCGGCCATCAAGTCGATCCGCCCGGTGCGCACTTCTTCCTGGGCTCGCGACCACGGCCCGGCGTAAACCACCTCTATTTCCAGGCCCAACTGCTTGCCCAGGTACTTGAGCAAGTCGGCATTGGCACCGATCAACTGTTGAGGGTTTAGCGGATCGCGCCACAGGTAGGGGGGGTATTCCGGGTTGCCTGTGGCGGTCAACCGTAGGCATGCATCATCCGCTACCGCAGCCAGAGGCAGCAGCGACAGGTACACCATGAGCAAGGCGTGGCGAAAGCAACGCTCGATCATCCAAGACCCTCGGCACATGAAACACCCGGCGACCCGGCGTGGTAGCCCAAGGCTGCCACCTACTGTGGTCGCCTGCAGCTATCATCCGCGCACTGTAGATAGTCTGGACCATCAACAACCCGCAGACGAGCCTTTCATCGTCCAGTAGAAAAATCTGCCGAAGGACAGACAGTGAGGAGCTGCACGGCCGGCGACACTTGGGCTTTTCAGCCTCCCTGCCGCCGCATCGCCAGGATCGCCGCGCCAAAACCGATAAAGGTGGTGCCACCACCCGGCTCACCCAGCGCGACATCGACGGCCGGGTCAGCACACCCTTGGCCCGCGCAGCCAAAGCGGCATACACGCTCAGCGAAGTCAGCGACAAGGCCACGAAGATCCCGGTCAAGGTCAGAAACTGTGGCAACAATGCAGCCCCTTGGTCGATGAACTGCGGGAACAGTGCAGTAAAGAACAGGGTTGCCTTGGGGTTGGTTACTGCAGTGAGGAAGGCCGATTTGAACAGCTTCAGCGGCGAGGGGCGCACCTTGGCCGTACGCTCTGCGGCACCCTGCCCCAGCATCGGGCTCTTCTTCAGCAGTTGTCGCGCCCCCAGGTAGAACAGGTAGCCCGCCCCCAGAACCTTCACGGCATTGAACAGTACTTCAGAACTGGCCAGCAGTGCGCCTAGCCCCAGCATGGCTGCAGCCGACAAACAGAACAGGCCCGTGCCATTGCCCAGCGACGACCAGATCGCGCTGCGCTGACCATGGGCAAGGCTGTTGTTGATAGCCATCAAGGTGGCAGGGCCGGGGCTGGCGATCGCGATGGCGGCGACCAGGGTGAATGCGAACAGCGAGTGAGAATCCATTTCAGGCTCGTCAGACAATCAGGAAAGGCTGCGTCAATTCTGGGCAGGTTCAGTCGGCATTCTGCCGCTTTGCCGCCTTCTTGGCGATAGCCTTCATTCGCGTCGCCGCCCGCTGCACAGTGGCCATTTTCTCGGGCCTCTTCATGCCCCGCCACTTGCGGATTTCGTCACGGGTGCGGCCGCAACTCACGCACAGTTCGCTGTTGAGCTGGCATAACGAGACGCAGGGGTTGTCGATGTCTTTGGCCATGCCACTACTCAGCCAGGCAGTTCTGCCCGCGCACGTTCACCCGCGCTGTGGAACACCTGACGCACTTCTTCGGCCTTGACCTTGGTTACCGACCTGGCTGCCAGCAACTCTTCGACCACGCGCAAGCCCTGCTCCAGGGCTGTGGCCAGTTGCTCGGCGTCGGAGGCGTCAGCGATATCACCCAGATAGGGAGCGATGAGATACACGTAACGGTCCTGCAGCTTGAGCGCTTCCAGCGCGTCGAGGGCTTTCTGGAACCGATCGGCAGCGGCTGGGCTCATGCTCAATTTATCGAAATGAATCAGGCTCACACGGTCAGTGGCCATTATGACGAATCTCCGTTTCCTGGTGCGGCCAGGCCCGCAAGCAGCAGCGCTTCTACGATGCTCGTATGTGCGGGCCCGGGTTATGCCCATCAGGGTACCAGAAGCCGAGGCAGAAAGGGCCACTGCCCCCAGAACTAAAAGTATTTGCCAAGTCGCGCAATGGACGCCCCAGGACGTTATGGGGACATGAGCCGCTATCTGCTGCACAGGATAATCCCGCCAGCAATCCACCCCGCCGAGGCCGTCATCGCGCTCGGCAGCCCACACAACAAGCCTGCGCGTTCAGGCAATACACAAATGGGGCCTCATCATACATGGCAAAGGAACACATCCCCGAAACACTCGATCTTGGCGTCACAGACCCCTCGAAAACCGCAGAAGCCCGCCAGGATCGGCATTTCGAGGGCAAGCTTGACTGGATCGTCTTTGGTTTCACCAGCCTCCTGGCCATCGCTTTCGTGCTCTGGGGCTTCCTCAACCAGGCCAGCCTGGCCAGCAGCGCCTCCAGCGCGCAATCCTGGGTCATTCTCAATTTCGGCTGGTTCTTCGTGCTCACCTCCTCCCTCTTCGTGGTGTTCGTGCTGTGGCTGGCCGCCAGCCGTTACGGGCGGGTGCCGCTGGGCCGCGATGGCGAACAGCCAGAATTTCGCACGGTGTCCTGGGTAGCGATGATGTTCAGCGCCGGTATGGGCATCGGCCTGATGTTCTTCGGCGTGGCCGAGCCGCTGTCGCACTACATATCGCCGCCGCCAGGCTCAGCCAGCGGGCAGACCAGCGAAGCGATGCAGGTGGCAATGGCCACCACCCTGTTCCACTGGACCCTGCACCCTTGGGCCATGTACGCCATCGTTGGCCTGGTAATCGCCTACGGCACCTTCCGCCGTGGCCGCTCGCAACTGATTTCCGCTGCCTTTCGGCCGCTGATCGGCAAGCACGCAAACGGCCCACTCGGCCGCCTGATCGACATGATGGCGATCTTCGCCACACTGTTCGGCTCGGCCGCCTCGCTGGGCCTTGGCGCGCTGCAGATCGCCGGCGGCCTGGAATACAACGGCTGGATCGAAAGCCCCGGTAAACTGTTCTACATCTCGATCATCACACTGCTGACCATTGCCTTCGTCACCTCGGCGGTGTCGGGCATCGGCAAGGGTATCCAGTGGCTGTCCAACACCAACATGGTGCTGGCACTGGTGCTGGCAGTGTTCGTGTTCATGGTCGGGCCGACGCTGCTGATGCTCAATCTGCTGCCGACCTCGCTCGGCATCTACATCAAGATGCTGCCGGAGATGATGGCCCGCACCAACGCCAGCGGCGGCGAGCAGATGAACAGCTGGCTGGCCGGCTGGACCGTGTTCTACTGGGCCTGGTGGATCTCCTGGACGCCTTTCGTGGGCATGTTCATCGCCCGCATCAGCCGCGGTCGCACCATTCGCCAGTTCGTGACCGGGGTGCTGCTGGTGCCAAGCCTGGTCAGCCTGGTGTGGTTCACCATCTTCGGTGGCGCCGCCATCGAGGCCGTGCGCGAGGGCGCCTTCCAGCTGGCCAACGGTGCGGTCAACAGTAACCACGCGCTGTACCAGTTGCTGGACAGCTACCCACTGGCCTCGGCAACCTCGGTGCTGGTGATGATCCTGGTGGGCATCTTTTTTGTTTCGGGTGCCGACGCCGCCTCGCTGGTGATGGGCACGCTGTCGGAACACGGCACCACCGCGCCATCACGACGCACAGTGATTTTCTGGGGCTCGCTAACCGGTACGGTGGCGGCGATCATGCTGGCGATCGGCGACCCACGTAACCCTGGCGAGGCGCTGACCGGGCTACAGAACCTGACCATCGTCGTGGCCTTGCCATTCGTGGTGGTGATGGTACTGCTATGCCTGGCGCTGTACCGCGACCTGCGCAAGGACCCGATGATGCTGCGCCACCTGCGCGGCAACGAGCTGATCGAGAAGGCCGTACTGTATGGGGCGGTGAAGCATGGAGAGGAGTTCTACATTGTAGTGCAGGAGAAGAAGGCATCGACCAAGACAGCGACAGAGGCCGAAGTAACCAGCAACTGACTGCGCCAACCAGAAAGCCACGGGCTGCTGTGCAGCCCGATCGCGGCACGCGGCCGCTGCTGCTGAAAACACAGGTCTGCTTCAACCTTTTAACGCCACCTCTATCTGGGCCACATCGATCTTGCCCATCTGCATCATGGCCTCGAACGCACGCTTGGCCGCCGCTCGGTCGGGGTGGCCGATGGCTTCGATGAGGATGCGTGGAGTGATCTGCCACGAAATCCCCCATTTGTCCTTGCACCAACCGCAAACACTGGCCTCGCCGCCGTTGCCGATAATGGCATCCCACAAGCGGTCGGTCTCTGCTTGGTCCGCGGTACTGACCTGGAACGAAAATGCCTCACAGTGCTTGAAGGCCGCCCCCCCATTGAGCCCCACGCAAGGAATGCCCATTACCGTGAACTCCACGGTGATCACATCGCCCTGCTTGCCTGAAGGGTAATCGGCGGGCGCCTGGTGCACAGCGACCACTCGGCTATCGGGGAACGTTCGGGCATAGAAGTTCGCCGCCGCTTCAGCTTCGTGGTCATACCACAGGCAGATGGTGTTCTTGGCAGTCATGGCTTCGCTCCAAGATCGAAGGTGAGCCTTGAGTCTAGCCCCATAGCCCCGGCGTACTGGTAACGCCTGACCAACTGATGCCAATGCAGGTTTAACCGCGATGACGCCGATACAAAAAAGGCGCCCCAAGCGGAGCGCCCAAAAAATCCACCCAGACCAAAGGAGCAACGAGGTTGCCAAAGTGGAATCACAGAATCGACAACGGGTACTCCACGATCAGCCGCACTTCGTCCAGATCCGACTCGAACACCGTGGCCCGGGTGGTGGCCTGGCGCACCCGCAACGACAGGTCCTTGGCCGCGCCAGTCTGCACCACATATTTGACCTCGATGTCACGTTCCCAGCGTTTCTGGTCGGTCAGCGGGTTGCCCGCGACGTCGCGGCGCATGTAAGTGGCGTTGGCATTGGAGTAATCGGCGTCGGTACCCTTGCCGTAACGTGTCATGAACGACAGCCCAGGTACGCCGTAGGTGGCCATGTTCAGGTCATAGCGCAGCATCCATGAACGCTCCTTGGGCGCGTTGAAGTCGCTGTACTGGATGGAGTTGTCGAGGAAGATCGAGTCGGATTGGCGCAGGTAGTCGAAGTCGTCGTCGCCGTTGTTGCGCTGGTGAGTCAGGGCCAGGGTGTGAGCAGCAAAGCGCACACCCAGCTTGGCGCTCCAGATATCGTTGTCAAAGGCGCCCAGGCGCTGCTGCCCTTCATCAACAGCCTTGTAATAGTTGAAACCACCAATCAGGGCCAGCTCCTCGCTCAGCGGCCAGCTCAGGCTGGTGCCGACGTAGTACTGGTTCCACACATCCTTGAGCCGGCTACTGAACAGGCTGACGCTGACATGCTCATTGAGCGTGTAGTCACCGCCGCCATAGGCGATCCACGGCGAATCGACCGGGCCGCCATAGAACGTCACGAAGTTCTCCCGCAGGTCGCTGGACATCGGCTGGCTCATGGCATGCAGACGTCCGGCTTGCAGGGCAAGGTCCTTGATGCTGGTGTTCTCCAGGGTCACCCCACGGAAGCTTTCCGGCAGCAGCCGCGAGTCGCCAGCAGCCACCACCGGGTTGGCCGGGAACACATCGCCCACCTTCAGTACCGTGTCGAACAGTCGCACCTTGGCCGCGCCCCCCACCTTGGTGTACTCGTCACGTGCCTGGCCGTCGCGGTCGACCGGCAATACGTCGAAGGAACTGCGCCCGCCGTTGCGGCCGCCGCCAGTGTCGAGCTTAAGCCCAAGCATGGCAAACGCATCCACGCCAACACCTACAGTGCCCAGGGTGAAGCCCGACTCAAATCGGGTAATCACGGCGTGCCCCCAGGCTTCGGAGTAGCCGCTGTCAGGCTGTTTGCCCGGGTGGTGTGTCGGGGCCGCAGAATCGCGGTTATCGCGGTTGAAATAGAAGTTGCGGTTAAGCACGCTGAGGGTACTGCCCTCCATGAAGCCGTCCGCGCTTTTTTCTGCAGCAACAACCTGGCTGCCAACGCTGGCCAGCGCCAGGCAAGCAGCCAGTGTCAGGGGTGATCTACACGTCATCCGATGCTCCTTGAACGTCGCATTTGTTGTTATGTCGGCGGGCCGAGATTGACGGCCGGCAGATAACGCCAAGGTGATCGGCGCATTACAATTGCGTCATCGGCAACGCAGCGCTCTGAGTGAAGTACTGCAACATTCTGCAGATATTTCCGACGTCAGGCAGTGAACCTGCTGACAAAAAAACGGTCTTTCGCTGACGGTCAACTCACCGACCGGTTCATCGGCCCAGTCACCGGGCCTACTTTTTGTCCTGTTCCAGCGAATTCAGCGAAGACCCAACATGCCCGATTCCCGCCCAAATGCTTCCGCCCTCCCTGCCCTGCGCATCGGCCTGATTGCCGCCGTGGTGGGTATTGCCGCCCCCGTGCACGCCGAAGAGCCTGCCAGCGACGCACGCTGGGTCAGCGACAGCCTGAGCACCTATGTGCGCAGCGGCCCGACCGACGGGCACCGCATTGTCGGCACGCTCAAGTCCGGTCAGAAGCTGACCTTGCTCGGCAGCCAGGGCAATTACAGCCGGGTGCGTGGGCAGAACGGAGATGTGGTGTGGATCCTCAGCAACGACCTGCAGACGGTACCCGGGCAGAACGAACGCCTGCCATTGCTCGATGCCCAGGTCGCCGAACTGACCGGGCAGTTGAAGACCATCGACGACAACTGGAAGAACCGTGTGCAGGGCATGCAGGAAACACTTGATTCGCGCAAGCAGCTGATTGACGAGCTGGAGGCGCGCAACAAGGCACTGAACGAGCAGCTCGATCAGAGCCAATCGGACCTGCGCGATACCCAGGCCCGCCTGGGGGATGAGAACAAGCAGGTGATGATGCGCTACATGGTGTATGGCGGCAGCATTGCCGGTGCAGGCTTGCTGGCGGGGCTGATCCTGCCGGCACTGACCCGTGGGCGCAAGAAGAACGATCGCTGGTTCTGAGTTCGGCAAGGCGCTGGAGCTGGAGCTGGAACGTGCAGGCCTGGCCACAGGCCTTGCTATAGCGGAATAGTGGAGTCGCCCCTACAACAACCGTTCCAGCGCCTCCAGCACATACCCCGTGGCCCGCTCCACCTGCCCCTCCCGACAAGCGATCCCCAACTGCCGCCACAACCCGGGCCGCAGCGGTCGGCGGGCAATGCGCCGGTCCAACTCGGTCGCCTCCCCCTCCTGCGGCAACAATGTCGCCCCATAGCCGGCGCCGACCAGGCTCTTGATTGCATCGTTGTAGTTCAGCTCGATCCGCGGCTCGGGGTACAACCCCGCCGCTGCAAACCACTCGCCGGTAACCCGCGACAGCTGGGTGGTGCTGTCGTTGAGAATCAACGCCCGTTGCGCCAGCCACGCCGGGGTGATCCTGGCCGGCGGCTGCCAGTCGGCCGGCACATACGCCAGGATCGGGTCGCGCCGCCAGGGGGTGACCGTCAGCCCTTTGCCGGCCACCTGCGGCAAGGCCACAAGGCCGATGTCCAGTGTGCCCTCACGCAAGCGCGTGAGCGACGCCTGGGAGGTCAGCACCTGTACCTGGACGTCGATCCCCGGGTGCTCCACACGCAGGCGCGCCAATGCCTGCGGCAGCAAATGGGCGATGGCACCGGTGGAAGCGCCCAGACGCACACGCCCGGTCAACCCTTCGACCTGCCGGCGTACTTCGTCCAGCGCCAAGTCAGCGTCCGCCAGCAGGCGCCTGGCACGCCCCAGCAGTGTTTCACCGATGACGGTAGGCCGCACCTGGCCGCGGGTGCGGGTGAGCAACGGGGCGCCGATACGCGCCTCCAACTCGGCCACGTGCAAGCTGATGGTGGGCGGCGCCAGGTTAAGCTGGCGGGCAGCCTCGGCAAAGGAGCCCAGGTCGCTGATGACCACCAGTGTGCGGAGGCGGTCGAGGCTGATTTCGCGCATTGTCAGAGCCGGCCCTTTCGCGGGCACACCCGAAGGGTCACCACGCATTTCAAAAAGTCATTCAGAAAACCTGAATATATCGATCATCATATTCAAATTTTCATTACCAAAGCTACGGGCGAGCATAGGCCATCTTTCTCCAACCGGACCCCGACCATGCACACCCCTGTTGTTTTCATCGACGGCGACCAAGGCACCACAGGCCTGCAGATCCATGCCCGCCTGAAGGGTCGTACCGACCTTCGCCTGCTGACCCTCCCCGAGGCAGAGCGCAAGGACCCGCAACGCCGCTGCGAAGCGATCAACAGCGCCGACATCGCCCTGCTGTGCCTGCCCGACGACGCCGCCCGCGAGGCCGTGGCCGCAATCCACAACCCGCAGGTGCGGGTGATCGACGCCAGTTCGGCGCACCGCACCGCACCAGGTTGGGTATATGGCCTGCCGGAACTGGACGAACAGCAAGCCGAGCGTATCGCGCAATGCAAGCGTGTCAGCAACCCCGGCTGCTATCCCACCGGCGCCATCGCGCTGCTGCACCCACTGGTCAAGGCCGGCTTGCTGCCTGCGGACTACCCGCTGAACATCCACGCCGTGTCAGGCTACTCCGGCGGTGGTCGCGCGGCGGTCGAGCGGCACGAACAGCCCGGCGCCGCCAAAGCCCCTGCGCTACAGCTGTATGGCCTGGAGCTGGCGCACAAGCACGTACCGGAAATCCAGCAGCACGCGGGGTTGTCGGTGCGGCCGATGTTCATGCCCGGCTATGGCGCCTACCGCCAAGGCATCGTGCTGAGCATTCCTCTGCAACTTCGCCTGCTGCCTGGACACATCAGCGTCGAGCAGTTGCAAGCCTGCCTGGAACAGCATTACCAGGGTGCCCGCCATGTCCAGGTGATGCCCCTGCATCAGTGCGGCGCTGCGGCAAACCTCGATCCCGAGGCATTGAATGACAGCAATGACCTGCGCCTGGCGCTGTACGCCAACCCCGAGCATGGCCAGGTACTGCTCACCGCAGTGTTCGACAACCTGGGCAAAGGTGCCTCTGGTGCTGCCGTGCAAAACCTCGACCTGATGCTCGGTGCCTTACAGGCACACGGCTGATACGGCAAAACCGGTTAGACTGTACAACCCGCGCCAACACAGCGCGGGTTGTATTTTCATCCGCCGGAGCCCCCCAGATGTTCATCCTGAGCCGCCTCGACAGCGTGCCGCCCGAATCTTTCCAGAACCAGATCCGCGAGCTGGTCATTCACAATGTCGGCGAATTGAGCAGTGTCGCCATCGCCGTCGACAACCCGCTGTACCCGCTCTACCAGTATGGCGTCGGCATGGAAGTCCACCAGTACCTGCAAGCGCTGGACGGTACCCGCGGTCTGGCGGTGGCGCTTACCTTGGCGCTGGATGCCGAAGCACCGGACCAGTTGCTGGGCTTTGCTCTGTCACTGCCAGCCCAGGACGATGGGCAGGCCTGTGCATTGGCCTTTCTGGCCGTTTCCGCCAACCATCGCCGCCAGGGCATCGCCCGTGCTCTGCTGGGCGACCTGCAGTCGCGCCATGCCTGCGTGGAGCTGAACGCCTTTGCCAACCAAGTGCCATGGTTCGAGGCGATGGGCATGCAAGTGGTGGCCGCCAACGGCCCGCAGGTGCTGATGAGCAGTACCGGCCAGCCCAGTGGTGCGCTGATCGGGCGCCTGGACATTGCGCCCATCTATCAGACGGCTGAAGTGCTGCAGATTCACACCTATCTGCTTAACCAGCAGGGTGAGGATGCGATGATCGAAGCGGAGCAGATGCGCGATGAGCGGCTGGATGAACTGGCCGCTCAAGCCCGGGATTGTGTGCGCCAGCGCAAAACCGTGCATTGATCCAAGGGCCTGTTCGCGGGTTTGCCCGCTCCCACAGGAATACCGTAAGGCCCAAGGCCGGTGATGTACCTGTGGGAGCGGGCGAGCCCGCGAAGAAGCCCCATTGGCCTTTCAGCCATGCACCCAGCGTCGATGCAGCCCACGCGCCAGGGCATCCAGCACAAACCCCAGCACGCCAATCAGCAGCACCATCGCCATCAGTTCGGAATACGCCAGCCGGTCGCGGGTATCAAGAATGAAATACCCAAGCCCCGCACTCACCCCAAGCATTTCGCACGGCACCAGCACAATCCACAGAATACCGATGGCCAGGCGCACCCCCGTCAGCACGTGACCGATCACCCCCGGCACGATCACCTTGCACAAGGTTTCCCAGCGCGTGGCACTCAAGCTGCGGCTCAGTTGCAGCCAGCGCGGGTCCAGTTGACGCACCCCTGCCGCCGTGTTCAGCAAGATCGGCCACAACGCGGCAAACGCCAGCAGGAAGTAGATCGGCTGGTCACCCACGCCCATCAGCATCACCACCACAGGCATCCACGACAATGGCGATATCATGCGCAGAAACTGGAATGCCGGCGTGGTCGCCGCCTCCAGGTGCCGGTAGCTGCCTACCAGCAAGCCTAACGGTACCCCCATCAGCAGCGCCAGCAGCAGCCCAATCAGGATGCGCTTGAGGCTGACCCAGATATGCCCATAGACCTCGCCCTGCCCCAGCAGCTCGACCAGGCTGGCCAGGGTTGCCGCCGGCGAAAAGCGCGCCGACAGGCCGTCGGCCTGGCCAAACACTGCAACACCGGCCCACCATAGCAGCAACAAGGCCAGCAACCCGACCAGCCCAAGGCCGGCATGTACGACATGCGTGCGCATCAGACCGCAAACTCCTCGCTACGCTCGAAGTTGTCGGCAATGCCGAATACCGACGGTCCCCCCACCGTCGCGATGGCATTACGCACGAAGCGATCGTCGACCAGGTCGCGGGCGGCATACGCCGGATCCAGCCCGGCAAGGAACGCATTGTCGCCTTCGATCAGGGTGCTTTTCAGGCGCTTGACCAGCTCTTCGGTGTAACTCGGGAACGGGTATGGCTGGAAGTCGATGCGCTTTTCGTCCCACTGCTGATGGCGAATGGCACCACTGGCAATGTAGCCAGCACGGTCTTCGGCGGCTGGCGCCAGGACCTTGGTCAGCACCGCTGGCTCGTGGGGGGTGTACTTGTTGGGGCCCGCCCGGGAAAGTAATGCGGCGGCTTCGGTGCGATGGTCACGGGTCCATTGCTGGGCCTTGACGATGGCGTTGACCACTTTCTGCGACCACTCCGGGCGGTTATTCAGGTCATGCTCGTGCATGAACACCACGCAGCACGCATGATTGCGCCATACATCGCCGGTAAAGCGCTGCACGCGGCCTACCTTGAGGTTCTCGGCCAGTGCGTTGAACGGCTCGGCAACGATGTAGCCGGCAATGCGCTTGCTGGCCAGGGCGGGTGGCATGTCGGATGGCGGCAGCACCAGCAGGTTGACTTCGTTGGCGGCCAGTTGCGCATTGGCCGGCTTCGACACCGGCGTCAGGCCGTTGTCGTTGAGCATCTGTTGCAGTACCACATTGTGGATCGAGTACCAGAACGGAATGGCCACTGTCTTACCACCGAGCTGTTTCACCTCGGATATATCCGGCGCAACAGTCAGGCCCGAACCGCCCACGTGGTTCCAGGCCACCACCTTGGCGGGCACCTTGCTGCCATAGCGCGCCCATACCGTCATCGGCGAAAGCAGGTGTATGACATTGACCTGGCCGGAGATGAATGCCTCGATCACCTGCGCCCAGCTGCGCAGCAGCACCGGGCGCTCAGCCTTGATGCCTTCGGCCTCGAACAGGCCGTTGTTATGTGCCACCAGCAGCGGCGTGGCGTCAGTGATCGGCAGGTAGCCGATGCGCACCGGCGCGTCCGGCTCGGCAGCGGCACGCGCCTGCAAGCTCGACAGCAACGGCAATGCACCGGCAGCAGTGAGCATGACGCCGAGCTTGAGAAGATCACGACGCGAAGAAGAGGAACAGCAGTCATCCATGCACATGGACAGCCTCCGAGGGCAACGGGGTTGGGGTAGGTTCGACTGTGCGGCTTGCCCGCCGAAGGGTTTTCAGGATTTCGATACGCAAAGCACCCAGTTCTTCGACCCGCTGCGTCCGTGGTTGCGGCAGGTCGATGTGCCACTGGCCGAGGATGTGCGCTGGGTGGTTGCCCAGTAGCAGAACCCGGTCAGACAGCAGCAAGGCTTCGTCGATATCGTGGGTAATCAGCACCGCCGCCGTGTTGTGGGTGGCGATCAGTTGCAGCAGCAGTTGCTGCATGTCGGCGCGAGTCACTTCATCCAGCGCGCCGAACGGTTCGTCGAGCAGCAGCACTTCGGGCTGGCGTGCCAGACAGCGGGCCAGCGCGGTGCGCTGGGCCATGCCGCCAGACAACTGCGCCGGGTACTGGCCACGGGCGTGGGCCAGGCCCACAGCGGCAATCGCATGGTCGATGCGTGCACGTCGTTCGGCATCAGCCAGCCTGGGCTGACGGGCGAAATCCAGGCCGAAGGCGACATTTTTCTCCAGGCTCAGCCATGGCAGCAGACTGGGGTCCTGAAAGGCCACCGCCAGACGCGGGTGCGGCCCCTGCAGGGTCTGGCCGTGCAAGCTCACGCTGCCGCCGCCAGGCTGCTGCAGCCCTGCCAACACCCGCAGCAGGCTTGACTTGCCCACACCGCTAGGGCCAAGAATGCTCACGACTTCACCCGGCGCCAGCTGCAGGTCGAACTGCGCCAGTACCTGCTGCCACCCATCCTCACGCGGGTAGCCCAGGCGGATGTCACGGGCCTCCAGCAATACTGCGCTCATGCAACGCCTGCTTGGCGTTGCAGTTCGGCGCGCAACTGCACCAGGCTGGGCGTGACGATCGGAACGAAGGCCGACTCGCGCCAGCGGCGGGCGAACCCTTCGCCATATTCGCTGAGGTAAGCCTTGCCGCCACTGGCCTGCAATTCCAGTTGTACCGCGTCGGCAGCACTTTCAGCCAGGATGATGCGCAGCTTGAACAAGGCCGCCGGCTGCTGCTGGAAGCGACCTTCGAGCAAGCCCTGCTTGAGCTCGCTGACGGTGTTTTCCAGGCGTTCGCTGAGCACCTGACGGGCTTCATCGAGGAACGAGGCTCGGCCATGCAGGTGCGCCTGAACCTCTTCCAGCGCCCGTCGCGCCAGGCCAATGGCCATGCCACATTGCAGCGCCAGGAATGCCGGGCGTACCCGGGGCAGGAATTCGCGTGCATTTTCATGCAGCAGCCAGTCGCGCGCCAGCGGCACCTGGTGAAAAGCCAGTGCTGCCGTGTTGCTCGACTGCAGGCCCATCAGTTGTAGATCATCAGAGCGCTCCAGGCCTGGAGCGTCGGAAGGAATGGCCAGCACAAACGGCGCGCCGCCGGCTTCATCCTCGATGGCCGCCGCCACCACGAAGCCGCTTTTGCGCAAGTTGGTCACCCAATGCAGTCGCCCTTCCAGGTGCCAGCCATCGGCTGTCGGGCGGCCACGCACCTGCAGCGCTTCGATGCCGGACAGGAATTTCATGGCGTTGGACAGCCCGGTGGCACCGGCCAGTTCACCGGTCAACAGGCGCGGCAGCAGGCGCTCACGCAGGGGCTGGTTGGGGCTGTGCAGCAGGTATTCGATGAAGGCACGCTGACCCCAGCAGACGAACGCCGCAGCCAATGAGCGGCTGGCAATGGCGGCGATGGCCTCGACCGCGTCGGTCACCTGCCCGCCCGTACCGCCCAGCGCTGGGTCGACTCCCGTGCGCAGCAACTGCGATTCTGCGATCTGGGCCAGCACCTGCTGCGGTTCGCACAGGCCCCGATCGATGGCCTCGGCATTGGCATCCAGCCAGTGTCGAAATGCACAATCTTGCATGGTCTTGCTCCTTAGGGAACGCCGGGGCCACTCTGCGGCCCGTTCGCGGCACAAGGCCGCTCCTACAACGGCCTGGTAATGGCCATTATCACAGGTGGACTACGCAGAAAGCTGCCAGCGGTATTTGCCAAGCTCTTCGTTGAGTGGCGTCTGGGCGAAAACATTAGCAAAGTTGCACAGGGTTGCGAGACTTACGCCCAGAATCACCTCCAAGGCGTTGCCTTCACTGAAGCCGGCCTCACGGAAAGCCTGGTAGGTGGCTTCGCTGACATTGCCACGGGTGGCGATCACTTCGCGGGCAAAGGCGGCCAGGGTTTCGTAGCGGGCGTTCGGGAGTTCGCCACGGGCACGCAGAGCATCGACCACCTCCTGCGGCAGCTTGGCCTTGTTCAGCGCGACGGCCGTATGGCCGGCCACGCAAAAGTCGCAGCCATGCTGGGTGGCAGCGATCAGTTGCACCACTTCACGCTCGGCCAGGCCAAGCTCAGACTTGCCATTGAGTGCCGAAACGGTCACGTAGGTTTCCAGCGCCGCCGGGGCGTTGGCCAGCACGCCGAGCAGGTTGGGGATGAAGCCGGAATTCTTCTGCGCGTTCTCAAGGAACGGCCGTGCCGCTTCCGGGGCGCTCTGCAGCGTGTGTAAAGTAATGCGCGAGGACATGCAGTGATCTCCTTTGATGAGTGTCACTACAGTCTGTTGGTTATAAGAACTACCCTCCATATTCGTCAGTCGCCTTTCCTTGCTCCTGAGTCTTTGCATTAGATGATTTCGTCCAGCCCGCTTGTCGATTGGTTATTAGAAGGCCTGGAGCTCGATGCCAGCCTGTTTCATGTAGGCCGCTATTGCGGCGGCTGGCATGCCAGTACCCAGGGCATGGGCCGCGCCAGCTTCCACCTGGTGGTGCAAGGCCATTGCTGGCTGCACATTGACGGCCAGCCGCAACCGGTGCGCCTGGAGAAGGGAGATGCCGTATTCCTGTTGCGCGACCTTGCCTATCGCTTGTCCAGCGATCAGGACCCGGTCGACGCCTGTGCCCAGCCGCGCCAGGCCATGCAGGCGCTGGATAGCCAGGCCGCCGACGGCGTTGGCTTGGTCTGCGGCTTCTTCCATTTTCAGTCGGGCCTCTGCTCGCTGATTGTCGAGGGTCTCGCTGACTGGATCTTGTTACGCGCTGAAGATCCCAGCGGCAGCGCAGCGCGGGCGCTGTTCGGGCTGATCCTGGAAGAATGCCGGCGAGATGCCGGGCCATCACAGATGCTACTGGAACGGCTGACGCACTTGTTGTTCCTGTACGTGCTGCGCCAGCAGGTGCACGCAGGGCAATCGCTGGGCGGGCTGGTCGCCCTCGCCCGGCAGCCAGCATTTGCCGGATTGCTTGAGCAATTGATCGAGCAGCCGGGGCAAACCTGGACCATGGAGAACATGGCTGCTTGCACCGGATTGTCACGCTCGGCATTTTTCAAGCGCTTCAGCGAACTGGCCGGGCGATCGCCGGGACAAGTGCTGCTGGCGCTGCGCATGCGCCATGCCAGCCAGTTGCTGCAGGCGGGGCATACCGTTGAGCAGGTAGGCGCGCAGGTGGGGTATCAATCGGTGGCCGCATTCACCCGGGCGTTTGCCAAGGCAGTGGGGGTGCAGCCGGGGGCGTATCGCAGGCAGCATGACGGGCGCGGGAATACCTGACCCAGCAAAGCGCGGAAATCGACCAAGCGGCCATAGTCGGGGCTGCTTTGCAGCCCCCGTTGCAGTTGTCAGTCGTTGACGCTGATAACCCGCGCACTGTTAACCGCCTTGCCGCGCGTCGCCAGGCAGTAGTACAGCGGCACGGTCACCAGCAAGCCGAACAGCCACGACAGGTCGGCCCCTTCGACAATGTTCGAGTACGGCCCCACATACAGCGAAGTATTGGCAAACGGCAGCTGCACCAGGATGCCGCAGGCATAGGCAATGATCGCGTGGTGGTTGAAACGGCCATAGATGCCGCCGTCTGCACTGAAGATCGAGGCGATGTCGTACTGGCCCTTCTTGATCAGGTAGAAATCGATCAGGTTGATCGAAGCCCACGGCACCAGGACCAGCAGCAGCGCCAGGATCAGGCCGATGAACTGGCCGATGAAGTCCGCCGAAGCATTCAGTGCAACCATCCCGCAGCCCACCAGAATGACCGAGGCCAGGATCACCCGCACCTTGACGCTCGGCGTCCACTCGGCCACGAAAGTCTGGATTGCGGTCACGATCGACAGCACCGCACCATACAGGTTGAGGGCGTTGTGGCTGATGATGTTGAGCAGGAACAGCACCATCAGGATCGGGCCCAGCCAGCCGGTAGCCTGCTTCACCGCGTCCATTGCGTCGGTGCCTTGCGGTACGCACAACACGGCCACTGCACCAAAGCTGAAGCACAGGATGGTACCCAGGGTGGCGCCCAGGTAGGTCGCCCAGAACGGTTTGGCAATGCCCACTTCACGCGGCAGATAGCGCGAATAGTCTGACGTGTACGGCGAGAAGCTGATCTGCCAGATGGTGCCCAGCGACACGGTGGCGATGAAGCCCGACAGGTTGAATGCGCCGCGGCTGAAGAAGTCTGCCGGCAGGTCCTGAATGAACATCATGATGAAACCGGCCAGCAAAGCCGAACCCATCACCCAGGTGCCGATGCGGTTGAGAATATGGATGAAACGATAGCCGATCACGCCGATGGCAGTAGCGCTCAGGGCGCCTATCACGATCGCGCCGGGCATCGGCACGCTCGGGGCGATGCCGTGGATGGTCTTGCCTGCCAGGACAATGTTGGAAATAAAGAAGCCGACATAGATCAGCGCGGTGAAGAACACGATCAGCAAGGCGCCGTAACGGCCGAACTGGCCACGGCTTTGAACCATTTGTGGAATGCCCAGCTGCGGCCCCTGCGCAGAGGCCAGGGCGATGACCACGCCCCCGACCAGATGGCCCAGGACGATGGCTATCAACCCCCACAACAGGTTCAGGTGGAACACCTGGACCACCATGGCACCGGTGACGATGGGCAGTGGTGCAATGTTGGTACTGAACCAGAGGGTGAACAGGTCGCGCGCCTTCCCATGGCGCTCGGCAGGTGGAACGTAATCGACCGTGTGATTCTCGACAAACTGGTGTTGCGACGACGGTTGGGACATGGTTTTCAGCTCGAAAGGTCGTTTTTATCTTTGTAAGGAAACCGCATCTAGGCGGCCTCTCAGCTGCGGACCATATTATGGTATTCCAAACTTTTGACAACACTGATCCGCAGTAAAAAAAGCCCGCTGATCCGCTTGCGCAACCCTGGCGGCAAACCACCTGATCGCTCAAGGCCACGGTATACGTGGCCTTGAGCCGTTCATCGTGGAAAAGCCAGGTTGAAAATTCCGCTTGCAAAATAGGTATTACGGTATACCATCAGACACATCAACGATAAAAACCGCGGACCACCGCAGCCCTTCAGAGGTATTCCCGATGATCGACGCAACTGTCTACAAGAACGTTCTGGGCTCCTTCCCGTCCGGCGTTACCGTCATCACCACCCAGGACGACGACGGCTCGGTCGTCGGCCTGACCGCCAGCGCCTTCTCCTCCCTGTCGATGGACCCGCCACTGGTGCTGTTCTGCCCCAACTACACCTCCGACTCCTACCCGATACTGATCAAACAGAAGCGCTTTGCCATTCATCTGCTCTCGGGTGAACAGCAGGCAGAAGCCTACGCGTTCGCCAAGAAGGGCAAGGACAAGGCCTGCGGTATCGAGTGGAGCCTGAGTGAACTGGGCAATCCGATCCTGGCCGGCGCAACCGCGGTGATCGAATGTGAACTGTGGCGTGAATACGAAGGTGGCGACCACGCCATCATGGTCGGCAAGGTGCACAACCTGATCGTCCCGGCAGAAGCACCACGGCCCATGGTGTACTGCCGCGGCAAAATGGCCAGCCTGCCGGCCTTTGCCTGAAGCCTGCAATTCGACGCAGACCCCAGTGGGAGCGGGCTTGCCCGCGAACACCGGCGAAGCCGGTGCCACCCACCGCGTGTTCTGTTTCGCGGGCGAGCCCGCTCCCACACTGAAGCCCGCTTTACTGACGGGTAACAACAAGCGTTGAGGAAAAACCCATGAAATTTTCGTTGTTCGTGCACATGGAACGTTGGGATGAACAGGTCAGCCACCGCCAGCTGTTCGAAGACCTGACCGAACTGACCCTGATGGCCGAGAACGGCGGTTTCAGCACCGTGTGGATCGGCGAACACCACGCCATGGAATACACCATTTCGCCAAGCCCGATGCCACTGCTGGCCTACCTGGCCGCACGCACCGAGAGGATCCGCCTGGGCGCCGGCACCATCATCGCGCCATTCTGGAACCCGATCCGCGTTGCGGGCGAATGCGCGCTGCTCGACGTGATCAGCAACGGTCGTATGGAAGTGGGCCTGGCCCGCGGCGCCTATCAGTTCGAATTCGACCGCATGGCCAATGGCATGCCCGCCACCGATGGAGGCAAGGCGCTGCGCGAGATGGTGCCCGTCGTGCGCAAGCTGTGGGAAGGCGACTACGCCCACGATGGCGAAGTCTACAAGTTCCCTACCTCTACCAGCGTGCCGAAGCCGTTCAACGCCACGCCGCCCATGTGGATCGCCGCACGCGATCCGGACTCGCACAACTTTGCCGTGGCCAACGGCTGCAACGTCATGGTCACCCCGCTGATGAAGGGGGACGAAGAAGTGCTGGACCTGAAGAACAAGTTCCAGGCCGCCCTGGACAATAATCCGGACGTGCCGCGCCCACAACTGATGGTGCTGCGCCACACTCACGTGCACAGCCCGTCCGAACCGGAGGGCTGGAAGGTCGGCGCCCAGGCCATATCGCGCTTCTACCGCACGTTCGATGCCTGGTTCGGCAACAAGACCACCCCGGTAAACGGCTTCCTCGAGCCAAGCCCGGAGTCGAAATTTGCCGAAGTGCCGGCGTTCCAGCTGGAGAACATCCGCAAGAACACCATGATCGGCACCCCGGAAGAAGTCATCGCACGCATCAAGTACTACCAGGAACTGGGCGTCGACGAGTTCAGCTTCTGGTGCGACAACAGCCTGCCCCACGCCGAGAAGAAAAAGTCACTGGAGCTGTTCATCAAGGAAGTGGTGCCGGCGTTCGCCTGAATTCCCATTGCCTGAAACATTGCGGGACGCGCCCGCTCCCGTGGGCCCCTTCGGCCTGCGTGAGCGGGCTTTTTTTTGAAACCTGTGCAGTCCCTGTGGGAGCGGGCAAGCCCGCGAAGAGACCAGTACAGACAACAGAGAAATCAAGGCATCAGGCCACCTTTCGTCCCCCGACAAGAGAAATTTCCTGACACCTCTTGCACAACAAATATTATGGTATACCATCAGACAACAAGAGCTGATAACCCTCACCAGGAGCCAACCATGAGTTTCGAAATCCGCAAGATCGTCACCTACTCCGAAGAGACCCGCATCGAAGGCGGCAAGGCCACCGACAAGCCGGTGACCATGGTCGGCCTGGCCGTCGTAATCAAGAATCCATGGGCCGGTCGCGGTTTCGTTGAAGATCTGAAGCCGGAAATTCGCGCCAACTGCTCGGAGCTGGGCGCCCTGATGGTCGAGCGCCTGACTGCTGCCATCGGCGGTGCCGACAAGATCGAAGCCTACGGCAAGGCCGCCGTAGTCGGCGCCGATGGCGAAATCGAGCACGCCTCGGCCGTGATCCACACCCTGCGCTTCGGCAACCACTACCGCGAGGCAGTGCAGGCCAAGAGCTACCTGAGCTTCACCAACAAGCGCGGCGGCCCAGGCACTTCGATTCAGATCCCGATGATGCAGAAGGACGACGAAGGCCTGCGTTCGCACTACATCACCCTGGAAATGCAGATCGAAGACGCACCGCGTGCCGATGAAATCGTCGTGGTCCTGGGCGCAGCCGACGGCGGCCGCCTGCACCCGCGCATCGGCAACCGTTACATCGACCTGGAAGAACTGGCTGCCGAAAAAGCCAACGCTCAATAACAATAACCAAGACGGGCCGGGGCGTGGCGTGCTTACCCGCCGCGCCCGACCTTCAAGGAGCGCCCTCCATGATTCAGCCTGTCGCTGAACGCACACCTGCCGGCACCAGTTATCTGGATGTCGGCCAGGGCCAACCCGTGGTACTGATCCACGGCGTGGGCCTGAACAAGGAAATGTGGGGCGGTCAGTTCGTTGGCCTGGCCAACGACTACCGCGTCATCGCCTACGACATGCTCGGCCACGGTCAAAGCCGCGTACCGGCTGCCGACACACCGCTGGAAGGCTATGCCGACCAGCTCGCCGAACTGCTTGACCACCTGCAAGTCGCACAAGCCACCGTGATCGGCTTCTCCATGGGTGGCCTGGTTGCCCGTGCATTCGCCCTCAATTACCCGCAGCGCCTGGCTGCACTGGTCGTGCTCAACAGTGTGTTCAACCGTACCCCCGAGCAGAGTGCCGGGGTGATCGCGCGTGCCGCCCAGGCGGCGGAGCTGGGCCCCGACGCCAACGTCGATGCTGCCCTGGACCGCTGGTTCAGCCGTGAATACAAGGCTGCCAACCCGGCGCAGGTCGCCGCCATTCGCCAGGTGCTGGCGAGCAACGACCCGCAAGGCTACCACACCACTTATTCGCTGTTCGCCACTCAGGACATGTACCGCGCCGACGACCTGGGCAGTATCCAGGTGCCGACGCTGATCGCCACTGGCGAACTCGACTCGGGCTCCACCCCGGCCATGACCCGCCAGCTCGCCGCCTGTATTCCTGGCGCACAGAGCGTGGTCCTCGCCGAGCAACGGCATATGATGCCGGTGGAAGCACCGCGTGAAGTCAACAAGATGCTGCTGGACTTCCTCACCCAAGCCCGCACCCTCACCGAATCCGCCAAGGGGATTGTTGCATGACCCTCGTTCGTTTCCAGATGTGCATCGACGGCCAATGGCGCGATGCCCAGAGCGGCAAGACCTTCGACAGCCTCAACCCGGCCACCGCCCAGGCCTGGGCGCAACTGCCCGACGCCGATGAAGCCGATGTGGAGCTGGCCGTTCAGGCCGCCCAGCGTGCCTTCGACAGCAAGGCGTGGCGCAGCATCAGCGCCACCGCGCGCGGCAAGCTGCTGCGTCGTCTGGGTGACCTGATTGCCGAGAACAAAGAGCACCTGGCCCAACTGGAAAGCCGTGACAACGGCAAGCTGATCCGCGAAACGCGCGGCCAGGTCGGCTATCTGCCGGAATTCTTCCACTACACTGCGGGCCTGGCCGACAAGCTCGAAGGCGGCACCCTGCCGCTGGACAAACCCGACCTGTTCGCCTACACCGTGCACGAGCCAATCGGCGTGGTTGCCGGGATCATCCCTTGGAACAGCCCGCTGTACCTCACCGCGATCAAGCTGGCCCCTGCCCTGGCTGCCGGCAACACCATCGTACTCAAACCGTCCGAGCACGCCTCGGCGACCATCCTCGAGCTGGCCCGTCTGGCCCTCGAGGCCGGCTTCCCGGCCGGGGTGGTCAACGTGGTCACCGGCTACGGCCCCAGCACCGGCGCGGCGCTGACCCGCCACCCGCTGGTGCGCAAGATCGCCTTCACCGGCGGTGCCGCCACCGCCCGCCACGTGGTGCGCAGCAGTGCCGAAAACTTCGCCAAGCTGTCGCTGGAACTGGGTGGCAAGTCGCCGAACATCATCTTCGCCGACGCCGACCTGGACAGCGCCATCAATGGCGCCGTGGCCGGCATCTATGCCGCTTCCGGGCAAAGCTGCGTGGCCGGTTCGCGCCTGCTGGTGCAGGATGAAATTTTCGACGTATTCGTCGAGCGCCTGATTGCCCGCGCCAAGCGCATCCGCATCGGCAACCCGCAGGACGACGCCAGCGAAATGGGCCCGATGGCCACCGCACAGCAGCTGGCAGTCGTCGAAGGCCTGGTGGCAGCAGCCAAGGCCGAAGGCGCGAAACTGCATATGGGTGGAAAGCGTGCCGACGTTGAAGGTGACGGCTGGTTCTACGAGCCCACCCTGTTCGAGTGTGACAGCAACGCGATGACCATCATGCAGGAAGAAGTGTTCGGCCCGGTCGCCGCGGTGATCCGCTTCAAAACCGAAGAAGAAGCCCTGGCCATAGCCAACGACTCGCAGTTCGGCCTGGCTGCAGGCATCTGGACGCGCGATCTGGGCCGTGCCCATCGCCTGGCCCGTGACGTGCGTTCGGGGATCATCTGGGTCAACACCTACCGCGCCGTGTCGGCCATGGCACCGATAGGTGGTTTCAAGAACAGCGGCTACGGCCGTGAGAGCGGCATCGATTCGGTGCTGGCCTATACCGAGCTGAAGACCGTGTGGATCAACTTGTCCACCGCGCCGATGCCCGACCCGTTCGTGATGCGCTAGGAGGAACACAAGATGATCGAACCCGGCATCTACAAAGACGTGATGGGCTCCTTCCCGTCCGGCGTCACGGTAGTCACCACCCTGGACGCCGATGGCGGCATCGTTGGCATCACCGCCAGTGCGTTCAGCGCGCTGTCGATCGACCCGGCGCTGGTACTGTTCTGCCCCAACTATGCCTCCGACACCTACCCGATTCTGCGCGATAGCAAGCAGTTCGCCATCCACCTGCTGTCCGCCGACCAGACCGCCGAAGCTTATGCCTTCGCAGGCAAGGGCAAGGACAAGGCCAAGGACATCGAGTGGCACCTGAGCGAGCTGGGCAACCCCCTGCTGGCCAAGGCCACGGCGATCATCGAATGCGAGTTGTGGCGCGAGTACGACGGCGGTGACCACGCGATCATTGTCGGCGCGGTGAAGAACCTGGTGTTGCCGGCCGAGCCGGTGACCCCGATGGTCTACCACAAAGGCAAGCTGGGCGCCCTGCCGCCCCTCGGCTGATATACCTTGAAGTCGGTGTTGGCCTCTTCGCGGGCTTGCCCGCTCCCACAGATTCCGGAACCTGTGAGAGCAGGCAAGCCCGCGAAGAAGCCAACACCGATGCCCCTGTTTTCAGGGGTCGCGCTAATCGTCTCACCCTCGGTTGCGGCCCCTGTTTTTGCCGGAGTACTGCACATGAGCAATGAAAAGTACGAAAAGGGTCTGAAAATCCGCACCCAGGTGCTGGGCGAGGACTACGTCAACCGCTCGATCCAGAACGCAGATGAGTTCACCAAACCGTTGCAAGAGCTGGTCACCGAGTATTGCTGGGGTCACGTCTGGGGCCGCGAAGGCTTGTCGCTGAAAGAGCGCAGCATGATAAACTTGGCCATGATTTCCGCGCTCAACAGGCCCCACGAGCTCAAGTTGCACATTCGCGGTGCCCTGCGCAATGGCCTGAGCCGTGAACAGATTCGCGAAATCCTGCTCCAGGTCGGCATTTATTGCGGCGTACCCGCGGCGGTGGACAGTTTCCGCCTGGCCCGTGAAGCGTTTGCCGAAGCCGATGCGGAGCCAACCCGTTAACAACGGGCTGTTCGAACCACTGCATGGAAAGCCTCGGTTCGGGGCATTCCGCGATGTTGGCGCAACAGCCTCATAAAGAGCGCACCTGATGAAACGCCAGCCACTCGACGACAGCTTCAAGGTCAACCGCAACCCCGTTACTCTGCGCGAAATCGTGCTCGACAAGCTGCGCACCGCAATCATGAACTTTCACCTGCTGCCCGGCGACCGCCTGGTAGAGCGCGACCTGTGCGACCGCCTCGGCGTCAGCCGCACTTCAGTACGTGAAGCGCTGCGTCACCTGGAATCCGAAGGCCTGGTCGAGTTCGCTGACGCCAAAGGCCCGCGCGTGGCCATCATCACCCTGGAAGACGCGCGTGACATCTATGAGCTGCGCTGTGTGCTCGAAGGCCTGATCGTGCAACTGTTCACCCTCAACGCCAAGACCAAGGACATCCGTGCGCTGGAGCGCGCGCTGGAAGTGAACCGCGAGGCACTGGAAGAAGGCGAGCTGCAACAGGTGCTGGATTCGGTACAAGGTTTCTACGATGTGCTGCTGGAAGGCTCGGGCAACCAGGTGGCGGCCCAGCAGTTGCGCCAGTTGCAAGCCCGCATCAGCTACCTGCGCGCCACCTCGGTATCGCAGGAAAACCGCCGCGGCGCCAGCAACCGCGAAATGGAAAAGATCGTCGAGGCCATCAAGGGCGGCGACCCGCTGGTGGCCCACCAGGCCTCGGTCGACCACGTCCGCGCCGCCGCCAAGGTGGCCCTGGACTACCTGCGCCAGAAGCAGGATGACAACGCCAAGGTGCGCGACATTGTCGAACCCTTGGCCCTGAAGGAACCCCGCATAGGTCGCTGATCATGCCCAATGCCCCGCGCTACTGCCCGCACTGCACCAAGGAACTGGCCCGGGGCGTTCCCACAGGCGATACCCACGAACGCCTGCATTGCACCGGCTGCGGCTATATCCATTACATCAACCCCAAGATCATCGCCGGCTGCATCATCGAGCGCGATGGAAAGTACCTGCTGTGCCAGCGCGCCATCCCCCCTCGCCCCGGCACCTGGACCTTGCCTGCAGGGTTCATGGAGGCTGGCGAAACCACCGAACAGGCAGCGCTGCGCGAGGTATGGGAAGAAAGCGGCGTACGTGCGGACATCGTCTCGCCGTATTCGATCTTCAGCGTGCCAAAGATCAGCGAGGTGTACATCATCTTCCGTGCCATCGTTACCGAAGAGACCGGGCAGTACGGGCCGGAGACGCTGGCGTACAAGTTCTTCGAACCGGATGAAATCCCCTGGGATGAGATCTACTATCCGGCCATCCGGCAAATTCTCGAGCGCTACATCCTCGAGCGGCAGGCCGGGGTGTATGGCATTTACATGGGCAATGATGACACCGGCAAGGTGCACTTCATGCGCTAGCCTGTCCGGCCGCTTCGCGGGTGAACCTGCACTCACTCGGATCGCGCAGTTGCAGAGGCTTGTGCAGTGGCACGGCCACTCACAAAACCCTCGCCAACGGTCTATTCTCGGTGCACCCTAAGGGCCTTGAGAAAGAGGACCGGCAAAGCACATGGCTAGATGGCTAGACGGCGGCGGGCTAATGGCCGAACGCATCCGCAACCACGACTGGGCCACCACCCCGCTGGGCCCGCTGGAACAGTGGCCCGACGCGCTGAAAACCACGATGGCTCTGTGCCTTGCCTCGCGCTTTCCGCAAGCCGTGCTCTGGGGCCCGGACTTGATCACCCTGTACAACGATGCCTTCACCCCGATTCTGGGTCGCAAGCCCCTGGCCTTGGGCATCCCCTTTCGCGACGTGTGGCACGAAGCCTGGGACGAGATCCGCCATATGGCAGAACGTGCGTTGGCCGGTGAAGCGGTGTACATCGAGGACTTCCCGCTGACGATCGACCGCAACGGCGGCCTGGAGCGGGCCTATTTCACCTTCTGCTACAGCCCGATTCGCAGCCATGATGGCGAGATACTGGGCATGCTCGACACGGTCACCGAAACCACCGCCAGCGTGGTCACCAACCAGCGCCTGCACTTTCTCGATACCCTCGGGCGAGCCGTGACCGAGGCGGCCGACCCGGATCAGATCATGGCCATCACCACCCGCATGCTGGTCGAACACCTTGGCCTGTCCAGCTGCGCCTATGCGGTGATGGACCCCGACGAGAACGGTTTCACCATCTGCGGCGATGCGGTGGCACCCGGCTCACCGCGTCTGGTGGGCCATTATCACCTGCATGACTTCGGCAGCCTGGCGGTCAGCCGCCTGCGCAGCGGCCTGGCCTTGGTGATCAATGACAACCTGCGCGAACTCGCCACTGACGAGGCGGCGACTTTTCAGGCCATCGGCATTACGGCCACCATCTGCATGCCACTGATCAAGGGTGGCAGACTGACCGCGCTGATGGCGATTCATGACCGCGTACCCCGGGCATGGACCGACTACGAGCAAACACTGATCAGCGAAGTGACCGAACGATGCTGGGCGCACATACAACGGGCCCAGGCCCATGCCGAAGTGCGCGAAGCGATGGCGGCCCTTGAAGCGCTCAACACCACCTTGGAACATCGTGTCGAAGAACGCACCACTCAGTTGCTGCACACCGAGGCCGTGCTGCGCCAGGCCCAGAAGCTGGAAGCCATTGGCCAGCTGACCGGTGGTGTAGCCCACGACTTCAATAACCTGCTGACCATCATCCGCTCGTCGCTGCACTTTCTGCAGCGCCCCAACCTGGCCGAGGAGCGCCGCGAGCGCTACCTCAAGACCATATCCGATACGGTCGATCGTGGTGCCAAACTGACCGGCCAGCTGCTGGCCTTCGCCCGCCGCCAAGCCCTCAGCCCGCAGGTGTTCGAAGCCGGGCCACGGCTGGAAGCCATGGCCGACATGCTCGACACCGTCACTGGCGCGCGCATCCGGGTCGAGCTGCAGTTACCGCAAGCGCCCTGCCACATCCGCGCCGACCTCAGCCAGTTGGAAACCGCGGTGATCAACCTGATGCTCAACGGCCGCGATGCCATGGCGGGTGAAGGTGCCTTGCAGCTGCGTCTGCAGGCCGACCAGTGCCTGCCGGCCTTGCGCGGTCAGCCTCCACTGCCAGGCCCATTCGCGGCGATATCGGTGAGCGACAACGGGGTCGGTATTGCCAGCGAGTTGATGGAGCGCATCTTCGACCCTTTCTTCACTACCAAGGCCCCGGGTGAAGGTACCGGGCTCGGGTTGTCGCAGGTGTTCGGTTTCGCCAAGCAATCCGGGGGCGATGTACAGGTGAACAGCATCCCCGGTCAGGGCACCACCTTTACCCTGTACCTGCCGCAGGAGGACTCACCTGCGACCTTGCCCGAAGACGCCTCGGCCGGCAGCCAGGCGCAGGTACAGGGCGAGCGGCAACGAATACTGGTGGTAGAAGACAACCCCGACCTGGGCAGCTTCACGGCTCAGTTCCTCGAGGACCACGGCTACCGGGTCAGCTATGCGCGTTCGGCAGAAGAAGCGTTGGCGCAGTTGACTGGCCCGGCAGGTGATTTTGATGCGGTGTTTTCCGATGTGGTCATGCCCGGCATGGGTGGCTTGGCACTGGCCCGCGAACTTCGCCGCCAGCGCCCGCAGTTGCCGGTGATCCTTACTTCGGGCTTTAGCGATGCGATTGCCGAAGGCGGGCACCAAGGGTTCACCTTCCTGGCCAAACCCTACTCGGCAGAACAGGTGTGCCAGATGCTCGGGAAAGTACTCGGCCACTGATACCTTGCATCGCGATGGGCGATCAACGGCGCCGCGAAGCTCAAAACCACACGGCCAAGACAAACCAAACCAGCCTCGCGTAGTCAGCTTATTTGCCCGGCTATCAAGCCCAGAGCCACGGTAATCATCGCCATCCCCGACACCCGCCCGACCAGCTTTGCCGCTCCCGGCCGGGTGCTGAGCACAGCTTTGGCGCCATAGCCGACCAGCGTGTAGATCACCAGCGAACTGCACAGGTGGACCAGCCCCAGCAACAAGATCTGCAACGGTACGGGCCAGCTCGACTGCGGGTCGGTGAACTGCGGCAGCAGGGCCAGGAACAGCAGGAATACCTTGGGGTTCAGGCCGCTGACGCAAAAACCCTTCAACGCCCAGCGCGAGCCCGACTCCCCCACGCCACCCTGCCCGGCCGCCGGCAATGCCGGGCTGAGCAACAGGTTGCCGCCCAGCCACAGCAAATAGGTGCACCCCGCCAGGGTCAGCAAGGTCAGCGCCAACGGGTGACCAGCCAGTAGGCTGCCGACCCCGGCCGCCACCACCAGCGTGGCCAGGAAGTGCCCCGACAACATCCCCGCCACCGCTGGCATCACCCAGCGACCGCGCATACCTGCAGAGATGGCATAGGCCCAGTCTGCACCCGGGGTCATCACGAACAGCATCGACACAGCCCAGAACGCCGTCAGCACACTGATAGCCACTTGAATCTTCCTTATCTACTGCATTGGGATGTCGAAAGATTACGGATTTCGCCTGGGGATTTTCTTTCGTATATTTCCCCTTAGCATTCATGAATTGGAAGATTCTTCCCAATGGATAGAACTGATCGAAAAATCCTTGCCGAGCTGCAAAAAGACGGGCGCCTGTCGGTAACCGAACTGGCCGACCGCGTAGGGCTCAGCCTGTCACCCTGCCATCGGCGTTTGAAGACACTGGAAGAGTCCGGAGCCATTCTGGGCTATCACGCACGGCTGGCACCTAGCGCCCTTGGGCTGAACTTTGCCGCGCTGGTATTCGTGACGCTACGCGAGGTAACCCGCCAGCCGGTGGCGGACTTTGAAACGGCACTGGCGCAGATCCCGCAGATTGTCGAAGCGCAGCGGCTGTTCGGCGACCCGGATTACCTGCTGCATGTGGTGGCCAAGGACCTGCCGGCGTTTCAGAAGCTGTATGACGAGCACCTGACCAGTATTCCCAATGTGAAACGCTTGAGCTCGACCTTGGTGATGAAGGAAGTGCTTCAGGATCGGTTGCTCCCCATGTAGCTGTTTCCTCTTGTGCCGGCCTCTTCGCGGGTAAACCCGCGCCTGCTGTAGGAGCGGGTTTACCCGCGAAGGGGCCGGCCTAGGCAACCTTTCATCTGCCCTGAAAACGCGCACATCGCACCAGCCCAGCCCACCGTGATCCGGTTGCCACCCCCGCCGCCCCTCTACCCCAAGGCCTTCAGCCAGCTGGCACTCTCCTTGCTACCGTCACCCGCTTAAGCTTTTGTCAGCCTTAGTTTTTTTAACGCTTATGGGCACATATTTACTAATTTCTCGTTATCCCCGCGCCCCTCATCATCGCTCCAACAAGAACGCGTCGCCCACCGCCGGCACGCCCCCGGGCAGTTCCCAATGCCCTACCTTGCCTTGGAGTCAGTCATGACCAGTGCAGCCAATTCGGCACCCCTGATAGAAAAACACACGATCGGCTACGTGCCCCCGCAAGACCGCCATGGAAAGGTAAGGGATCTGTTCACACTCTGGTTCGGCGGCAACATCGCGCCGTTGCCCATCGTCACCGGCGCGCTGGGTGTGCAGCTGTTCCACCTGAACCTGGTATGGGGCATCGTCGCCATCCTTGTCGGCCACCTGGTCGGCGGGGTGCTGATGGCCCTGCACTCGGCCCAGGGCCCGCAAATGGGCATTCCACAGATGATCCAGAGCCGCGCTCAGTTCGGCACCCTCGGCGCGCTGCTGGTGGTGGTGATCGCCGGCGTCATGTACATCGGCTTCTTCGCTTCCAACATCGTCCTTGCCGGCAAGTCACTGCATGGCGTGGTCGACGCCGTTCCGGTACCGGTGGGCATCGTCATCGGTGCGCTGGGCTCAGGCATCATCGGCATCATCGGCTACCGCTTCATCCACGTGCTCAATCGCATTGGCACCTGGGTACTGGGCATCGGTATCGTGGTCGGCTTCGGCTACATCTTCACCCATGTGCAGAGCGACGATTTCCTCACCCGTGGCAGCTTCAACCTGGCCGGCTGGCTGGCCACCGTGTCGCTGGCGGCGTTGTGGCAAATCGCCTTTGCGCCCTATGTGTCGGACTACTCGCGCTACCTGCCGGCAGATGTCAAAGTCAGTTCGACCTTCTGGACCACCTACCTGGGTTCGGCCCTGGGCTCAAGTCTGTCATTCATCTTCGGCGCCGTGGCCGTGCTGGCGATCCCGGCCGGCATGGACACCATGGACGCGGTCAAGCTGGCCACCGGCACGCTCGGCCCGATCATGCTGGTGCTGTTCCTGCTCAGCGTGATCAGCCATAACGCCCTCAACCTGTATGGCGCGGTGCTGTCGATCATCACCCTGGTGCAAACCTTCGCCTACCGCTGGATCCCCACCGCCAAAAGCCGGGCGGTGTTGTCGCTGATCGTGCTGTCGGCCTGCTGCGTGGTGGCAGTGTTCGCTTCGGCAGACTTCATCGGTCACTTCGTTGACATGGTGCTGGTACTGCTGGTAGTGCTGGTGCCGTGGACGGCGATCAACCTGATCGACTTCTACGCCATTCACAAAGGCGACTACGACATCCAGTCGATCTTCCAGGTCGATGGTGGGATCTATGGGCGCTACAACCCGCAGGCACTGATCGCCTACGCTGTGGGTATCGTGGTGCAGATACCGTTCATGAACACCCCGCTGTACGTCGGGCCGATTTCCGAGCACATCAACGGGGCTGACCTGTCGTGGCTGGTAGGGTTGGCGATCACCTCGCCGCTGTACTGGTGGCTGGCGAGCCGTGACAGTGCCTACCGTCGTCGGCAAACCAGCGCCAAGCTGGCAGCAGTGGCTTAAGCTGCACTGGCCATTCGCAGCACAAGGTGAACTGGCCTAAGATCCTGCAGACCTCTTGAGGGTGATAGGTTTCGCCCTCAAGAGGTTCCCGTCAAAGGCTCATGTTTATCGACACGAACGCTGAGCGGCCAGGTGCTGGCGAGAACATCGCCTGGTCGTCGCCGCCCCAGAAGAAGTTGTCGTACCAGACGTATTCGTATTCACGGTCAAACAGGTTTTTAACCTGCAGGTCGACGCTGGTCGACGAGGTAATACGGTAACTGACACTGGCGTCCACGACCACGAAACCGCCGTACTTACCCTGCTCGTTCAGCTCGTCGATGTAGTAGCTGCCCTGCGCCCGCCCCTGCGCACCGAACTTCCAGTCATCATTGTACCGGTAGTCGACACCCACATTGCTGATGTAGCGCGGGGTGGAAAATACCTCTTTGCCCGACAATGACTGGCCGTTTGCAGCGTAGGCCTTGACCACCTTGGCCTCCTGGATCGCGTGGGACGCCCATACCGTCCATTGATCGTCCAGCTGCGCACTGATCTGCATGTCCACGCCACGCCGGCGTGTTTCGCCAAGGCCGACCGTGGTGCCAGTGCTGGGCATGTTCGCGACTTCATCGGTCGCGTCCTGCTGCCACAGCGCAACCCGCGCCTGAGCGCCCGGGAATGGCTGAAACTTGATGCCCACTTCCTTGCCGGTGTTGATCGACGGGTCGTACGAGGCTTGCCCTGGCACCCTATAAGCTGGCCCGCCGGAGCCCGTAAGAATCTGGAAGGTACGCCCCCAGTTGGCGTACAGGTCGATCTCGGGCGTGAGGCTGTAGATTACGCTCAGCTTCGGCTGGCGGATCCAGCCATAATCCTGCAGGGATGCCTTGACACCGCCGAGCGTTTCGCTGTTACCCGAAAACTTGTCGACGCGCATGGCAGGAATGATCTTCAGCGCGTCGGTCGGCTGAATGACCGCCTGCACATAACCGCCAATATTGCGCAGGGTGTAAGTGTCGTCGTTCTGCACACGTGCCGGCGTGGCGTCGAAATCGGTCGGGATCCCGTAGCTGTAGCGCAGGCGACGATACTGGTTGTCCTGCTCCTCGTAGTTGATGCCGCCATCCAGCGTCAGCAGATCGTCAGCGCGCCAGGTCAGGTTGCTGAGCATCCCTCGCTGCTGTTCATCCCACTGCCGACGCTGGCGTGGCGCGTTGCCGGGCTGGTAATCGGTGAACGTGATGGTTCGATCATCGTTGTAGCTGTTGTAGTACAGCTTGCTGCTCAGACTCAGGTCGTCGTCGAGCTGCCAGTCGGCGTGCAGGCTCAGCTGCTTCATGTCACGATCGTCACCATCATTGGCGTTCTTGGCCGGCGATTGGGTACGGCTGGCGTGCAGTTGCTCGCGGGTGAGGAAGCCTGACTCTTGGGCCTGGTGGTGGTACAGGCGAGCGATCAGGCCAACACGGAAGTCTTGTTCGTCGTTGCTGACGAACCACTTGCCGCCGAGCGTGTATTTGTTGGATTCGCTGTGGTCGCGGTAACCGTTGCTGTCTTGCTTGGCGAGGATATAGTTCTGGGCGAAATTCCCCTCCTCGTGCCCGACCGCCAACTGCACTTCGCGCGTATCGAAGCTGCCGTAAGTCACACGGCTATCGACATAGTTCCCCCCCTGGCGGGTCGCGAAGTTGATGTTGCCGCCGATATTGTGCAGCCCATAGCGCGGATCGTTGGTACCGCGCACCACCTCGATGTACTCGATGTCCAGCGGGAAGATCATATCGATGAAGCGCTGGTTGCCACTGTTGACGTTGCTCGGCACACCGTCGATCAGGGTCTTGATGCCGTTGATGTAGCCCTCACCATTGAACGCGCGGAAGGTGACCTTGCCGGACTCGGCACCTTGCCCCGTTTCGGTCAGCTGGATGCCCGGCATCTGCCCCAACAACTGCCAGCTGTTCATCACATTTTTATCTCGCACCTGGTCGCCGCCCAGGACGTCGACCGACGTAAGCACATTTTCAGTGCTCAAGGCGGTACCGGCCGTTTGGGTGATATTCACTTCACCGAGGACGATGGTGGAGGTACCGGTCTGTTCGGCGAGGACTTCAGGTGTGAACATTGCCGTGAAGATGGCAAATGAGGCTGGGGTGAATCGCATGGAGGTTCCTGACGCGGGGTTGAGTGTGTGTTGGCGCACAGATGAAGAAGGCAAGATCTGCGTCTACCTTATGGCAAATGATGTTATACCATAACAACAAACACTGGCGTATCGGGATTTATTGACCCATAGCCGCCTCCTTCGAGAACAGTGGCGCACTGCCTTGCGAGCAATCCAGGATGGATCGCCCAGTCGGCGCGCCCCGCCAAGGCATGCCCAACACCTCAACACGCGTGACCTTTCCGAATTGCCCTCACCGGCGCACTTGCGGCCACCGGGGAGGCCTGCGAATGCCCACGCCCCTCCTTGACCTCGCTGGAGATGTCGGAGGCGGCTCAAAAAAATGGGCCGGCTTCAGAAGGCCGGCCCGTTTCGCTATTTAGAAGTTGAAGGTGTAGCGCATGATCAGGCGATTTTCATTAGCGCTGTCAGCGTAGGTCGAGCGGTTCGTGGAGTTACGCCACTGGAACGAAACACCCTTCGCCGGCCCACTCTGAATGACATAAGAGATATCAGTGACCCGCTCCCATTCTTTGCCCTCCTCCCCGTTGAGGCGGAGTGAAGCGGCTTGGCGGCTCGTCAACAGATCAGGATCGACATCATCACCTTTCATGTACCGGGTGGTGAACAGCAAGCCCGGTACACCCAAAGCAGCGAAATCAAAGTCGTATCTCGCAAACCACACTCGCTCGTTAGGGGCAGTGAATGTACTGACCAGCGATTCGCCGAACAAATAGGTATCCGCGCCGTTTACGAACGCAAACGAGGTGTCGCCCCAAGCCTTCTGGTAACCGCCGCCGATGGTGTGCCCCTTGATGCTGTAGGCGAAGTAGCTACTCAGCGTTCTGTTGTCCACCTCACCCAGTTTTTTGGAGCCCGTCTCGCTGGCATCGAACACGCGAACATCCGCGATCACATTGCCTTCCCACAACGGCTTGATGACTTTAATGCCGGCGAAGTAGGATTTATAGAGATCTTCAAGTTCGGCGGCGTGCAAACTGAAGGTCATGTCCTTCGCAGGCTTGAAGTCAAATGCCAGGTAGTTGTAGTGATCCGCCTCAACCGGGGCATAGCCAGTGGCTGTGAGTGATTCGAAATCGGTGGAATTACGCTGCTTCACTGCGTTGACCCTTGTAGCCGTTACCGTCAATTTATCGATGTCGTTGACGGTCAGCGAGCCACCGCGAAAGATCTGAGGCAGTAGGCGGCTATTATTACTCCAGAGTAGCGGCATCAGAGGGTTTACTCCCCCTATCCTCAATTCCGTCTTGCCCATCCTTGCTTTGGCGGTGGCCACGAACTTGCCGTATTCATCCTCAACATTCCTGTCGGAATCGTAGGCCAGCAGCCCTGATCCTGTTCTGTCCGGGCTGGAATCAAGCTTCACCCCCAGCAAGCCCATCGCATCAATACCGAAGCCCACCGGTCCTTCTGTAAAACCGGACTGCAGGTTCAAAATAAAGCCTTGCGCCCACTCATCGCGCTTGGACTGAGTGGCACCGTCATTGCGAAAATCGCGATTATAGTAGAAGTTTCGGAGCTCGAGACTGCCTTTGAAGTCTTCCACGAACGCGGCAGAAGCATAAGGCGCGACCAGCAGTGCTGCTGAACAAGCCAACGATTTTTTAAAAGCAATAGACATCACAGGCACCTTGTTCTTGTTGTGTGCTTGAGCATGGACCGCAGCGAAGCGCCCCATGCAATGCCAGTCCTACAAATGGGTTAAGGCCCGCTTTAGCGGAATGATCGAAACAGCATCACCCTGCCCGACGCCAAACGTGGACAGGGCGGACGCCCGGTTTTTATTTTGAGTGAAAGGTAGTGAATGCACGCACGGGTTCACGGCCAGTAACCAGCGTGTTCTCAATGCTGCCATCATCGGCGTAACCCAAGCTCATCCCACAGACGAGCATTTGGCTCTTCGGTATTTCCAGCATTTCAGTGATGATGCTGTGATATTTAAGGAATGCTGCCTGCGGGCAGGTGTGCAAGCCTCTTCCCCGTGCGGCAATCATGAGGCTTTGCAGGAACATGCCATAGTCCAGCAGACTCCCTTCCTGGAGCACGCGGTCAATCGTGAAGAACAGGCCAACAGGCGCCCCGAAGAAGCGATAATTCCGGCCGTGTTGCTCGTGCATCCTTTGTTTATCGCTTCGACTGATGCCCAACAGGCTATAGAGCCCCCACCCTACCTCCCTGCGCCGTTCGATGTAGGGAGATGTCCACTCCCTGGGGTAATACGCGTAGGGATCAGAAAAGCGTTGGTCATCAGCCGGATGGTCATCAACCTCAGCAAGTGCTGCGGACAACCGTGCCTTCATATCACCGGTAACAACATGCACGTTCCAGGGCTGCAGGTTGACGCCTGTTGCGCTAAAGCGAGCAACGTTCAGCATCGTTTCGATTTCCTCTAGCGGAACTGGGGTTGGGAGGAACGACCTGATGCTCCGACGAGAGACAATTGCCCAGTCGATCAAACGGGCTGTTTCGTCCGAACCTACCGGTGATTTGCGCAAACGATCAATAAGCATACGTGGAACCTGTCTCTCAGAATTACGGTCAGGTCAGCTCGTGGGCAACCGTGGCCTTCTTCCTCACTACAGCCGAGTCCGAGCGAGATTGGTTGATCATGGTCACTGCAACAGCCCCTACCAGGCCGGCGAGCGCGATTGCCATGAAGTTCTGCTCCAGCGGCAACGCCATCGACACCAAGGCACCAATCAAAACAGGTGCGACAATCGCCCCGACGCGACCGACCCCCGATGCAAAACCGACGCCAGTCGAGCGGATGGTGGAGGGATAGAAATCGCCGGCGTATGCATAGGCCAGAAGCTGGGTGCCAAGGGTCGAGGCCCCCACGATGAACACGACGACAAAGAGCAGTTCGGTGGAGCGGGTATATCCCAGCAAGGTGAGTGCGACCGCGCCCACTACATAGAACACCACCAAGACGTGCTTGATGCTGAATTTGTCGCTAAGCCATCCACCCAGAATTGCACCGAAGATCGAACCGAGGTTGAACACGATGACGAAATTCAGGGCTGAACCGAGGCTGAAGCCCGCCATGGCCATCAACTTGGTGAGCCACGAATTGAGTGCATACACCATGAACAGCCCGGTCATGAATGCCATCCAGATCATGACCGTGCTGTATCCACGGCCTTCCAGGAAGAGGCTTCGTACCGGCTTGTCTTGAGCAGAGATAATCTGCGGATTGCCAACGAGCTGCGTGTCATCCTTGATCACAAGGTCAGGACGAAGGCGACGCGCGATGACTTTCAACTCGTCTTGTCGACCCTGCTTCAACATAAAGCCGATAGAGTCGGGCATTGTCTTGAGAATGAAAGGAATCAAAACCACTGGCAGGACTGCCACGTAAAACACATATTGCCAACCGTAGCTTTCGATCAGTTGTTTACCCGTAAGCGCTACCAGAATCCCCCCCACCGAATAGCCTGCGAAAACGATGGTCACCAGCCGGGTGCGAACTTTCAAGGGTGAGAACTCACCCATCTGCGCCGTACAGATGGGCAACACACCGCCGATTCCCAAGCCGGCGATAAAGCGCATGATACTGAAGGTCAGCGGGCTGTCAGTGAACCCTGCCGCAGCGGTGAAAACGCTGAACAGCGCTACACACATCGCGATCATTTTCGGCCGGCCAATTCGATCTGCCAATGTGCCTAAAAAAATGGCGCCCAGCATTGTCCCAAACAATGCTGAGCCAGCCATTACCCCGGCGCTGGTTGCGTCAATTTGCATATCGGCCATGATGGCTGGCAGGGCAGCCCCCACCACTGCCAAGTCGTAACCATCGATAATCAGAATCAACACGCACCAGAACAGAATAATTCCATGAAAGCGGTTGAACTTCGACTCTTCGGTCAACGTGTACATATTCAAAGAACTCATACCGTGTCTCCTTCAATCTTATTGTTGTGTTTTTGAAGTCCACATACGTATAGCGATCTGGCACAACTCGACCACACGCACAGGTACGCATGGTTCCGGGTGTGAGTCGGGAGAGTTGAGAGGCACCAACTAGACGGCGCCCGAGGAAAATCGTAGGCCTTATGGCAAGCGCCAACCATGCCCAATGGCATCATTCTGCTTGACCGGAACGGGCAGTTTTGGAGCCCGATGGCTTCAGACTGAGTGTGATCAGCCCACGCGCAGAGGACTAGTTCCCTCGATGGCTACGCAACGAGCGTCTGTAAGCACCAGGGGTGATACCCGTCCATTTCTTGAATGCCCGGTGGAACGCACTGGTCTCAATGAAGCCAACCTCTGACGCAACGCCATCCACTGTCATACCTGCTCGGCACAGCAGACTGATGGAAATATCCCGCCTGAGATTGTCTTTGAGCCGTTGGTAGGTGAAACCCTCAGCATAGAGCCTTCGTTGCAGGGTGGAACTGGACATGCTCAAGTCGCGTGCGAGCTCATCGAGTTCAGGCCAGGTGTGGGGAGAGAGCAGTTTCAATCGCCGCCGGATCATAATGCTCGTACTGTCGTCGTTACGGTATTTCACAAGGAAGTTACTTGGCGTTCCTTTTAAAAAGGCAGGAAGAGAACCAGGTGTTTGGCAAACCTTGTACTCCAGAAAGCTCTTCTCGAAAACAGCGGTGGTTCTATCGGCCCTCCACTCGATTTCCTCACAAAAGCGCATTCGATAGTCGCTGTCGTCCACCGGCCGAGGAGGACGCATCGATAACTTCAAAATAGGGATGCGCCGGTCGCACAGCCAGCAAAGCAGGCCGTGCACGAGCACCAGCCAGGCACCGTAACAAAACACCCTTCGCAACTCACCATGATCATGAATGATAATTGCAGCATGCTCTCCCTCGCATTCCACCGCCCCGTAGATGTCATCAAGGGCAGTCCTGAGAAACGCCAGAATCCGTTTGAGCGCCTGTCCAAGGGTGTCGCAGCCGAGGGCCAACTGAGCCATCAGCTTGAAGCTACCTCTGCGAAGGGGGTGACTGTCTGCCGCGAAAAACTCATCGTCGAGCAAATCCGCTAACGCAATCCACAATCTGGAGAACGTACCAGCAGGTACCCTGGCATAGTTTTGGGCCAGCAACAGCGGATCAATATGTGCGTGGCGGAGTACAGTCGAAACATCCAGGCCACGCAGTTCTGCTCCTTGAAGTGCGTCCCGCACGAGGCTGATCGACGTGGTGCCTTTGTGGGCAGAAAAATCCATCCGGGGCTCCGTTGCTAACTTGATACCGAAGGCTGCCTTGCAAAGCATACAAGCCCACAGAACGTCTCTGTACCAATATCACTATGCCAGATGTCAACACTCCTTGTTTTTTATTGCAAAACGTTTTGGATCGCGCCCGCGAAGAGACCTTTACAATCAACCCACCTCTTGCATGGCAACACATAATTCAAGAAACCGCGAGGCAGCCCGCGAAGGCGTAGCCCCATGCGGCAACAGAATGGAGAAACGCCGCACCAGCGCCTGCGGCGCAACCTGCAACCGGTGCAGCGCCCCATCCTCATGACGAATGGACATCGCCGACACAAAGCCAACCCCCATCCCGGCGCGGACCGCCTCTTTTACCCCTTCAACGCCCGCGATCTCCAGCGCCACACGCATCGCCACGCCATCACGAGCAAACGCCCGCTCGACGATCTGCCGCACACCCGAGCCGCTTTCACGCAGCACCAACGGGTAGGCGCCGAGTTCCGCCAGCGTCTGCGGGCCACTGCCTGCCAAGGGATGCCCACGGGGCACAATTGCCACGATCTCGTCCTCGCGCCACGGCGTGACTTGCGTACCCAACGGCAACTCCTGCCCGGGCGGCCCCTCGATCAGGGCGATATCGACACTGTCCAGGGCGGCGACGATCTCCGCCGTGTTGCCATGCGAGGTGCTGACCAGCACATCCGGATAACGCCCGTGAAAATCGGCGATCAGGTAAGGCAGCAGGTAACTGGCGGGTGTGGTACTGGCGCCAATACGCAATGTGCCGCGCTCCAGCCCGCGCATGGCCTCGCGCAGCGCCTTGGCCTGGCGGAAGGTTTCGCGCAGGCGCTCGGCATGCGCCAGCAACTGATCACCGGCCGCTGTCAGCCGCACGCCGCGACCGGCACGTTGGTAAAGGGGTTCGCCAAACGCCTCTTGCAAGAGCTTGAGCTGGCCGGACACCGCCGGCTGCGACAGGTGCAGGGCTTGGGCCGCATGGCTGATGTTGCCGTGTTCGGCAACCGTGGCGAACGTTATCAGTTGCTCTGGGGTCATTCTTCAAAAATATCAGCTATTCGGATATTTGCCATCCTAAATTACGATTTTTTATAAGCTTATAACCAGATTAACGTAGGCCTTGTCGAAACACCTTTTCCGGAGGACTCACATGGCCACGGTTCCGTCCAACCCCGCCTTTGCCCCTACCCTCTCCACCCGAGGGCGGCTCAATGGCATTCTGTTCGTCGCGCTGTTCGCGGTCGCAGTCACGCAACTGGCGGCCATGCCCGCTATCGCCAACCTGGGCATCAGCCCGCTGATCGTGGGTATCGTCGCAGGTGCCTTGTATGGCAACGCGCTGCGTGACGGTGTACCGGCAAGCTGGGCAGCCGGTATCAACTTTTCCGCTCGCGGCCTGTTGCGTATCGCCGTGGCGTTCTTTGGTTTGCGGGTAAGCCTGCAGGAAATTGCCGAAGTCGGCTGGTCGGGGCTTATCGTATCGGTGCTGGTAGTCACCAGTACCCTGCTGATCGGCCTGTGGTGTGGCATGAAGGTGTTCAAGCTCGACCGCGATACCGCCTTGCTGACCGCCGCGGGTAGCGCCATCTGCGGCGCGGCCGCCGTGCTGGCATTCGAATCGGCGCTGCGCAGCGCCCCCCATAAAAGCGCCATGGCAGTCGGAAGCGTGGTGCTGTTCGGTACCTTGTCGATGTTCCTTTACCCACTGGCGATCAATGCCGGCTGGCTGCATCTGGATACCATGGGCGCCGGGCTGTTGCTGGGCGGCACTGTCCACGAAGTGGCTCAGGTGGTAGGCGCGGCCAGCAATGTCAGCCCCGAAGCCACGCACGTCGCCACCATCGTCAAGATGACCCGGGTCATGCTGCTGGTACCGGTACTGCTGGTGGTGGGCCTGTGGATCAGCCGTTCGCGCAAGGCTGGCCAGGCGCAGGGCAACGGGCGCATTACCATGCCCTGGTTCGCTTTCGGCTTCCTGGCACTGGTCCTGGTGAATTCGCTGCACGTGCTGCCCGGCAGCGTGACCCAGGCAGTGAACAGCCTGGACACCTTTGCCTTGACCATGGCCATGACCGCGCTGGGAATGGAAACGCGCTTCAGCCAGATTCGCCAGGCTGGGCCACGGGCGCTGGCTACCGGGGCGATTCTGAACCTGTGGCTGGTTGGCGGGGGGCTGGCGATTACCCTGGGGGTGCAGAAGCTTTTGGGCTGATTCGAGGCCGGGTTGGCTGCTTCGCGGGTAAACCCGTTCCTACAGGTGGGTGCTGCCTTGAAGACGGCAAGGCCCCTGTAGGAGCGGGTTTACCCGCGAAGCAGGCCACCCGGTCTCAAGGTTTTTCACAGCCCCCCTCGTTGCCGTCCACATTTCTCGGTATGGTGGTGCCAAAGAAGGATGTTTTACCCGCACAGGAAAGACTTAGATGCCTCAACGCCATGTCATCAATGCATCCGTCAGCCCCAAAGGCAGCCTGGAGACGCTGTCACAACGTGAAGTGCAGCAACTGAGTGAAGTCGGTACCGGCAGCCTTTACACACTGTTCCGCCAGTGCGCCCTGGCAATCCTCAACACTGGCGCCCATGTCGACAATGCCAAGACCATCCTTGAGGCCTACAAGGACTTCGAGGTGCGTATCCACCAACAGGACCGCGGCGTACGCCTGGAGCTGCTGAACGCCCCAGCCGACGCCTTCGTCGATGGCGAAATGATCGCCAGCACCCGTGAAATGCTGTTCAGCGCCTTGCGCGACATCGTTTACACCGAAAGCGAGCTGGCCAGCCAGCGCATCGATCTGGAAAGCTCCCAGGGCATCACCGATTACGTTTTCCACCTGCTGCGCAACGCGCGCACCTTGCGCCCGGGCGTGGAGCCGAAGATGGTGGTGTGTTGGGGCGGCCACTCGATCAGCACCGAGGAATACCAGTACACCAAGAAGGTCGGCCACGAACTGGGCCTGCGCAAGCTGGATGTCTGCACCGGCTGCGGCCCGGGCGTGATGAAAGGCCCGATGAAGGGCGCCACCATCGCTCACGCCAAGCAACGCATGCATGGCAGCCGCTACCTGGGCCTCACCGAGCCCGGCATCATCGCCGCCGAGGCGCCCAACCCGATCGTCAACGAACTGGTGATCCTGCCTGACATCGAAAAGCGCCTGGAGGCTTTCGTGCGTGTCGGCCACGGCATCATCATCTTCCCGGGCGGGGCCGGCACAGCGGAGGAGTTCCTGTACCTGCTGGGCATCCTCATGCACCCGGACAACGAGGACCTGCCGTTCCCGGTGGTGCTTACCGGCCCGCGCAGCGCCGAGCCTTATCTGCAACAGTTGCACGCTTTCGTCGGCGCCACCCTGGGTGAAGCCGCCCATCGCCTGTACGAAATCATCATCGACGACCCGGCGGAAGTCGCCCGGCACATGGTCGACGGCCTCAAAGCGGTCAAGCAGTTCCGCCGCGAGCGCAACGATGCCTTCCACTTCAACTGGCTGCTGAAGATCGAGGAGAGCTTCCAGCGACCGTTCGACCCGACCCACCAGGCCATGGCTGAACTGGACTTGCGCCGCGAGCTGCCGCCCCATGAACTGGCGGCCAACCTGCGCCGGGCGTTTTCCGGCATTGTCGCAGGCAACGTCAAGGACAAAGGCATCCGCCTGATCGAGGAACACGGGCCGTATCAGATCCACGGCGACAGCGCCGTACTGGACCCGCTGGGCCGGCTGCTGCAGGCATTCGTCGACCAGCACCGGATGAAGCTGCCCGGTGGCGCGGAGTATGTGCCGTGCTATCAGGTGGCGACCTGACCAATCTGCTTTGCTGATGACGGGCATGGATGCCCGTCAACGGCAGGGGCCGGGTAACAGGAGCGCCTGCACGGATCACCCACATCGGTTTCATGAAAGCTCAGCCACCCAGGTGACTCGCTCACTGGCGGAGTTCAGCCATCGCCCGCTCGAAAAACCGAATGCTGTCGCGCCCCCCACGTTTGGATTGGTACAACGCCACATCCCCCTGCTCGATCAACGCCGCCAGGCTCGCCGGCGGCTGATCGAACAGGTTGGCACCAATGCTCAAGGTAACCGCCTGGGGCGTAGGCACGGTCTTGTCGGCGTAATGCTGGAACTGCTCACGCAGCCCACTCCCCAGTTCCATGACCCGTTCACTACTTGCGCCACTCAGCAAGATGACGAACTCATCCCCGCCCAACCGCGCCGCCAGCGAGCGCTCGGGCAGCGCCGTACGAATCATCTCGCTCAAGGCAATCAGCAATCGGTCGCCGGCTATATGCCCGTGCAGGTCGTTGACCAGTTTGAAGTTGTCGATGTCGATCAATAGCAATGCCCCGGGCTGCGCGGGGCTTACGTCCTTGAAGAAATGCCCCGCCCGCACCTCCAGCGCACGCCGGTTGTACAGCGCAGTCAGCGGGTCACGGGCTGCCAGCCGGGCAATGCGCTCTTCACGCCGGTAACGTACGGTGCCGGTCATCGACAAGGCAATCAACATGATCGCCATCGCGCCTTCCACCAGCGAAACCTGAATGATCAGCCCGCCAAAGGTCGCCAGGTCAATCAGTGTGCCTGGCGTGATCGCGATGGCTGCCTTGGCCACATAGAACAGCCCATGAATCAGCAACACATAGCGCAGTTGCACGGCCCCGACGCTCAGCGATTTGCCATGTGGCCGCAGCAGGAAGCTGGCCTTGAGCGTCAGCGAGGCCACCAACAGCGAGTTGACCATCAGCATCACCTTCGACCACTGCGGGCCCACGGGCAGCAGCAGCAAGGCGAACCAGACCACCACGATCATCAGCCAGGCACGTGACAAGCGCTCTTGGGTGAAGCGCAGCACGCCGATCAGGAAAAACACGTGGGCCACCACCAGCAAGCCATTGGCGAACCAGATACCGATGAACAGCAAGCCGACCCCGCGCAACAATGCCAGGGTGCTACCAACCGTAATCGTGGCGAAACCCGCACTCCAGTACAGCAACGAGGGTTCGCGCACACTGCGCCATTCAATCGCCAGGTACAAGGCGGCCGCAGCGGCCAAAGCGACTGAAATAGTCAGCATCGTGGGTGGATCTAACGCCATATACGCATTGGCCTGTCTGGTTAACGGGAAAAGGCCCGACTGTATGCGATCGTGATCACGTTCAGAGGGGCCTTGCACGGTTGCCTGCACATTGTAATCCAGGCCCTGACAAAGGGCCGCGGGCAGCAATATCATAATGACATCAATGCGCAGTGCGCACCACTCTGGCCCTGTCGCTGGCTTGCCGGTGACAGGGCAAGTCCAGGCGCCGTCAGAGCACCCGTTTGATCAACGGTTCCAACCGGCTGTAGCGCAACCGGCGCAGAAACTTGCGCACTTGCTTGGGATGTTCGGCCTTCGCCCCCAGCGCCTCTGCCGAGCCGATTCTCGGCGCAAAGCGCCGCAGTTCGGTCAACTCTGCTTCCCGTGGCGCCAGCCATTGACCCTGCGGGTCGTCGATCAGCAGGCCGTTCTCCAGGTCCAGGTTGAACCCGCGCGGGTTCAGGTTGTTGCCGGTCAACAGCGAATAACGCTGGTCGATCCACACGCCCTTGGCATGGAAGGTATGCCCAGGATCGTTCCAGATGCGTACTTGCAGCTGGCCACTGGCAATCGCGGCGTGGCGGCGGCGGGCGAAGGCGCGCAGGTTGTCCTCATACAGATAGGGCAATGCTCCACTGGCACTGAACGGTTCGCCAGGGGCGATGTAGAAGTCGTTGGCGGTGCGGTCACCGACAATCAGTTCCACCCCAACCCCCCGCGCCAGGGCATGGTCAAGCTCGCGCATCACGACCTGCGGCGGGTTGAAATACGGCGTACTGATGATGATCTGCGTGCGCGCCACTGCCAGCAAGGCGCACAGCGCCCGGTTCAGTGGATTGCCACGGCCCACACCCAGCAACGGGATCACCTGCAGGCCCTGCCCCGTCACGCTGGCCGGTACCTCGTAGGCCATGCGCCGCAGCCGTGCGCGCAAGCGCCGAATGTCACCGCGCAAGCTGCGGGTAGAAGGTGGCGCCGGCAGGTCGAGGCGCGGTGTGGCGGTATGGTGCAGCAAACGCTGAACCAGGCCGACCATGGCATCAGCCAGTGCCGGTGACTGGAACAGGTGGTAGCGATCCAGGCGATAGCGGTCGAAACGATGCAGGTAGACATTGTTCAGACTGGCGCCGGTGTAGATCACGCAATCGTCGATGATGCTGCCTTTGAGGTGCAACACCCCGAACAGTTCGCGGGTCTGCACTGGCACGCCATGGATCGCGATGTCCAGCCCGCGCAACTGGCGCTGGGCCTGATACCAGGCGGCATTGCCCGGCTGACGCCCGGCCCCCAGCAGCCCGCGCCTGGCGCGGAACCAGTCGACCACGATGGTGATTTCCAGGCCTGGCCGCGCGGCCTTGGCCTGGTACAAGGCATCCAGCACTTCCTGGCCGGCCTCGTCCTCCTGCAGGTACAGCGCAACGATAACGATGCGCCGAGTCGCCGTACGGATACGCTCGAACAGGCAGGCGCGGTAGGCCCTGGCATCGGGCAGCACCTGGATCGCTTCGGGGGCCATGGCATAGCCTGGCAAGCCCGCCAGCATGGTTTCGGGGTTCACTGACGCTCACCTTCTCTGTGCAATCACTGTCGGCCCTGCCAGCCGGCGGGGCCATTCCTGGCCGCTGCATCCGGGGTGTATGATCGACCCCGCAACGACACATAACAACAAGAACCACGCGAGGCTCTGCTTTCTCACTGCCCCTGACCAACCAGGCCTCAGCTTGCACAGGAACAGCGCAATGGTCCACCCCGCTTCTGCAAACCTATCGCCGTCTATTGTAAAGGGTTGTTCGGCAAAGACCTTTGGCTTCCTGATTTTGCCCAATTTCACCACCATCGGCCTTGCGTCGGCGGTGGAGACCCTGCGCATGGCCAACCTGGCCGCACGAAAGCCACTGTATCGCAGTGTGCTGATCGCCGCAGACGACGCGCCGGTGGTGGCCAGCAACGGCATGCGCGTACTGCCCGACTACAACATCGCCAACGCCCCCGCGCTGGATGCCTTGCTGGTGGTCGGCGCCAACCCGATCGACCGAAGCCGTAGCAACCGCCCACTGATCGACTGGTTGCGCCAACTGGCCCGCCAGCGCTTGCCGCTGGGCGGTATCTGCACCGGTAGTTACCTGCTGGCCAAGGCCGAATTGCTCAAGGGTTACCGCTGCACCATCCACTGGGAAGACCTGCCGACGTTGCAGGCGCACTTCCCCGGTATCGTGATCTCCAGCCAGCTGTTCGAACTGGACCGCGACCGTTACACCTGCTCAGGCGGCGTGGCGGCCATGGACATGATGTTGCAACTGGTGGCCCGGGACACGGGCGGCCAGGACATCGCGGCCAAGGCCGCCGAACTGTTGCTGTGCGACCGCGTACGCGGTGAACGTGAGCGCCAGCGTGTGCCGCTGCGCACCCTGCTCGGCAGCGCTCAGCCCAAACTGAGCCAGGTGGTGGCGATCATGGAGGCCAATCTGGAGGAACCGCTGGGGCTGGAGGAACTGGCCAACCTCAACGAAGTGACCGTGCGCCAATTGGAGCGGCTGTTCCACAAGTACCTGCAGCGCACGCCCAGCCAGTACTACCTGGAGCTGCGGTTGTCGCGGGCGCGGGAGTTACTGCTGCGCAGTGACGTGCAAGTCCGTGAGGTAGCGCTGGCTTGCGGCTTCAGTTCGCCTGCGCATTTCTCCAAGAGTTACAGCCGGTTCTTCGGGCTGTCGCCTTTAGGGGAGCGGCGACAGGCCTCTCTCCACTGACTTGGGTCAGGTATTGGCATTGCTGGCCTCTTCGCGGGCAAGCCCGCTCCTACACGCACGTGGTCCGCCACAGGCTGTTGTAGGAGCGGGTTCACCCGCGAAAGGGCCGGACCTGCTGGCCAATCTCCACCCGCCGCTCACCGTTGCCGCCGCCACCGTATTCGCGGGTAAACCCGCTCCTACACGCACATCGGTGGTCCGGCACAGGCCGTTGTAGGCGCGGGCTTGCCCGCGAAGAAGCCAGTGCAGGTCAACTAATCTTCAAGGGCCGCGTGCGCCGTCTCCCGACACATCAGCATGGCCACCAGCGCCACCAGTGCTGCCACCAGCAAGTAGCCTGCCGGGGCCAGCTTGCTGCCCGTCACCTGAATCAGCCAGGTGGCAATGAACGGCGCAGTCCCGCCAAACAACGAATTGGCCACATTGAAGCTCAAGGCAAACCCGCTGAAGCGCACCCGGGTCGGAAAGATTTCGGCCAGCAGGCACGGCAAGGTCCCGTCATTCATCGCCAGCATCGCACCGAAAAGGATCTGGATGGCCAGAATCACCAGCAGCGGTTGACCGTCCAGCAGGCGAAACAACGGCACGGTCAACCCCAGGAACAACAGCGAGGCCACCACCAGCATGGTCTTGCGACCAAACTGGTCGGACAGCCGCCCCATCAGGAAGATCAAGCCGATATAGGTGGCCAGCGACACCGTCGAGGCGATGAACGAATCCCGCTCGCTCATGCCCATTTCACTGGACAGGTAGGTCGGCATGTAACTGAGCAACAGGTAGAACGCAACCGCATTCAGGCAGGTGACACCTATGCCGATCGCCAGACTGCGCCGGTGCTGGCCCAGCAGTTCGCGCAGCGGCGTCGTGGCCATGCCGGCCTTGGTTTCCAGGCGCTGCTCCATCTCCAGGAACTTGGGCGTGTCCTGCAGGCTCATGCGGATATAGCGCCCTACCAGACCGAACGGCGCCGCCAGCAGGAAAGGCAGGCGCCAGCCCCACTCATGCAGGGCTTCACTGCTGAGCAGCTCATGCAGCACCGCAACGAACGCCGCACCGAACAACAACCCCGCCGCCGTGCTGGCCGGCACGATACTGGTGTACAAGCCACGCCGCCCAGGCGGCGCGTACTCGGCCAGGAACGCAGCGGCCCCGGCGTACTCACCCGAGGCGGAAAACCCCTGTACCAGGCGGATCAGCAACAGCAAGGCCGGCGCCCACAGCCCGATCTGCGCATAGCCCGGCAACAAGCCGATGCAGAAGGTGGATACCGACATGATCAGGATCGACCACGACAGCGCGTTGCGCCGACCATGTCGGTCACCGAAATGGCCCCAGACGATGCCACCCAGCGGGCGTACCAGGAACGACAGGGCGAATACCGCGAAGGTGGCCAGCAAACCGGTGGTCTTGTCAGTTTGCGGGAAGAAGTTGGCGGCGATGATGGTGGCCAGATAGCCGTAGGCAGCGTAGTCGAACCACTCGACGAAGTTGCCCATGAAGCTGGCTCGGGCGGCCTTGCGCAGCGCCTGGCGTTCGGCGTTGTGTGCGGGGCCGGCAATAGCGGACGGGTCAAGGGTGGTGCTGGACATGACGGGTACCCTCTGATTCTTTTAATTGGAGGCAGGGTCTGGTGGTCATACGGGGATCTTGTTGTTGTCTGGGCCAGCCTTTTCGCGGGTGAACCCGCGCCTACGAAAACGGGGAAACCCCCGTAGGAGCGGGCTTGCCCGCGAAGCAGCCGACGCCGATGCTTATTGGCGAATGATGTTGTGCTCCGGCCCATACGGGAACTTGGTGATGTTCTCGGCGCCGTTGTCGTTGACGATCAGGATGTCATGCTCGCGATAACCGCCCGCCCCCGGTCGCCCTTCAGGCAGCATGATCATCGGCTCGATAGACACCACCATGCCCGGCTCCAGCACGGTATCGATGTCCTCGCGCAGCTCCAGCCCCGCCTCACGGCCGTAGTAATGGCTGAGCGTGCCGAACGAATGGCCATACCCGAAGGTGCGGTACTGCAGCAGGTCGTGGCGCAGGAAGATCTCGTTCAGTTCGCGGGCGATATCGCTGCAGCGCATGCCTGGGCGCACCAGTTGCAGCCCGGCTTCGTGCACTTCGACGTTGGCCTGCCACAGGCGCAGGTACTCGTCCGGGCAGTGGTCAAGGAACAAGGTGCGCTCCAGCGCGGTGTAGTAGCCGGCGATCATGGGGAAACAGTTGAGGCTGAGGATCTCGCCCTTGCCCACACGGCGGCTGGTGACCGGGTTGTGCGCGCCATCGGTGTTGAGCCCGGACTGGAACCAGGTCCAGGTGTCCATCAGCTCGGCGTCCGGGAAGCGTTTGGCAATTTCGCGCACCATCGCCTGGGTGGCATGCAGTGCCACCTCGTACTCGGGCACATGCTCACGCAGGGCCTCGACCACTGCCGCCCCGCCGATGTCGGCCACCTGCGCACCGTGACGGATAAGCGCCTGCTCCTCGGCCGACTTGATCATGCGCATACGCATGCACGGCGCAGCGATGTCCACCAGCTCGGCCTTGGGGTAGCAGGCGGCGAATTTGCCGTGGTTTTGCAGGTTCAGGTGGTCGTACTCCACGCCAATGCGCGAGGCCAGCGGCAACGCTTGCTGGATGGCGACGAAATAGTTGTCGCGCTGCCAGTCGGTGTAGACGATGTTGTCAGTGCCCACCGTGCGCCGCCAGGGTTGCCCGCCGTCGATGTTGGCACTGATCGAGACCACCTTGTCCTGGGTGATCACCAGCGCATAAGGGCGGCCGAACGAGCAGTAGAGGAAATCGCTGTAATAGTTGACGTTGTGATACGAGGTGAAGATTGCCGCCTCGATGTCCTGCTCGGCCATATAGGCCCGCAGCCGGGCGTGGCGAGCAGCGTATTCCTGGGCGGAGAAGGTTGGCTGCACCTTGTCGCCATTGCGGATTTTCAGGGTCTTGGGCATTTGCATGGTCGGGGTTCCTTGTCGTTGTGAGCACGCTGTTCAGGCCGGCCGCCTGAGAAGCATTGCAACAGAACCGACGAGGACACTTTTGTATCTATCCGACCTGGAATTGGCGGGATGACCACTGGCCAAGGGGGCGCTGAGCGCCCCCCGCCAGGCAACGCTATTTCAGATCAAAGCGGTCCAGCTCCATGACCTTCTGCCAGGCGGCCACAAAGTCCCGGACAAACTTGTCACCGCCATCACTGCTGGCATACACCTCGCTCAACGCCCGCAACTGGGCATGCGAACCGAACACCAGATCTACTCGGCTACCGCTCCACTTCACCTGCCCGGTCTTGCGGTCGCGGCCTTCAAAGGTCTCGTTGTCCGCCGAGGTCGGTTTCCACTCCACGCTCATATCCAGCAAGTTGCGGAAGAAGTCGTTGCTCAGCGTCCCCGGCTTGTCGGTGAACACCCCGAGTTTGCTGCCACCATGGTTGGCACCGAGCACCCGCAGGCCACCGATCAGCACGGTCAGCTCTGGCGCGGTCAGGGTCAGCAACTGCGCCTTGTCCAGCAACAGTTTCTCGGCCTTGACGCTGTAGCGTGCCTTGGTGAAGTTGCGGAAGCCATCGGCCAGCGGTTCCAGCACGGCGAACGACTCGACGTCAGTCTGCTCCTGCGACGCATCGACTCGGCCCGGGCGGAACCCTACGCTGCCGCTGTAGCCCGCATCCTTGGCAGCTTTTTCGACTGCCGCGGTACCGGCCAGCACGATCAGGTCAGCCAGGGAAACCTTCTTGCCGCTGCTGTTGAACTCGCCCTGGATCTTCTCCAATGCCACCAGCACCTTGTCCACGCCCTGGTTTGCAGCCCAGTCCTTCTGTGGCGCCAAGCGCAAACGGGCGCCGTTGGCACCACCGCGCTTGTCGGAGCCGCGGAAGGTCGACGCGGATGCCCAGGCGGTGGAGACCAGTTCGCCCACGCTCAAACCCGAGGCCAGGATCCTGGCCTTGAGTGTCGCGATGTCTTGCTCGCTGATCGTGGATGGGTCAGCTTTGGGCAACGGGTCTTGCCACAGCAACTCTTCATTGGGCATTTCCGGGCCCAGATAGCGCGCCAGCGGGCCCATGTCGCGGTGGATCAGCTTGTACCATGCACGGGCGAACGCATCCGCCAACTGGTCAGGGTTGTCTTTGAAGCGGCGGGCGATCGGCTCGTAGATAGGGTCGAAGCGCAATGCCAGGTCGGAGGTCAACATCGACGGTGCATGCCTTTTACCGGGATCGTGTGCATCTGGCACCGTGCCTGCGCCTTTGCCGTCTTTCGGCCGCCACTGGTGCGCGCCGGCCGGGCTTTTGGTCAGCTCCCACTCAAAGTCGAACAGGTTATTCAGGTACTCGTTGCTCCATTGGGTCGGGGTGGAGGTCCAGATCACTTCCAGGCCACTGGTGATGGTATCCCCGCCTTTGCCGGAGCCAAACGTGTTGTGCCAGCCCAGGCCCTGCATCTCCAGGCCTGCCGCTTCCGGCTCGGGGCCGACGTTGTCGGCGGGGCCGGCACCGTGGGTCTTGCCGAACGCGTGCCCACCGGCGATCAAGGCCACGGTTTCTTCATCGTTCATGGCCATGCGGCCAAAGGTTTCACGGATGTCCTTGCCCGAGGCCACGGGGTCGGGGTTACCTTCCGGGCCTTCCGGGTTCACGTAGATCAGGCCCATCTGCACGGCGGCCAGCGGGTTTTCCAGGTTACGCTCGGCCGACAGGTTGCGATTCTGCTCTTCACCATGCTTGGCCGGCTCGGCCACCAGGTCACCCTGCCCTGGCGCCTGCGCCTTGGCCTGATCCTTGCCGTAACGGGTATCGCCGCCCAGCCACTCCTTTTCCGACCCCCAGTACACGTCTTCGTCCGGCTCCCACACGTCGGCACGCCCGCCGGAGAAGCCGAAGGTCTTGAAGCCCATGGATTCGAGGGCAACATTACCGGTGAGTACGATCAGGTCGGCCCAGGAAATCTTGTTGCCGTACTTCTGCTTGATCGGCCACAGCAGGCGCCGGGCCTTGTCCAGGCTGACGTTGTCCGGCCAGCTGTTGAGCGGGGCGAAGCGTTGCTGGCCGGAGCCCGCCCCCCCACGGCCGTCACCAATGCGGTAGGTGCCGGCGCTGTGCCAGGCCATGCGGATGAACAGCGGGCCGTAGTGGCCGAAATCGGCCGGCCACCAGTCCTGCGAGTCGGTCATCAGGGCGGTCAGGTCTTTCTTCAGGGCCTGGAAGTCGAGGCTCTTGAACGCCTTGGCATAGTCGAAGTCCGGGTCAGGGCTGGACTTGGAGGAATGCTGGTGAAGAATTCTCAGGTTGAGCTGGTCAGGCCACCAGTCACGGTTGGTGGTGCCGCCACCTGCGGTTTGATGGAACGGGCATTTCGATTCGTTCGACATCTGCGGGTACCTTTGGGTCGGTTATCCAGATTTCCGGTCTATGCCAGTGTTCTTTCAGCCGAGCGGGTGGGCTCGTACTACCCCTCATCAGGTGTACACGGGGCTTGCGAAGCTGTCACGCCGGGGGGCCACGGTCTTGCACACAGGTGCTGACGCGCTGCCCGGTCGCGGAATTCGCGGGGCCACGGGAAAGACTAGTCGAGCTTGGGCAGAGTTCTAATAGAGTGGCTGTTGGAGCCTGATAGGCTGGCTCTGTCAGGCACTGGCCTGTATCGGCCGCATCGCGATCAAGCCCGCGACCAAGCCGGCACATCCATACAAGGCACAAGGCCCGGCACCCTGCTTAAATACACAGCCATACCCTTTGCCCCGGACGCCGAGCCCTCATGAACCGCAACGACCTGCGCCGCGTCGACATGAACCTGCTGGTGCTGTTCGAAGCCCTGATGATCGAACGCAACCTGACCCGCGTCGGCGAAAAGCTGTTTATCACCCAATCCACCGTCAGCGCCGCCCTCGCCCGCCTGCGCGAACTGTTCGACGACCCGCTGCTGATACGCAACGGCCGGGCCATGGAGCCCACGCCACGGGCCCTGCAGATCTTTGCCGAACTTGGCCCGGCCATGGACGTGATTTCCGCCGCCATCAGTCGCGCCCGCGAATTCGACCCGGCCAACAGCTGCAACGTGTTCCGCCTGGGGCTTTCCGATGATGCCGAGTTCGGCCTGTTTCCGGCTCTGCTGCAGGCCCTGCGTGAAGAGGCCCCGGAGATCAGCGTGGTAGTGCGGCGGGCCAACTTTCTGCTGATGCCCGGCTTGCTGGCCAGCGGCGAGATCTCGGTAGGCGTGAGCTATACCACCGACCTACCGGCCACCGCCAAACGCCGCAAGCTGCGCGACATCGGCGTACGGGTGCTGCGCGCCGACGACCGCCCGGGGCCGCTGACCCTCGACGAATACTGCGCCCGCCCGCATGTGATGGTGTCGTTCTCCGGTGACATGAGCGGCAACATCGACCTCGATCTGGCACGCATCGGTCGTTGCCGCAAGGTGGTGCTGGCGGTGCCGCAGTTCGGTAGCCTGCGCGCCCTGCTGCGCAACACCGAGCTGATCGCCACGGTGCCGGACTACGCCGCTTGCGCTCTCGCCGACGACGGCAGCCTGCGCGCCGACCCGGCGCCGTTCGACATCACCGAGGCCGAGCTGTCGATGGTCTGGAGCGGCGCCCAGGACAACGACCCCGCCGAGCGCTGGCTGCGCGACCGCATCCTGCAGTTCATGGCCACGCAGTGATGCCCTCTTCGCAGCGCAACGCTGCGCCTACCGCCCGTACAGCCTGAAGCACGCGGCTACTATTTGCCGCGCTGCATCCACGCTGCACCGAGCCCGCTGAGACAGATCACCAAAATCCCTACCAGGCTCAGGGTATCCGGCACCTGGCTGTAGACCACGAAGCCAAGCAACCCGGCAAACACGATCTGGCAATAGCTGAACGGTGCCAGCAACGCTGGCGCTGCATGGCGGAAGGCCTGGGTCAACAGCAGGTGCGCAGTCATGCCAAAGCCGCCCAGTGCCAGCATCAACAGGGCATGGTCCCAGCGCGGGACCTCCCAGAAGAACGGCACCAGCGCACTCATCGCCAAGGTGTTGCACAACCCCGCATAGAAGTTGCTGGTGGTCGGGCTGTCATGCGCCGCCAGAATGCGCGTCAGCAACTGATAGAAGCAGAAGCCCAACGCCGAACCGAACGGATACAGAATGGCCGGGGTAAACATCGCCCCGCCAGGGTGCACCACCACCAGCACGCCAATAAAGCCCATGACCACCGCCACCCACTGCCCGACTGTCACTCGCTCTTTCAGCAGCGGCGCCGACAGCGCGGTGACCAGTACCGGGGCAAGGAAGTTGACGGCCGTGGCCTCTGCCAGTGGCAGGTATTGCAAGCCGGTCGTGAACAGCAGGCTGGTGCTCAGCAGGCTCAGGGCCCGCAAGGTCTGCAATACCGGCCGGCGGGTGCGCAACACGTTGAGCCCAGACTTGGGCAGGAAGATGCCGGCCATCAGCAACGTGTGCACCACATAACGCGCCCACACCACCATGACTATCGGGTACAGGCCACCCAGAAATTTGGACAAGGCATCGTGGCTGGCGAACAGGAACGTCGCTACCACCACCAACGCGATGCCGCGCAGGGGTTGGTTGACGCCGGACAGCGGTGTGCTGGAACTCATGGCTCTCTCGATGACGGCGCGGCAGCAAGCCGCGCCCGGGGAAGGACGCGCAGGCATTGCCCGGCGGATGAAACAGCTGGGATTCTAGAAGAGATGCCGCAGAATAAGGAAGTTCATTTGCCGCTTGCCCCGGCCAAGTGCAATTTCTGTTCGCTGATCGACCACTTTCCATCTGGCATGCATGGCCCGTGCACGGTTGATCGCTGACCATCGACCGCCCCCTGCACCCTACAAGGAATTTACATGCAACGGCTCACCACCCGAACCGGCCTGGACCTGCCCGCCATCGGCCTGGGCACCTGGCCAATGACCGGCAGTGAATGCACCCAGGCCGTGCGCCAGGCACTGGACGTGGGTTACCGGCACATCGACACCGCCACCGCCTACGAAAACGAAGCAGCCGTTGGCCGGGCGCTGCGTGACAGCGCCGTGCCACGCGAGCAGATCCATCTGACCACCAAGGTCTGGTGGGACCGTCTGGCGCCCCAAGCCATGCGTCAGTCGCTGGAAGACAGCCTGCGCGCGCTGGGTACCGAACAGGTCGACCTGTTCCACATCCACTGGCCAGGCACAGACTGGGACCTGGCCCGCAGCATCGACACCCTGATAGCCCTGCGTGACGAAGGCAAGGCGCGCCACATTGGCGTGGCCAACTTCCCATTGGGGTTACTGCGCCAGGTGGTGGAAACCCTGGGCGCGCCGTTGTCGGCGATTCAGGTGGAGTACCATGTTCTGCTCAACCAGCAGCCGCTACTCGACTTCGCCCGCAGCCATGATTTGTTGCTCACCGCCTATACCCCGCTGGCACGCGGCCAGGCAGCGGCGCAGCCGGTGATCCAGGCGATTGCCCGCAAGCATGGCATGCTGCCCAGCCAGGTAGCGCTGAAATGGCTGCTGGACCAGGACGGCGTGGCGGCGATCCCCAAAGCCAGCAGCCGCGAAAACCAGCTGGCCAACCTGGCCGCGTTGACCGTGCAGTTGGATGACGAAGACCGCGCAGCCATCGCCGGGCTGCCGAAAGACCAGCGCGTGGTTAGCCCGCCGTTTGCCCCGGACTGGAACAGCTGAGGCCGCCGCGCAAGTCATTGTTCTTGCGTGATGACCTGCTTCAACCGCTCGCTCGCCGGTGCCGGCCGCCCGTAAAAGTAGCCCTGGAAGTGCGAACACCCTTCCGCCGCGAGCCGGCGCATCTGTTCCTCCGACTCCACGCCTTCGGCCGTGGTCTTGATCATCAGGCTGTTGGACAGCTCGGTAATGGCGCGAATGATCGACATGGCCTCGCGGCTGTCGCACATGTCATGCACAAACGACTTGTCGATCTTGATCCGGTCGAAGGGGAACGAGCGCAGGTAGCCCAGCGATGAGTAGCCCGTACCAAAGTCATCCAGTGAAATGGACACGCCCAGGTCTTTCAGGGCGCGCAAGGTGCGCACGTTTTCCTCGCTGTTGCCCAGCAGCACCGATTCGGTAATTTCCAGCTCCAGTCGCTGCGGCGGCAGGCCCGAGTCGGCCAGCGCGAGGGCGACGGTATGCACCAGATCGCCGTTCTTGAACTGCACCGCCGACAGGTTGACCGACACCGTCTGCTCACCGTCCCAACTGGCCGCCTCCTGGCAGGCCAGATTCAGCGCACGGTTGCCCAACTCGTGGATCAACCCGGTTTCTTCGGCAATGGGGATGAAATCCATCGGCATGACCATGCCCCGGGTCGGGTGTTCCCAGCGCAGCAACGCCTCATAACCGGTAACGCTGCTGGTTTGATGATCGACTACCGGCTGGTAGTGCAGCTGCAACTGCCCCAGGTGCAGCGCTGTGCGCAGGTCGGTTTCCACCAGGCGGCGCTGGCGGGCGGCAACGTCCAGTTCGACATCGAAGCATTCATAACGATTACGGCCGTTACGCTTGGCCTGGTACAGCGCCATGTCGGCGTAGCCCAACAGTTGCTCTGCCTGGTCATTGTCATCAGGCGCGATGGCGATCCCGATGCTCACCCCCACCGCGAACTGATGCCCTTCGATCTGGAACGGCGGGCTGATGGCCTTGATCAGGCGCTGCGCGGTATTACATGCGGCATCCCGCCCTTCCAGGCCCGTCAGCACCACGGCAAACTCATCGCCACCCAGGCGGGCCAAGGTGTCGTGCTCACGCAGTTCGCGGCGCAGACGCTTGCCCAACTCGCGTAGCAGCTTGTCGCCAAAGGCATGGCCAAGGGAGTCGTTGATGTTTTTGAAGTTGTCCAGGTCCAGGCACAGGGCAGCGGTCAGCTTGGCGTTTTCGCTGCCGCGCAACAAGGCCTGACGCAGCCGTTCGTGGAAAAGCGTCCGGTTGGGCAGCCCGGTGAGCGCGTCATGGTGCGCCATGTGGTGAATCTGCGCATGGGCGGCCAGCTCTTCGGTGGCGTCTTCAGCCACGAACAACACGTAATCGGCCTGCCCCTCGCGGCTCTGGCTGAGCAGGGTACGGCTGCGCAGGGTGCGGGGGCCACGGGCAGTGTCGACGCGGGTTTCGGCGGCGTGCCCCTTGGTACTGCGGGCACCACGCACGAGTTGCTGCTCCAGGTAGTCACCGGCAGCCGGTGCCAGGCATTCCCGGGGCAACTGGCCGATCATGCTGCGCTGCGGCCCGCCGAACAGGCGTTCGGCCTGCTGGTTGGCCAACAGGATGCGCTGGCTTTCCAGGTCCTGGACGATGACGCTCGCGGGAATGTTGGCAATGACCGAATCGAGGAACTGCGACAGCTTGGCCATCTCCTGGCTGTACTGCTCGGCCAGCTCTTTGGCCTGCAGCAGTTCGAGTTCCTGGCGGTGGCGTTCGGAAATGTCGCGGGTGACCTTGGCGAAACCCACCAGGTGTCCGGCATCGTCGTATACCGCTTCGATGACCACATGGGCGTGGAAGGCCGTACCGTCCTTGCGCAGGCGCACGCCCGTTTCTTCAAAGCGTCCGGTGCTGCGCGCCTGCTCCAGGTTTAACGTCGGCAACCCGGCTGCGCGCTCGCCATCGGTGTAGAACACCGAGTAGTGCTGGCCGACGATCTCATCGGCATGGTACCCCTTGGCGCGCTGGGCGCCGGGGTTCCAGTTGGCGACGATACCTTCAGGGGTAAGCAGGTAGATGGCATAATCCACCACGCTCTGGATCAATAGCCGGTACATGATGTCGGGGTTTGCTGCGAGCGACATGAACTTTACCTGAACCTTCGAAACGCATGAAAAGGGGCCCGGCAAGCGGCGGCCGAGTCTTGGAAAGCGATAATGGCATTATGCTGCCCATGAAAATTTTGTGAAGCAACTCACAAAAATGACGCGTCCCCTTATCAGGACGAACGAAAGCGCACCAACCCTCAATGGCGGGTGCCGGTCACCAGAAAATTGAGCAAGTCCGGCTCATCCCCCAAGGCGATAGCCTGCGCCGGCCGCGGCAGGTTGGCCAGCACTGCATTGCAGAAAGCCACAGCGGCCAGATCCTGTGCATAGCAGCGCAGCAGCCAGTCACCCTCGCCCCCCAGCAGCTGCAACGCCACCGCCTGGCCGATGCCCTGGCGGCGGTACTTCTTCAAGATGAACAGGTCGGCAAGCTCCTGCGCATCGATACCAGGCAGTTCGCTGCGCTCTAACAGCACGAAGCCGGCGATGAACCCGTCCGCCAGCACCAGATACGCGCCCCAGCCGTCGTCCTGCCAGTAGCGTTGCAGGTGCTCCTCATGGATGTAGAAGCGGCCGTCCGCCTCAACGTCTTCCTGTTCCCAGTCGGAGGACTCGTAGCAATAGAACTGGTAGAGATTGCGGATCAGCGGAGCCTGTTCGATGGTGGTTGGCAGCAGCGCGAGGGGGAGCATGGTGTGGGGCCTGAGCAAAAGGACGATTCTAGGCCCTTGCAGCATAAAGCCCGGGACCTCCCCGCACGGAAAGCCCCAGGCAAAATCACAGTGACAGAACCTCGGACTCAGCCCTCCTGCAACGCCCGCGGCCGATGGCTTCGCGCCTCGGCGTCAGGCGACCTGGCACCCTGCAAGCGGAAGTCGAATGACAGCTCGGCAAAGCGCTCGCCTTGCACACCGCGGTCGCGCGCCGCCGCCGCATCCTCGACAAAACGCAGTTCGCCGATCAGCCCGTCACGGGTGGCATAGGCAAAGTCGTCCCACAGGTACTTGTCGCCCGCAAAGTTGATCTGCGTGGTCAGGTGGCGGTGCCCTGGTGCCGAAATGAAGAAGTGCACGTGCGCCGGGCGCTGGCCGTGGCGGCCGAGCAGGTCCAGGCATTCCTGGGTTGGGCCCTGCGGGTCGCAACCATACCCCGATGGCACGATCGAGCGCGCGCGGTAGCGGCCCTCGGTATCGGTGATGATACGCCGGCGCAGGTTGAACTCGGATTGTGTCGAATCGAAGTACGAATAGGTGCCTTGGGTGTTGGCGTGCCACAGGTCGACGGTGGCACCGGCCAGCGGCTTGCCGTCGGCATCGAACACCTGGCCCTGAAGGAACATCACCACGCCCGGGTCAGTGCCGTCGTCCATGCGCACTTCGCCCTGGGCCAGCGGCGCCCCGGCAACATACAGCGGGCCTTCGATGGTGCGCGGGGTGCCGCCGCCAAGGCCGGCTTCGGCGTCCTTGGCATCCTGCAGCAGGTCGAGGAAGTGCTCGATGCCCAGCCCAGCAGCCAGCAGGCCCGCCTCGTTACGACCGCCCAGGCGGTTGAGGTAGTCGACGGCGTGCCAGAACTCGTCCTCGGTGATTTCCAGGTCTTCGATCAGCCGAGCGGTGTCTTGCAGCACGCGCAGAATGAGCTGCTTGAAGCGCGGGTTTCCTTCGGCATGGTCCAGGCCAGCCACCTGGTTGAAGAAGGCTTGAATGTCGGCAGTGTGGGAAATTTTCACGGTCATCGTGCTTACCTCGTATTGTTCTTGTCAGGCATACAGGTGCGAATCAGCGATCGTCGCTGTGGATAGACGAGGGATGCCGACACAGGCCGTCGACCTCGATGTCCATGTACGGGAACAGCGGCAGCTGCATCAGCGTGTCATGCAACGCCTCGACGCTGGGCACATCGAACACGCTGTAGTTGGCGTAATGCCCGGCAATGCGCCACAGGTGACGCCAGATGCCTTCGCGCTGCAGGCGCTGAGCCAGTTCCTTTTCGTCGGCCTTGAGCTGGGCGGCCTTGGCCGGGTCCATGTCGACCGGCAGCTTCACGGTCATCTTCACGTGGAACAACATGGTTATCTCCTTGCTTGCTGATCAGCGACGGGCGAAGCGCGCCAGGCGCTGTTCGTCCAACGTCAGGCCCAGGCCTGGGGTATGGGGGATGTGCAGCTGGAAGTCGCGGTATTGCGGCGGCTCGTTGACGATCTCCTCGGTCAGCAGCAGCGGCCCGAACAGCTCCGTACCCCAGGTGAGCTGGCGCAGGGTGAGGAATGCATGGGCCGAAGCCAGGGTGCCGATCGAACCTTCGAGCATGGTGCCGCCGTACAAGGCGATGCCAGCGGCCTCGGCGATCTGTGCAGTGCGCAGCACCGCGCGCGGACCACCATTCTTGGCGATTTTCAGGGCGAAGATGCTGGCGGCGCCGTCGGCGGCCAGGCTGAAGGCGTCCTCGACGCTTTCGATCGACTCATCGGCCATGATCGGTGCCGGGCTGCGCTGGTTCAGGCGCACCTGGCCACCGCGGTTGACGCGCGAAATCGGCTGCTCGATCAGGTCGATGCCGTTGTCGCCCAGTACCTGACAGGCGCGGATGGCCTGGGACTCGTCCCAGTACTGGTTGACGTCGACCCGCACGCTGGCGCTGTCACCCAGCTCGCGCTTGATCGCGACCACGTGCTTGAGGTCCTGGGCCACCGGGTTGGCGCCGATTTTCAGCTTGAACACCCGGTGCCGGCGAATGTCCAGCATGTGCTGGGCTTCGGCGATATCGCGAGCGGTGTCGCCGCTGGCCAGGGTCCAGGCCACTTCCAGGCTGTCACGCACGCGCCCCCCCAGCAGTTCGCTGACCGGCAGGCCCAGGCGTTTGCCCTGGGCGTCGAGCAAGGCGCTTTCGATGCCGGACTTGGCGAAGGTGTTGCCCTTGGCCAGCTTGTCCAGCTTGAGCATGGCGGCGTTGATGTTGTCTGCTGGCAGGCCGATCAGCGCCGGGGCGAGGTGCGCGTCGATATTGGCCTTGATGCCTTCGGGGCTTTCGTAGCCATAAGCCAGGCCACCGATGGTGGTGGCTTCGCCGATGCCTTCCACGCCATCGCTGCAGCGCAGGCGCAATACCACCAGGGTCTGCTGCTGCATGGTGTGCATCGCCAGCTTGTGCGGGCGAATGGTCGGGAGATCGACGATAATTGCATCTATGTGTTCAATCAGCGCGCTTGTCATTGTTGCCAGGTCCCGTCAGGTCGGGCTTTCAGTTGCAGGCCCGAGTGATGCGTTTACTTGATTGTTGAAGGATTGCGCGAGACCCTGACGACCGTCCAATATCAAATGAATCTCCCACCATACCCTGGAGGTCTGATGGAGCTGCGCCACCTGCGTTACTTCAAAGTCTTGGCCGAGACCCTGAACTTCACCCGCGCCGCCGAGCTGCTGCACATCGCCCAGCCACCCCTGAGTCGGCAGATCAGCCAACTGGAGGACCAGCTCGGTACCCTGCTGGTGGTGCGCGAACGTCCGCTGCGGCTGACCGAAGCCGGCCGCTTCTTCTACGAGCAGACCTGCACTGTGCTGCAGCAGTTGCAGAACATCAGCGACAACACCCGCCGCATCGGCCAGGGCCAGCGCCAGTGGCTGGGCATCGGCTTTGCTCCCTCTACCCTGTACACCGTGCTGCCGGAGCTGATCCGCGAACTGCGCCAGGACAGCGAGCTGGAACTGGGCCTGAACGAGATGACCACCTTGCAACAGGTGGAGGCGCTTAAAAGCGGGCGTATCGACATTGGCTTCGGGCGCATTCGCATCGACGACCCGGTGATTCACCAGCAGGTGCTGTGCGAGGACCCGCTGGTGGCCGTGCTACCCAAGGGCCACCCCCTGGCGGGCCGCCCGCTCAGTCTGGCCCAGCTGGCTGGCGAAGCGTTCATCCTCTATCCGGCCAATCCCCGGCCCAGTTATGCCGACCACGTGCTGGCGCTGTTCGCCCACCACGGCATGAGCATTCGTGTCAGCCAGTGGGCCAACGAACTGCAGACCGCCATCGGCCTGGTAGCGGTTGGCGTCGGCGTGACCCTGGTGCCGGCAACGGTACAGCAGCAGCACCGTACCGATATCGAGTATGTCGACCTGCTTGATAGCGGCGCCGTCAGCCCGATCATCCTCAGCCGGCGCAAGGGTGATGTAAGCCCGATCGTGCAGCGGTGCCTGGCGTTGATCGAGCAACAGGCCATATGAACACACCATGCACCTTGTGGGAGCGGGCGCGCCCCACAGGGGCTGTATAGCCCTGCCCCATTGCCTATGCGTGCCCCGTATACCCATCGGTATATGGATGTTCCCGATGATCTGTTTCATGCTCCAGCACGCGAATCGCGAAACGCCCGGGCTCAAGACAGTCAATCAAAAATCATCGGGAGTCGAACATGGCTGGACGTCTTAACGGCAAGGTGGCGCTGATTACTGGCGGTGCGGGTGGCTGCGGGCTGGCCGCATCGGAGCTGTTCGCGGCAGAAGGGGCCAGGGTGGGCATTGTCGACCTGCCCGGCAGCAAGGGCGCCGAAGTTGCAAGGCGATTGCGTGATGCAGGTTACCAGGCCATCTTCGCTGCCGCCGATGTCTCGGACGCACAGCAAGTGAAGGCCGCGGTGGCGGCCGTAGAAGAGGCCTTCGGCCACATCACCGTGCTGATGAACCACGCGGGCATCCTGTCGGCCATGCCCTTCCTGGAAACCAGTGAAGAAGAATGGGACCGGATCATGGCCGTGAACGTGAAGAGCATGTTCCTGGTCACCGGCGCGGTGTTGCCGGGCATGCTTGCGGCCGGCGGCGGCAGTATCGTCTGCACCTCATCAATCTCGGCAGTGGTGGGCACGCCGATGGAGGTGCTGTATTGCACCAGCAAGGGTGCCACGCATATGTTCGCCCGGGCCATCGCTGTGGAGTTTCGCGACCGAGGCATTCGCGCCAATGCCATCTGCCCGGGCTTCATCGCCACCGCCCACGGCCTGCGCGAGATCGACATGTTGCGCAAGCATGGCGTAGACGTCAGCGAACAGGCCATCGCTGCCGCCCAGGGGCGCTTGTGCCAACCCTCGGAAGTCGCCAGCGCAGCCTTGTTCCTGGCCAGTGACGACGCCAGTTTCGTCAACGGCGCGCACCTGTTTGCCGACAATGGCTACACCGCCCTCTGATTACAAGAACAACCGGCAGGAGAACGATGTGAGTACCTCTTCCAACAACATGCATATCAACGAATTCGGCCTTGAACACGCGCACTGGCGCAACTGGGCCGGTAACCAGTCCTGCATCCGTGCAGCACGCGGGGCACCGGCCAGCGAGGACGAATTGTGCTCAATGGTCAGCCAGGCCAGCAGCAATGGCATGAACGTGCGCGTGGCCGGCTCGGGGCATTCCTTCACCCCGGTGGCACTGACCAATGGCCTGCACCTGACCCTGGCCAACATGAGCGGCGTACGCCATGTCGACCACGAGAAAAAGCGCGTCACCGCTGCCGCCGGCACCACCATCAATGCCTTGGGCAAGACATTGCGTGCCGCCGGGTTGTCAATGGTCAACCAGGGCGACATCGACAGCCAGTCTATTGCAGGCGCATTGACTACCGGTACCCACGGCACCGGTCTGACCCTCGGCAACCTGGCCTCGTCGATTGTCGGCATGAAGCTGGTGCAACCCGATGGCGAAATACTCGTGGTCGACGAAAGCACCCCCGACCTGCTACAGGCGGGCCGGGTGTCGCTGGGCGTACTGGGCATTGTTTCCGAACTGACCTTGCAGGTGACCGACAGCTTCAACCTGCACGAGCGCATCTGGCGCGAAGACTTCGAAAGCGTGATGGAAAAGCACGACGAACTGGCACGCAAACACCGCCACTTCAGCTTCTTCTGGTGCCCCTACGAGCAAAGCCGCCATTGCTATTGCCTACCCGATACCGCCGCCACCTCTACAAGCGGGCGCACCACCGATGTCTGCGAAGTGAAGGTCATGGACATCACCGACCACCCGATCTGGGAAAGCGAGTTCGAGAAAGTGGCCTACAGCTCGGATGTGTACCCGATCGAGTACCTGCCCAACTTTCACGAACTGGAATACGCTGTGCCGTTGCGCCACAGCAAGGAAGCGTTGCGGGCCGTGCGCAAGCTGATGCTGGAGGACTTCCCCGAGGCCATCTACCCCATCGAGTACCGCTTTACTGCCGGAGACGGGGCGTGGATGAGCCCATTCTTCGAGCAGGACAGCGTGACCATTTCGGTGTCCGGCCAGCCGGGTACCGACTACTGGGACTATCTGCGGGCGGTGGATCAGATCCTGCGTTCCTATGGCGCCAGGCCGCACTGGGGCAAGCTGCATTTCCTGACGGGTGAAGATGTGAGTGCAATATACCCGCGTGCCGAGGACTTCCGTAAGCTGCGCCGCCAGCTCGATCCGCAAGGGATCTACCTCAGCGAGCACCTGAGTCCGCTGTTCAGGTGACCTGTACCTGATACAGCAAGGGGCTGCTTTGCAGCCCCTTGCTGTATCAGCCCTTGGCCAGATAATCGATAAACAGGCGAAACAGTTCGGCGTTGGATGAAATTTCCAGGCGCTGATAGATGTTGTGCTTGTGCACCTTTACCGTCCCATCGGAAATATTCAGCTGCCGCGCAATCGACGCATTGCTGTGCCCCTGTAACAACAACTTGGCGATAAGGCGCTGGGTTTCAGTCAGTTGCCCTTGCAAGATCTCTACGAAGGCGTCCTCCAGCACCACCCCCTCTGGTGCCGCGCGCAGGATATCAGCGTAACGCAATCGACAGTGCTGACCAAAAACCGAAGCCAGCAGCGGCGACATTGCCGCCAACAGCTCCATTTCCCCTGCATCGAAATCCCCACTGCCGTGGTTGCGCATCAGCGAATAGACGATCGCCAACTGGGGCCGCAGGGGAATGATGAAGCCCACCTCATCCACCGCCGTCCCATAGTCGGACGACACACAGGGGTGGATGTCCTTGGAAATGGCAAACCCTGAAGAGAAGAAGCAGTCAGGTGCCAGTTCGCTCATGCGCCATAGCCCGGATGGGTGCTCGTTGACGCAAGCAACGTAGAACGGGTCAAGCAGGTAGCCGCCGCGCACGTAAGCGTTCAACGTACGCTCCGTGACCGTACGGTTGTACCCGTTATGCACCAGCAGTGCTGGTTGATTGAACTGGAACAGGTAGGCGCAACTCATGTCGAACGTCAGCTTGCTGCGCAGCCACGCATCCAGCGCCGGTCCCAGCTGTTCGCTGCCGATCGCCTCGATCACCGCTGCCAACTCGTTTGCCTCATCTTTTGTCATTGCTCACCACACGCTCATGCACCGAAGGCCTGCATGACCTTACCGCCTTGATCGGTTAAAAACACAAAATCCGGAGCGCCCAGGACGCTCCGGATCATGCGCATGACGCTTTTGCTCAGGACGGCTCGGCCACCCCCTTGCAGACACCTGCGGCAGCGTCCTGACGTCCCAGCTCCTGCGCCTTGGGCACCGCCAGCCAACTGGCCAGCAGCATGGCGATCAGGCCGCCACTGAGTTTGCCTATCATCAACGGCAGTATCAGCGAGGGCTGGAAGTTGGCGGAGAAGGCCATGTGGTCGCCAAAGGTGAACGCGGCGCACACAGAGAAAGCGATCACCAATACCTTGTCCTTGGGCGGCATTTCGCTGACCAAGCGAAACATGGCCAGGATATTCGCCGAGGCCGCCAATACCCCGGCCGCACCGACACCAGACATGCCAAAGCGCGAGGCCACCCGTTCGATTGGCCGCGCCAGGAAGCGCTTGAGCAAGTGCACCATGGGGAACGCCCCGCACAGCATCAGGCCGATGTAGCCAGCAATTTCCAAGGCGCGAAACTGATCATCGGCATCGGCGATGATCGGCGCAAAACCCCAGCTGCCGAACAGGTGGCTGAACAGGCCGGTGAAGTACTGCACGATGGACGCTACCAGCACCAACACCACGGCGATGTACATGAACTGGCCGAGCTTGAGGAACAGGTACACCATCAGTGTGGGGAAGTAGCGCAATGCCGCTGCCAGGGCAATGCAAAACAGGATCAGCGGCATCAGGTTGCGCAGCAGCATTGCCCAGGTGAAGTGCAGTGCCTGGGTAGCGGCGCCAGTGGTAGCGATGTCCGGACGCACGCTCAGGCCAAGCGCCTGCATGGTCATGGCAATGATCATGATGCTCAGCGGAATGGTCAGCAGCCCGGCCATGATCCCCAGTGCCATGTACTTGTGGTCGGCCTTGTGCAGCATGGCCAGCCCGACCGGAATGACGAAGATGATGGTGGCGCCGCACTGAAAGCCGGTGATCAGGCCGAGGATCCAGCCTTCCTGGCTTTGCGCCAGCGCTTTGGCTAACTGGTAGCCGCCCATGTCCGAGGCGATGAAGATGGGACCGGCGATGCCAGGGTCGGCCCCGATGGCCTGGAACAGTGGCGCGATCACATGACTGATACCTGCTGAAATGTACGGGATCGCCGCCATGATGCCGGCTACCGGGATAAAGATGGGGCCGATGCTGTGCAGGCCGGCGATGAACTCCTGGCCCAGCTCGCCTTCAGGGTTGTAGATGGATGCCACGGCACCCAGTACCGCGCACACCATGATGACGTAGATGACATAGGTGCCGATGCTTTCCATTTGCCGCCTCATTTTTAGAGTTTTGGGTTGGCAGGACTGAAATGTAACGGGGCATCGTTGTTGTTATGGCTTGAGCATGGCGCGCCCCGTCGAGGGTTAAGCTATGCGGCAAGGTGCAGGGCTGTCCATATACCGGGAGGTATAGAAAATTGATCACCGCGTTACGCTATGGATTTCCAGCTGATCACCGCGTAACCAGTCGATAAACCGTGCAAACAACTCCGATTGCGAGTTGATCTCAAGTTTCATGTACAGGTTCTTGCGGTGCATGCGCACGGTCTCCGGCGAGATACCCAGCTCCAGCGCGGTAGATTTCACCGAGTGCCCGCGCAAGATCATGTGCGCCACTTCCCGCTCGCGGTCGGTCAGCACCTGGCAGCCGAAGCTGTCGAACGCTGCCTGCAGGCTGCTGCGCTCGGTTGATGCAGCGCCCGGTTCCAGGTTGTGCCGGGCATAACGCCCCAGCAGTTCGCGCACCATCGGCTCCAGCGCACGCAACAGGTCGACCTGCCCGGCATTCAGGCGCGTGCCGCTGCAGCCCTGGAACAGGCTCAGCGACAGCTTGCGGCCTGGGCTGAGGTCGACGATGTAGTAGCTGTCTTCACTACAACCTGTACCCAGGTAATAGGCCTTGTAGTAGTCGCTTTCGAAGAAGTTGTCGGGGGCGATTTCCTGCAGGTGGTAGAAACCTTCGGCCAGGCCGCTTTGCACGGCAAGGCAGAAAGGGTCCAGCAGGTAGCCGGCACTGAAATAGCGCTCCAGCACGGCGGCCCGGTGCCGTTCGGGGATGCCTTGCTGGTACAGCAACTGCGGCGCCCGCCCCTGGCACTCAAGGCTGATCATCATCGACTCCACCTGCACCAACTGGCCGATGGCAGCGGCCACATACGCCAGCGCCTCGGGGGTTTCGCCATGGGCCAGGGCGCGCTGCAACGCCGCGTGCCACTGCTGCAGCGCGCCCATTGTGAGGGTAAGCGGGGTGTCGGGAGAGGCCTGGGTCATGCCCGGCAGTCTAGCCTGCCAGGCACGCCCGCGCACAGCCCTTTGCGCCAGGTTCATCGGCCTTGGTACAGGCCAAGCGCAGTGAGATCACGCGCGGTTTCGATGATGCACTGGCGCAGGGTCTCGACGATCTCGTCCACCTGTGCATGGGTGATGATCAACGGAGGCGACATCACGTTCAGGTGCATGATCGGACGCACCAGCAAGCCTTTTCCCTGCGCCTTGCTGTGGATGCGTTCGCCGATGTTCACCTCATCGGCGAACAGTGCCTTGCTGGCCTTGTTGGCGACGAACTCGACACAGGCCATCAGCTTCATGCAGCGCACATCACCCACCAGCGGCAGCTCGCGCAGGCTCTGCAAACGTTGCTCAAGGTACCCCCCCACGTCCTTGACATGATCGAGCAGTTGCTCGCGCTCGATGATCTCGATGTTCTTAAGCGCCGCCGTGCAACACACCGGGTGGCCGCTGTAGGTGAAACCGTGGGTGAAGCAACGGCCCTTGCCCGGCTCGGCAATCACTTGCCAGATGCGCTCGGAAAAAATACACGCACCCAGCGGCAGGTACGCCGAGGTCAGGCCTTTGGCGGTGGTGATGATGTCAGGGATGACGCCAAACAGTTCCTCGCTGGCGAAGAAGGTGCCCAGGCGCCCGAACGAGGTCACCACTTCGTCGGCGACGAACAGGATGTCGTAGGTCTGGCACAGCTGCCACATGCGCTGGAAGTACCCCTCGGGCGGAATGATCACCCCGCCCGAGCCCATGATCGGCTCGGCGAAGAATGCCGCCACGTTGTCGGCACCCAGCGAGAGGATCTTGTCCTCGAACTCCGCTACCAGAAAGTCGAGGAACTCCGCCTCGTCCATGTCGTCTGGCGCGCGGTACGGGTTGGGGTTGGAGACGTGGTGGATCAGGTCGTGGTGGTAATCGAACTCCGCCACCCGGTCGGCGGCCTTGTTGCCAATCGACATGGTCAGGGTGGTGGAGCCGTGGTAGGCGTTGTCGCGGGCGATGATGTGCTTCTTGTGCGGTTTGCCTCGGCAGTTCTGGTAGTACTGGATCAGCCGGTAAGCCGTATCGACTGCGGTGGAGCCGCCCGTGGTGAGGAACACATGGTTCAAGTCACCCGGCGCCAGCTGCGCGAGCTTCTGGCACAGTTCGATGGCGACGTCGTTGGCCATGTCGGAGAACGGGTTGGAATAGGCCAGCTGGCGCACCTGGTCAGCGATGGCCACGGCCATTTCCTCACGGCCCAGGCCAATGTTGGTGCACCACATGCCGCCGACGGCATCGAGGAAACGGTTGCCATGGGTGTCGCGAATGTAGGCGCCTTCACCGGCGACGATGTTCAACGCACCTTGTTCGCGGTGCTCGTCGAACACATGGTAGCCGTGCATGTAGTGGGCCTTGTCGGCGTCCACCAGCGGGTCGTGGGCAATGGCGAATGCTTTGCTTGGGGTGGCCATGGGCAGCTCCTTGGCGGGAATCGTTGGGCGGTGTTCAGAAACCGGTCTTGACCGTGCTCCAGACCCGGGTGATGGCGCGCATGTCCTTCGGGCTCTGGGTTTTCTGCGCGAACAGGCGTTCGCGGGTGGGTGCGTCGGGGTAGATGGCCGGGTCCTGGCGAATGTCATCACGCACCAGCGCGGTAGCGGCAGCGTTGCTGTTGGCGTAGTGGATGTAGTCGGTGACCTTGGCCATGGTCTGCGGCTGCAGCAAAAACTCGATGAAGCGGTGGGCGTTGGCCGCGTGCGGCGCATCCTTGGGGATGTACAGGTTGTCGAACCAGATCAGCGAACCTTCCTGGGGGATGAAGAACGACAGTTTGATGTCCTTCTTCGCTTCCACCGCGCGGGCCTGGGCGGTGGCATAGTCACCGGACCAGGTCAGCGCCAGACAGACATCACCATTGGGCAGGCTGGTGAGGTAATTCACCGAATCGAACTTGCGAATGTAGGGGCGGATACCCAGCAGCAGTTGCTCGGCCGCCTTGAGGTCGGCCGGAGACGCGCTGCGCGGGTCCTTGCCCAGGTACTGCAGGGCCAGCGGGATGACCTCGGTGGGCGCGTCCATCAGGGTGACGCCGCAGTCGGCGAAGCGCGAGACGATCCTGGGGTCGAACAACATGGCCAGCGAACCGATCGGCGCGTCGGGCATGCGCGCGGTGATCTTGTCGACGTTGTAGGTGACCCCCGAGCTGCCCCAGGTATAGGGCGCCGAGTACTTCAGGCCAGGGTCGTAGCCCTGCAGGTTGTTGACCACCTGCTGATCGAGGTTTTGCCAGCTAGGCAGTTGCTGCTTGTCCAGTGCCTGGAACACGCCGGCGCTGATCAGCGGGGGGACCAGCGAGGCGTTGAGCATGACCAGATCGTAGCCGGAACGGCCGGTGAGCAGTTTGGTCTGCACGGTTTCGTAGCCATCGAAGGTGTCGTAGATGACCTTGATGCCGGTGGCCTTCTCGAAGTCGGCCAGGGTGGTTTCACCGATGTAGTCGGTCCAGTTGTACAACCGTAACGTGTTACCGCTGTCCACCTCTGCCGCCTGGGCCAGGCTGGCGCCAGACGCCAGCAGCAGACCGCCAATCACCTTCAGTACCTTGCGCATGGCAACTCCATCGTGTGAGTGCTCCGGATCGAGCCGATGGGTTCACTATCGGTGGATTTGCCCAGGGGTGACATACCCCGAATGTGTGGGTGGTCGCTTTTTGGCAGGTGGCGCTGGAAGGTTTGCAGAACATCGTATGCCGACAAAATGTTGGGGCTGCTTTGCAGCCCTTTCGCGACACAAGGCCGCTCCCACAAGGACGGTGCAGCCTTCGAAGCTGGTGGTAATCCTGTGGGAGGACGGTGCAGCCTTCGAAGCTGGCGGTAATCCTGTGGGAGCGGCCTTGTGTCGCGAAAGGGCCGCAACGCGGCCCCAGTGTTCAGTACAGGAGAAAGGTCACGTCAGCGGGTACAACGCTTCATCGAACTGCGCCAGGCGCGGGAACACCAGTGGCTGGTCGTCCGAAAGCTGCTCCAGACGCTGCCGGTATTGCTGCAGAAAGTCCTGCCGTGCATCAGCACTGATGTAAGGCACATGCCACGCCACGAACGGCGGCAACACCTCGAACCCGACATAGGCCAGCGTGCCCCGCAGGATCGGCCGCAGCATGTCTTCCAGCGGCCCGTGAATCGCGCCGTCGCCAAACATGTGCTCGCGCCCGCCCAGGGTCACGGTCACCAGCGCCCTCTTGCCGGCCAACCCGCCCTGGTCGTAGAAGCGCTTGCCGCCATAGCACACCCCCGACACCAGCACCCGGTCGATCCAGCCCTTGAGCATGGCCGGTGCCGAGAACCAGAAGATCGGGAAATTCAGCACCAGCAAGTCGGCCCACAACAACTTGTCCAGCTCCTGCTGGATGTCCGCGGCAATGGCGCCACGCTTGACCCCCTGGCGCTGCTCCAGGGCATACACCAGGTACTCGGGGTTCTCGCGCTGGGTAAAGTCATCGGCACTGGCCACCGGGTTCCAGCCCATGCCGTACAAGTCGCTGACCTGCACCTGATGGCCTTGGGCACGGAAGGTTTCCACCGCCTGGTCACGCAGGGCAGCCGTGAACGATTGCGGCTCGGGGTGAGCGTGGACGATCAGTACATTCACAAGCATTCTCCTCACACAAAACAGGTTATCTTGCCGCAGTGGCTCAGCACTGCACCGCCTTGACCTCGACGAACTCCGCCAGGCCCTCTTCGCCCCACTCGCGGCCGTTTCCCGATTGCTTGTAGCCCCCGAACGGCGCCTGGTAGTTGAACGCGGCACCGTTGATGTAGCACTGCCCGGCACGTATCTGCCGCGCCAGCGCCAGGCCCTGCTCGCGGCCGCCGGCCCACACTGCACTGGACAAGCCGAATGGCGAGTCATTGGCCAGGGCCACTGCCTGGGCTTCATCGGCATAAGGTATCAGGCACAGCACCGGGCCAAAGATTTCCTCCTGGGCGATGCGCATGCGGTTGTCGACGTCGGCGAACAACGTCGGCGCCACGTAGAACCCGCGCTCGAAGCCGCCGTGATCACCGCCGCACAACAAGCGCGCACCTTCTTCCTGGCCCAGGCGGATATAGTCGAGCACCGTGCGCCGCTGGCCTGCGGAACACATTGGCCCGAGGAAGCTGGTCGGGTCACGCGGGTCGCCCATGACCAGTGCACGGGTTTCGGCCTCGGCAATGTCCAGCGCCTCGGCATAGCGGCTGGTCGGCAGCAGCATGCGGGTCAGTGCCGTGCAGGTCTGCCCCGAGTTGATCATCACATCCTGCACGCCATGGCGCACCGCAGCGTGCAGGTCAGCGTCGGCGGTAATCAGCAGCGGCGACTTGCCGCCCAGTTCCAGGCATACCCGCTTTACCGTCGGTGCTGCTGCCTGCGACACCCTGACCCCGGCGCCGGTGGAGCCGGTAAACGACACCATGTCCACCTGCGGGTGCCGGGCCAGCGCTTCGCCGACCTTGGCCCCCGGGCCGCTGACCAGGTTGAACACCCCCGCCGGCAGGCCAATGGCCTCGATCATATCGGCCAGCAGGAACGCGTGCAGCGGTGTTTCCTGGCTGGGCTTGACCACCACCGTACAACCCGCGGCCAGGGCTGGCGCCAGCTTGCCGATCATCTGGTGCAGCGGGTAGTTCCACGGGTTGATGAATGCGCACACGCCAACGGCTTCGCGGTACACCAGCGAATTGCCGACGTCGCGCACCTCGTCCATCAGCCTGGCCAGTTCGGCGTATTGCTCCAACCCGGCAATCGGGCCTTCGACCTGCACCGCCTGGCACCACTGCACCGGCATGCCCAGCTCATCGGTGATGACCGCTGCCATTTCCGCCGCACGGTTTTTCAGCTGTGCGACCAATGCCCGGATGTACCCGGCGCGCACGCTGGACGGCGTGCGCGACCAGCCATCGAAGGCCCGCCGCGCCGCCATCACCGCCCGCTCGACATCGGCCTCGGTGCCCAAGGGTACCCGGCCAATGGCCTGTTCGGTGGCCGGGTCGATCACCTCAGCCATGCCCTGCCCGCTCGGCACCTGCCAGGCGCCATCGATGTACAGCCGCGCATACTCATGCATGGCCGTACTCCCGTTTCAGTTCGTCGGCACAGCGGGCAATGCGCTGGCAGGCATCGGCCAGCGCCTCATTGCCCAGCACCAGGCCCAGGCGGATATGCCCGGCAGCGCTAGGGCCGAATGCCTCGCCGGCGAGCACCGACACGCCCTGGCTGTCCAACAGGTAGTCGGCGAAGGCCTGGGCGCTGACGCCGGTTTCACGGATGTCGACCATCACGAACATGCCACCATCGGGCTTCAACGCCTTCAGGCCCGGGCAGCCGGCCAGTTGCTCGCACACCAGATCGCGCCGCTGGCGGTAGGCTTCGCGCATGGCGTCCAGTTCGGGCAACGGGTGCTCCAGCGCCACCACGGCGGCATCCTGGACGAAGTCCGGCAAGCCGTAGAGCATGCACAGGGCGAGGTTTTCCAGATGCGTGGCCAGTGCTGTCGAGCCGACCACCCACCCCATGCGCCAGCCGGTCATGGCATGCGATTTCGACAGGCTGTTCAGCGTTGCGGTGCGCTCGGCCATCCCCGGCAGGCTGCCGGGGCTGACATGCTCGCCTTCATACAGCAGCTCGCTGTAGACCTCGTCAGAGATCAGCCACAGGTCATGGGCAACGCACAGTTCGGCCAGCGCTCCCCAGGTCGCGCGCGGCAGGCTCGCCCCTGAAGGGTTGTGCGGGCTGTTCAGGGCCAGCGCGCGGGTGCGCGGGGTAATGCGCTCGGCGACGTCACGCGGGCACACGCGAAAGCCATTCTCAGGCTTGACCGGTACCGGCACCACCTTGGCGCCGCAGGCACCGAACACGGCCTCGTAGGTGACATACATCGGTTCGGCAACGATCACCTCATCGCCTGGGTCGAGTATGCACTGGGCCACGCAGAACAACGCGCACTGAGCCCCCGCCAGCACTGTCACCTGGTCAGCGCTCACCGTCTGGCCGCTGCGTTGCCGGTGACGGTTGGCGATGGCCTGGCGCAGCGCCAGCTTGCCGCGTACATCGGCGTAATGAGTATGGCCAGCGCGCAGGCTGTCGATGGCCGCCTCGACGATAGGCGCGGGGGTGTCGAAGTCCGGGTCACCCACCGACAGCAACAGAATGTCCTTGCCCTCGGCCTGCAGCGCCAGGGCGCGGTAATGGATGTCCCAGGCCGCGGCCCCGTCGCCGGCGATGCGTTGGGTAAGCTTGGCGTAGCGCATGGCAATCTCCTTTCAATGGCAATTTCAGTCGACGAGCATCTTCGGGTTGGAACTGCCCCATACGGTGTACAAATCGGCGAGCAACGCGCCGTTGATTTCTTCCATCTCGGCCTGGGTGATTTCGCCCCCGGCCTGCTTGCCGAACAGCACCACTTCGTTACCCCCCTTCACATCAGGGAAGTCGGTGACATCGACCATCAGCGTGTTCATCGACACCTTGCCCACGACTGGCACGCGGTGGCCATTGATCAGCACATGGCCCTTGTTGGTGAATACCCGGCGGTAGCCGTCGGAGTACCCGACCGTAATGTTGGCCAGACGCGAATCACGGGCCAGGGTGAAGGTGCGGTCATAGCCCACGGTGTTGCCGGCCGGGTAGCTGTGCACCGCCGCCACGTGCGATTTGAACTGCATTGCACGTTTGTACTCGGTGCGCCCCGGCACGGTATCGCCGAACAGCGCGCCCCCCGTTCGTACCATGTCCAGGCGCGCTTCCGGCACTTCCAGCGTAGCGAACGAGTTGGCGGCGTGCAGGGTGAGCTTGCTGCGGTCTAGCCTGGCGTGCTTGATCAACCAGTCGGTCTGCTCGTTGAATGCCGCCAGGCCCTTGCGTACATCGTCCTTGTCTTCCACGGCGAAGTGGGTCATCAGCGCAACCAGTTCGAGGTGCTTCTGGTCGGTAATCTGCAGCGCTTCACCGCGGCCGGACCAGGTGGCCATCTCCACCCCGTTACGGCTCATGCCGCTGGAGTTGAACGCCAGATGGATGCGCAGGGTCTTGCCATGGCGCGCGGCGATGGCATCGGCCTGGCGGGCGAACTCAGCGCTGCCCACCAGCTCTTCCATGTCGTACTGCAAGGCATCTTCCAGCTCGCTCAGGCTGGCCGCACGGACCCGCACCAGTTGCCCGGTAAAACCGCTGGCGCGGACCACCCGGGCCTCCTCGTTGTTGGCCACCGCCACGCAGGGCACGCCCTGGGCGATGATCGACGGCATCACCAGACCGATACCATGGCCATAGGCATCGGCCTTGAGCACGGCGCACAGCCGGGACTTGCCGGCCAGCTCAGCCTGCAGGGTGCGGATATTGTGTTGCAGGGCACTGGCACTGACTTCGACCCAGGCGTTGCTGTTTTGCACGGTCAAGGCGTTGGTGCCGTTGTCCATCGACAACGGGGGGGCCGCATACAGGGGGGCCTGGCCGGTGATCAGTAGTGCCAGGGATGCAGCCAGAAGCGTACGGCGAAAGGGCATGATGGTTACTCGTGTTCTTGTCGTTGTGCGCGCCTTAACAGACGCAGGTGTGTTTGAGTTCGATGAACGTCACGCCGGGGGTGGCGAAGCCACTGGCCAGGTCGGCCTGCAGCGCGTCCAGGTCACGTGGCTGGTGCACGGTGCAACCGAAGGCGCGGGCCAGGCCGATGAAATCCGGGTTGCGCGGCAGCACGCCGACCGGCTCGATATCCAGGCCGAGCATATCGTCGCGGATCTGGCCGAGGGCGTCATTGTTCCAAAGCAACACCACCAGCGGCCGGTGCAGCTCCTCGACGGCAGTGGCCAGCTCCTGGGCGGTGTACAGGAAGCCGCCATCACCCACCAGTACCAGGCCGGGGCGGTGGTCGCTGGCGAACATGCCACCAATGCCGGCCGGCAGGCCGTAGCCGAGGGTGCCGTAACCGGTGGGGTGCAGCCAGCTACGTGGCGCTCGGCTGGCGAAGGCGTAGTTGCCGGTATAGGCCAGCTGGGTCATGTCGCTGCTGATGAAGGCATCGTCAGGCAGTACGGCGGCGATACGGTCCAGAATGGCCTGGTGCGTGGCCTGCAACGGGGCATGCCCATTGCGGATGGCCTGGCGCAGGGCGGCCACCGCCGCGCTGGCCTGGGCCGGGTCACGCTCAAGGGCAGGCAGGTGTTCGAGCAAACCGTCCAAGGTTTGCCGGGCATCGCCCTGCAGGGCAATGGCACAGGGGTAGAAATCGTTGAACTTGCGCGGGTCGATGTCGACGCGCAGCAGCTCGCCGCGGATCGGCAGGCGCTCACGCCAGAAGTCGGTGTCGGCCATTTCGGTGCCTACGGCAAGCACCACATCAGCCTGGCTGATCAACTGCCAGCCGGGTTCTACGCACAGGCTGGCGCCGGCATTGAGTGGCGCATCTGGCGACAACAAGCCCTTGCCGGCCACGCTGGTGAACAGAGGCGCCGCCAGCCGCGTACTGAGTTGCTGCAACTGTTCAGCCGCGTGCAACGCGCCCCCACCGGCGATGATCATCGGCCGCTTGGCGGCGGCGAGCTTCAGGGCAGCCTGCTCAAGGGTTTCGCGGCACGGCTGGCCACGCCCCGGCCGGCGTACCACCTCATCGCTCCAGTCCCGGCTGACCGATGCCGCCAGCACGTCCAGGGGCACCGAAATATGCACCGGGCGCGGTCGTTCGCTGTCGAACACTGCCCAGGCGCGCGCGATCAGCTCGGGCAAGTCGTCGCCCTGCAGGGCCACCGCAGAAAACGCGGTAATGGGCGCAGTCATGGCGCGCTGGTCCTGGGTTTCGTGCAGGCAGCCCCAGCCCTTTCCCAGGCTGGCGGTGTGGTTGACGCTGGAAATCACCAGCATCGGCACCGAGTCGGCATAGGCTTGGCCGATGGGGGTGGCGACGTTGGTCACGCCCGGGCCGGTAATGACGAAGCACACCCCCGGTTTGCCACTGACTCGCGCATAGCCGTCGGCCATGAAGCCGGCGCCCTGCTCATGGCGGGTCAGTACATGGCGAATGCCACTGCCCGGCAGGCCGCGGTAGAGCTCCAGGGTGTGCACGCCGGGAATGCCGAACACGGTCTCCACGCCGTAGTTGGCCAACAACCGCACCAGCGCCTGGCCGGCAGTCAGGGTAAGGTCATTCATGTCGTTCTCCTTGCGCCTGGCCGAGGCGGATCAGCGCGTCGACCGCGGTGGTGCCATTGGCACCGACCATCAATGGGTTCACATCCAGCTCCAGCAACTGCCCGGCGTTTTCGCAGGCGTAATCGGCCACCGCGCGGATGGCCGAGACCAAGGCATCGAGGTTGGCGGCCGGACGGCCACGGAAGCCTTGCAGCAGGCTGGCACTACGCAGGCTCAGCAGCGCCGCCCGGATGGCGCTGTCGGTGGTGGGTAGCAACAGGCTGACACTGTCCTTGAGCAGTTCGACCAGCACGCCGCCGGTACCGATCACCAGGGCCAGGGCAAAGTCGTGTTCACGCTTGATGCCCACTATGAGCTCGGCCAAGGGCGGCTCGGCCATGGGTTCGAGCAGCACCTGATCAAACGCAACCTGCGGGGCGTAGTCAGCGATGCACTGGCGCATCTGCACCAGTGCAGCTTCCAGGGCGCGGGCATCACGCAGGTTCAACGCCACGCCGCCAGCTTCGGTCTTGTGCGGCAGCTGTGCGCTGACCGCCTTCAGTACCAGCGGGTAACCCACGCGGGCAGCGTCTGCCACAGCGCGCTCGGGCGTACTCAGCACACCTGCCGGCACCGGCAGACCGAAGGCGCGCAGGGCCTGCTTGGATTGCCATTCGTCCAACAGTCGGCTTTCGCCCGTGAGGGCCTGCGGGCACAGCGGTACCCGCGCAGCCTCGCCCTGGTCCAGCAACCGCTGGCGGTTCCTTTGATAAGCGACGATGCGCCCCCAGGCCGCCAGGCCATCTTCCACGCCCTGCAGGGCTGCGATGCCCCGCGCATGCAGGCGCTCACGCGCACTGGCAGGCAACAGTTCCGGGAAAGCCGAGGTGACAAAACCAATCTTGCCGTGGCGTTCAACGGCATCGCAGTACAGCCCCAACAGCAGGTCGCACTCCTTGCGCTCGCCGGTGAAGGCCGCCGGGTAGTCCAGCACCAGCATCGCCGCGCCCGCGGCGCCGCTCAGGGTACTGTCGAGCATACGTTGCAGGGCGGCTGCATCGCCCCAGATGGCCGTAGTGAAGTCCAGTGGGTTGACCAGGTTGGCATAGCGCGGCAACACCTCCGCCAGTGCCGCCACCTGCCCTTGCTCGAGCTTCGGCAGTTGCAGATGGTTGCGTTCGGCATAGTCGGCAATCAGCCCGGCATCGCCGCCTGAACAGGCCAGCGCAATCAGCTCGCCATCTGCCGGCAAGCGTCCGCAGGCTGCGGCCTTGAGCGTTTCGACAAAGCTCACCGGGCCGCTGACGCGGATCACGCCCAGGCGCTGGAACAGGCTGTCGTACAACGCATCGGAGCCGGACAACGAGCTGGTGTGGCTGAGCGCCAGTTCAGCGCCGATCTGCGAAACGCCGGTCTTCAATGCAATGATCGGCGTGCCCTGCTGCAGTGCCTTGCACGCGGCGCGGGCGAAGCCCGGCACGTTCTTCAGGCCTTCCAGGTGCAGGCCAATGGCGGTTACCCGTGGGTCGTCGAGCAGTACATCCATCAGCTCGGCCACACCCAGTTGCGCCTGGTTGCCGACCGAGGCCATGTAGGCAACCGGCAGGGAACGGTCGCTCATGGACAGGTTGTAGGCGAAGTTGCCACTTTGCGTGAGGATCGCCACCCCCTTCTCCACCTGCTGGCCACCATGCGCCACCGGCCACAGGGCGGCACCGTGCAGGTAGTCGAGCAAGCCATAGCAGTTGGGGCCGAGCAAGGCCATGTTGCCGGCGACGTCGAGCAGGCGTTGCTGCAACTGACAGCCCTCCTCGCCGCTTTCGGCAAAGCCCGAGGCGTAGCAGATGGCGCCACCGGCCCCGCGTGCAGCCAGCTCGGCAACGCACTGCAGGGTCAGCTCACGGTTGGTGGCGATGAACACCGCGTCCGGGGCGTAGGGCAAGTCGGCCACCCGTGCCACGCAAGGGATGCCTTCCAGGCTTTCATGCTGCGGGTTGACCAGCCACAGTTCACCGGCAAAGCCACCTTCGGCGCATCGCTTGAGCGCCCGCGCCATGCTGCGCCCGCCGATAAAAGCCAGGTGCCGGGGCGCCAGCAGGCGCTTGAGGTTGTCACGAATCGATTGCGACATGGGTGTTCTCCTGGCGCTCAGCGCAGCAGCGGGCGCAGCAGTTCGCGGGCGATGATATGCCGCTGGATTTCCGAGGTGCCCTCCCAGATGCGCTCGATACGCGCGTTGCGCCAGATGCGCTCAACCGGCCCTTCATCCATCAGGCCCATGCCGCCGAAGATCTGCACCGCTTCGTCGGCGACCTTGCCCAGCACTTCGCTGGCAAACAGCTTGGCCATGCCGGCCTCACCGTCGGTCATGCTGCCCTGGTCCATCTTCCAGGCGGTGTGCAGGGTGAGCATCTCGGCCGCGCGGATCTGTGTGGCCATGTCGGCCAGCTTGAACGACACCCCTTGGTAGCTGCCGATGGCCTGGCCGAACTGTTTGCGGTCGGCGGCCCATTGCAGCGACAGGTCAAGGGCGCGCTGGGCCTGGCCCACGCAGTTGGCGGCGACCATCACCCGGCCAGCGGTAAGCCAGGCGTTGGCCACTTCCCAGCCCTTGCCGACTTCGCCCAGCACCTTGCTGGCCGGCACCCGGCAGTCGTCGAAGAACAGCTCGTAGGTGTGATAACCACGGTTGCTCACGCACTTGGGACCACGGCGGATGGTCATGCCCGGCGTACCCCGGTCGACCAGCAAGGCGGTGACCGCATTGCGCTTGCGCCCGTTGTGCTCGTAGGTGTCGGTGACAGCGAAGACAATGACGAAATCGGCGTGGCCCGCGTGGCTGATGAAGTGCTTGCTACCGTTGATGACAAAGTCATCGCCCTGACGCACGGCGCGGGTCTTGATGGCGTTGGCATCAGAGCCAGCGCCCGGTTCGGTGAGGGCGAAGCAGTCGATCTTCTCGCCCTGCACGCACGGCAGCAGGTAGTCGTTGATCTGCTCGTCCTTGCAGGCCATGAGGATTTTTGACGGCCGCGCAACGAAGACATGCAGCGCCCAGGACACCTTGGACAGCTCACGTTCGATCAGCGCCTGGGACAGGTAGTCCAGGCCGCCTCCTCCCACTTCCTCGGGCATGTTGAAGGCATAGAACCCGGCAGCGATGGCCTTGCCACGGATCTGCGCAGCCAGCTCGGGTGACACGGCGTCGGCGCGGTCCACCGCTTCCTCATGGGGCAGCAGTTCTTTGGCAACAAAGCTGCGTACCGCTTCCACCAACATTTCTTGTTCTTGGGTCAGTTGGAAATTCATCTGCGAAGGTCCTGATGAGGGTCGGGTATCGGATTACTGGCCGGTAAAACGGGGAGCGCGACGTTCCACCGAGGCTTGCAGGGCCTCGGCACCATCCTGGCTGCGGCCGCACAACAGGCCGGCGTGGCGCTCGGCTTCCAGCTGTTCAGCCAGCGTGCGCCGGGCACCGTCGCGCATCAGCCGCTTGGTCTGCGAATAGGCGAAGGTCGGGCCGTTGGCCAGGCGCCCGGCCAGCTCGGCGACGACGGCAGGCAACTGCTCGTCGGCACAGACTTCGCTGACCAAACCGGCGGCCAGGGCGCGATCGGCGCCCCACAACTCGTCGAGGAACAGCAGGCGCTTGGCCTGCTCGCTACCGATCAGCCGTGGCAGGTGCCAGCTGGCGCCGGCATCGGGGCTGTAGCCCATGCTGGTGTAGCCGGCCTTGAAGCGCGCAGAGGCAGCGGCGATGCGCAGGTCACAGCACAGGCTAAGGTCCATGCCTCCGCCCACGGCGGTGCCGTTGATGGCGGCGATGGTGGGTTTGTCGAGGCTGTGCAGGCGCAACATCAGGGCATGGGCAGTTTCGGTCCAGCCGTAGCTTTCCAGAGTGCCCGCCGCTTCCGCGGCTGCCCATTCGGCCAGGTCGGCGCCAGCGCAGAAGCTGCGGCCGCTGCCGGTCAGCACCACCACGCGAACGGTTGGGTCGCTGGCATGGCTGTCGAGCAAGGCGTGCAGTTGCTTGAGGGTGGGAATGTCCAGCGCGTTGCGCTGCTCGGGGCGGTTGAGGGTGATCCAGGCAACGCCGGCTTCGACCTTGCTCAACAGTGACGACGACGGGGTGGTCATGGGGGGCCTCGGTGTTGTTGTGATGGTTTTGGAGGGCTTGACGAGAAAGATACTAAACGAGTGTTCAACAAGGCGGGATGGGCTGTTACAACTTCGCACAACTCGGTATTTGGCGTTACACAAGGGCGTTCGTCGTGACGGCTTTATGGCCTGTGAGATCGCGCCCCGCACGGGCGGCGCTTGACCTCACAGGTACTGAAAATGCAGCGACCAACACCTGCCGCCGACGAACTACGGCATCAAACCCTTGGTGCGCTGGGCTCGAAGGCCCCCTGCCGGCGGCGGTTGACGAAGAAGTACGCCGCATAGCACAGGGCAATGAAGCCAAAGCCCCAGTACAGTGACGGCCGCTGGGTTTCGTCCAGCGCCAGGAACACGAACAGCGAACTGCACAGGGTGATGCACAGCAGCGGCACCAGTGGGTACAGCGGCGCCTTGTACTTCAGGTCCTGCAGTTGCCCGCCGTCGCGCAGCCAGGCCTTGCGGAAGCGGTACTGCGCCAAAGCGATGACGATCCAGGTCACGGTGCCGGACATACCGCTCACCGCCATCAGCACCATGAACAGCGTGTCAGCCGCAACGAAGCTGGTCATCAGCGAAATCAGCGCAAAGCACAGTGTGATGCTCAGCGCCCGCAGCGGCACGCCACGCTTGCTCAGCGGCGACAGGCTTTTGGGTGCCATGCCAGTCTTGGACATGGCCCAGAGGATGCGCGTGGAGGCATACAACCCGGAGTTACCTACCGAGAGGATGGCCGTGAGGATGACGAAGTTCATCAAGTCGGCGGCGTAAGGGATTCCGACCATGTCGAACACCTGCACGAACGGGCTTTCCATCAGCCCGGCCTGCTCGTGCGGCACAATGGCCGACAGCACGGCAATGGCCAGCACATAGAAAATCAGCACGCGGAACACCACATTGCGCACCGCCCGCGGGATGCTCTTTTCCGGGTGCTCGGTCTCACCGGCAGCCACCCCCATGATTTCACAGCCCTGGAAGGCGTAGACCACGGTCATCATCACCGCGAACACTGCCGACAGGCCATGGGGGAACAGCGACTCGCCCACCAGGTTGTTCAGCATCGGTGCAGGTGCCCCGCTGCTCACGGGGATGGCACCGAAAATCACCAGCAGGCCAATGACGATGAAGCCGAGGATGGTTGCCACCTTGATGCCCGAGAACCAGTACTCGGCCTCGCCAAAGGCACGCGTGGCCAGGGCGTTGAGGCCGAACAGCACCACCACGAACAGTGCCGACCAGTACCAGATCGGCACCTCCGGGAACCAGCGGGTCATCAACATGCCGGCAGCGGTGAACTCCAGGCCTACGGTGGTGGCCCAGCTCATCCAGTACACCCAGCCGATCATGAACCCGGTGGCCGGGCCAATGTATTTGGTGGCGTGGGCCTGGAACGAACCGGACACTGGCATCTGCACCGACAGCTCGCCCAGGCAGACCATCACCAGGTACATCAGCAAGCCCGCGACCAAATAAGCCAGGATCGCGCCCACCGGCCCGCCCTGATTGATGGTTACGCCAGACCCCATGAACAGGCCGGTGCCAATAACCCCACCCAGCGACAGCATGAAGATGTGCCGGCTTTTCAGGGCGCGGGTGAGCTGGATCTTCTCAACGTTGTCAGTCATGGCACACCTCGCCTTTGCGGCCGGTGCGTGGGAGGGTTCGAATGAGGGGCTGAGCGCTACGGCATGTCATTATTCTTGTCTCCAATAAGCCTCATGGACCGTGTGCAACACGGTTGCCATGGATTATTGGAAACGGATGTAAGGTGCCGTTGTACGAACGGATCGAAGATGTAAAAAGTCGTAAGCTTTTTGTACGTCAGCTCTGGATCAGCTGTTCCAGCGTGGCGTTGGCCTGACCTAGCTGGGTGGCCAGCGGCTCGCCGAGGGCTTGCATGGCCTGCAGGTCATGCTGCCGGGCCGCCTCCTCCAGGCGACGCAACAGCGTAGCCAGCCCGGTAAACCCCAGGGAATCGCAGCTGCCAGCCAGGCGGTGGGCCAGGTGCAGCACTTCGGTGAAGTCCTGGGCTGGCAGCGCCTCGGCCAGCGCCATGGCGTGCTGCTGCAGTGACTGGTGCAGGACCTTCAGCAGGCCCTGCAACTTCTGCTCCCCCAGCAGGGAACGGTGGGTGTCGAGCAATGACCAGTCCATGTCTGCGCCAGCGCTGGCCACTTCACCGGGCGCTACGTCAGCCAACGCCTTGCGCAGGTTGTCCAGCCGCAAAGGCTTGGCCAGTACGCCCTGCATACCAGCGTCCAGATAACCCGCTACCTGGCCCGGTTGCACGCCGGCCGTCAGCGCCAGGATCCGACTGTTGCGGTTCGGCCCCGGCGAGGTGCGCAGCTGTCGGCACAACGCCACCCCGCTCATGCCCGGCAAGTGCACGTCCAGCAGAACCAGGTCGAAGCGCCGCTGCGCGCATGCCTGCAGGGCTTGCCCGGCGTCTTCGGCAAAGCTTACCCGGTGACCGTCGCGCATCAGCAGGCCACCGGCAACCTCACGGTTCAGCGCAACGTCTTCGACCACCAGGATATCCAGGCTGGGCAAGGGCGAAGGGGTTGGTGAACCCGCTGAGACGGGCTGCCCGCGAGCCATGTCGAGCTCGAACCAAAAGCAGCTGCCCTGCCCTTGAGCGCTCTCGAGGCCGATGCTACCGCCCAGCTTTTCCACCAGGTGCTTGCAAATCGCCAGGCCCAGGCCAGTGCCGCCATAGCGCAGGGTCACCGCTTCGCTGGCCTGGACGAAACGGTCGAAGATCTTCGCCTGAACGGCGGGTTCGATGCCGATACCGTTGTCACGGACCGACAGCCGCAAGCGCTGCGAGCATTCGTTACTGGCAAGCACCTGCACCGTAAGCTGTACCTGGCCGTGCTCAGTGAACTTGATGGCATTGGCCAGCAGATTGCTCAGCACCTGTCGCAGGTACTGCTCTGCGCCGTGCTGGTACGCGGCCAGTTGCTCATCGACCTGCAGTTGCAGGGTGTCGGCATTGTCCATGGCCATGGGTTCGAGCAACGCCAGCACTTCCTGGCACAACTGACGCAAGGAAAACACCACCCGCTCGGCGCGGCTCTCGCCTTCTTCGAGCCGGGCGAAATACAGCACTTCGTTGAGAATCGCCAACAGCCCTTCGCCGGCCTTGTACAAGGCCTCGACACGCTGGCGGTCGGCGACCTCCAGGCGCCCGCCGCGCAGCAGTTCGGCCATGCCCAGAATACCGTTGAGCGGCGTACGCAATTCATGGCTCATGGTCGCCAAAAAGCGCGACTTGGCCAGGTTGGCTGCCTCGGCCTCGTCCTTGGCCCGAGCCAGGCTGGCCGTACGCCGCTCGACCATGGCCTGCAATTCGTCGCGTTTGTCCTGCAGTGCCAGGCGGTCGCGCTCACGGCGCTCGATATCGCTGAGGATGGCGCGGCGCATATCGTCCAGGGCATTGGCCACAGTGTCGATTTCGTCGGGGCGCGATGAACGACGGCGGCCAAGGCGCAAGGGCTCCTGCCACTGGCCTGCGCCAATGCGGCGGGCGAACTCGGCCATCACTTGCAGGTGGCGGGTGACCAGGCGGTAGAACAGCCCTGACAACGCCACTGCCAGGCCGCACAGAAACACACCCATCCACAACAGGCTGGCAAGGCCCGTGGCGTAAAGCCGCCGGTGTACCGCGCCAAGGTCGATGCTGACTTCCAGCTCCCCCAGATGCCTGACCGGCCCTGAGGGCGGCTGGTAGTCGAGGGGGAAGCGCTCGATGCGTAGCGGCCCTTGGGGGTCGGCCTCACCGCGTAACAGCGGGAAATCATCACTGACCAGACGCACCCGCGCCACATCGGAAAAGTCCACCAGGCCGCGCAGCTGAACATCCAGCTGCGCCTCGTCGAGGTCCCACAGGCTGCGTTCCAGGCTGGCCAGGTAGCCGGCACGGATCAACGCCATGCGTGCCTCTATATCCCGCATTTCGCGACGGTACTCGAAGTAAAGCTGCACGCCACTGGCCAGCACCGTGAAGCACAAGCTGAACAGCAGAATGAACAGCAGCAGACGGCGCAGCAGGCCATCGGTGCGCAGGCGGATCATCGTGCATCCGCCGGCAGGTTGATCATGTCGCGGTAAGTGACTTCACTTTGCTCCAGCCAACGCGCGATCTCGCCCGCCTGGTTCATCCGCTGCAACTGCGCATCGATTTCAGCCATGCGCTGGCTCAAGGGTGACTGTCGCGATACCGCCACTCGCAGGTAGTCCACGCTCAGTGCCGTGGGCAATGCGCGAATATCCTGCGCACCGGGCAGGTGCTCGATGAACAGCAGCCCGGTGCGCCGCTCCTGAATCACATAGTCGATGCGCCCGCGGATCAGCTTGCCAAAGTTCTGCTGGCTGGACGATACCCGCTCGATGTTCTGGTGGCGGGCGACGAAGCGGTCGAACTCGGCGCCATAGCTTTCACCGTACAGCAGGCCGCCGCGGTAACCCGCCAGGTCCTCCAGCTGCTGGAACTGCACCGGCCGCTTGCGGTTGTAGAACACGGCCACTTCCTCGCGCACCACCGGCACCTTGGAGAAACGCATGCGCTGGTCACGCTGGTCGCTGTTGTAGGCCAGCACCACATCCACCCGCCCGGCGGCGGCGTCCATCAGGCAGCGCTTCCAGTTGCCCAGCACGACGGTTTGCACCTCGTAGCCCATGCGCGCGAACAGTTCGCGCACCACGGTCGGGGCCAGGCCACGCACCTGGTGGCCGTCGCTCCAGGAAATGGGCGGGTACACCGGGTAGTCACAGTAACGCACCGGCTCACTGGCACTGGCGTGCAGGGTGGGCCACGTCAAGGCCAGCGCCAACAACCAGGCGCGATGAATCATGCTGCCACGCTGGCGGTGAACAGGTAGCCGGTGCCGTGAATGGTGATGATCAACTGCGGTTCGGCCGGGTCGTCATGCAGCTTGCGCCGCAGGCGGCCGACCAGCACGTCGATGGAGCGGTCGTTGGGCACCCACTCGCGGTTGCGAATCTGGTCCATCAACTGGTCGCGGCTGAGGGTATGGCCGCTGTTGCGTAGAAATACGCTGAGCAACTGGAATTCGCCGTGGGTCAGCAGGGTTTGCCCGCCACGGGCGTCGATCAGGCGCCGGCGGTCGGTATCCAGTGCCCAGTCGGCGAACTGCTTCAGCGACTGCGCACAGGCCGGGGCGGGGTGCGCCTCGCGGGCATGGCGCACGCGGCGGATCAGGTTTTTCGCCCGGGACACCAGCTCGCGGGGGTTGAGCGGTTTGATCACGTAGTCATCTGCCCCGCATTCCAGGCCAACGATGCGGTCGATGTCGTCATTGCGCCCGGTGACGAGGATGATGCCAACCTCCGAGCGCACCCGCAGTTCGCGGGTCAGGGTAAGGCCGTCCTTGCCGGGCAGGCGGATGTCCAGCAGCACCAGGTCGACATCCTGGCTGGCAAGCAGGGCTTCGGCCCCTTCGGCTGTATCGGCGCAGTGAACGTCGTAGCCTTCCTGGGACAGGTAGGCCTGCAGCAAGTCACGAATAAGCGGATCGTCATCGACGATCAATACCCGAGGCGTCATTGCGTGTTGTCTCTTTTTATTGGTGTTGTTCTACACACTCGCAACAGCAGCGTACTCGTTACTGAACAGGTGATCAACAGCCCTCGGGCAGGCTGAAGCGCCTCCGGCCACCAGCCTGCAGGCCGTCGACCCAGGCCTCGCAGATGATCACGCCCTGCTCGGGGCTGAAGGTGCCGGGGTTCAGGCCCGACTCCAGCCACAGGCCGTCGAGCAAGGCGCTCAGGCTGATGGCCGCCAGGTCGGCATCGAAGCCCTGCCAGCCCTCCTCTTTGGCCAGTCTGGCCAGTAGCTGGCCAAGCTCGTTGCGGTACTCGCCGTAGGAGTGGTCGTGCACCTGGTTGATCGCATCGGCGGTCTTCACCGCGCCCCAGAAGGCCAGCCAGGCATCGAGCAATTGCGGGTCGAGCAGTTCGGCGCAGAACGAGGCACGGAAAAACGCCGACAATCGCTCGCGGGCATTGGGCGCGGCCTGGGCCATGGCCTCACGCAGCAGGCCCATTACCCGACCGGTGACGGCCATGTAAGCCTCTGCCACCAATTCGTCCTTGCCGGCGTAGTGATGGCTGATCAGCCCGACCGAGACCCCGGCCTCGGCCGAAATCTTGCGGATCGAAGCCCCCTGAAAACCATGGCGTTTGAGGCACACCAGGGTCGCCTCGACCAGGTTGGCTTTGCGCAATTCCGGCAGCATGCGGTGGTAGCGGGCTTCCTGAGTCATCGGTGGGTCTCTGGTTAGGGGCTGGACTGAACGACTGTACAACAAGCCGGACTGCGTGATAAACCCTAAGCGCTACTGCCCGGCAGGGTCCCCTCACAACAACAAAAGCGGCTGCCATGAACAACCTGATCACACGCGAACTGGACCAAGGCCTGCTGACCCTGGCCTTCAACCGCCCCGACAAGCTCAATGCCCTGAACACTGCCATGTACCAGCTGCTGGGTGACCTGTTGCTGGCGGCAAGTGAGGACCCCGCTGTCGATGCCATCATCATCACCGGTGGGCCGCATTGCTTCAGCGCTGGCAACGACCTTCGCGACTTCCTCGACAACCCGCCCAGCGACCTGGACAGCCCGGTGTTCCGCCTGATGCGGGTGATCATGGGCCTGGACAAGCCGCTGATCGCAGCGGTCAGTGGTGCGGCGATCGGCATCGGGGCCACCCTGTTGCTGCACTGCGACCAGGTGCTGGTCAGCCGCTCGACCAAGCTGCGCATGCCTTTCGCGCCGCTGGGTGTGTGCCCGGAGTTCGGTTCCAGCCTGCTGCTGCCGCGTGTGCTTGGCCAGGCCCGGGCGGCACGCTTGCTGCTGACCAATGCGCTGCTGGATGGCGAGCAGATGCTGGCCTGGGGGCTGGCCAATGAGCTGCATGAAAACGGCGAACAGTGCCTGGACGCTGCCCGCACGCTGGCGCGGCAGCTGCAAGGCTACCCGCAGGCGGCACTGCGGATCAGCAAGCGGCTGCTCAAGGACAGCCAGCGGGCGGAGCTGGAGGCCACGGTGGCGCGGGAAAGCCGACTGTTCATCGAATGCTTGCGTACTGAAGAAGCGCGGGCAGTGCTGCGAGGGCTGATCAAGGATTGAAAGGGTGACTCGACCCTTTCGCGGCACAAGACCGCGCTGAAAGGGAGCGGCGGCATCGACGGGATATTGGGGTTAGATGCTATCGCTACGCGGCTCAACGCGAATGTCATCGCTCTCCCCCCCCGCACGCACTGCTCTGCGGCAATAGCCGGATGTCCACACGACGATTCTCCGCCCGCCCATCGAATGTGTGGTTGCTGCTGACCGGCTGGCTGGCCGCGACACCTTGAACAGCAAAACAACTGTCCGGGATATCCCCCATCCGTTGCATCCAGTCGCGCACGGCTGAAGCACGGGCACGGGACAGGTCGAGATTCTTGGCCGCGTCACCCCGTGCATCCGCATGCCCGGAGATAACAATCAGCCAACCCGGTTGAGCCTTGATGCCAACCAGTGCGTTTATCAGCAGTTTGGTTGAACCGGGCTTCAGTTCGGCACTGCCCGGATCAAACAGATTCAGACTGTCGAGTTGGATCGGCTCAGGCGTGGGCGGCTCTTTGACTTGCCTGGATGCCCATTCTTGCCAGCCCAGCCACCCCACAAAGACACTGGTGACCGTCAGTGTCAGCAACCACGGCAACACCGCGCGTTTCTGCGCCGCTGGTTCAACTACAAAGGTGTAAGTCGGTGGTGCTGAGACAACCGCAGCGATCGGAGGGCTAAGCGCTGGCTCGGCTGGTGATGCCCATGGTTGCAACGGAAGCGGCATCGGCACGTCCCTGCTTCCCGACATCCGCTGCATCACGCTACTGATCTGCTGTCGAAACACCTTCAGCGAAGCCAAGGAAGCATGGCCAAGCCGCTCCAAACGGTGCTCAAGCCGCCCCAGCTCAACGATCAGTTCCCTCAGCGTCGCCAGACTCGATACGCCCCATTCCAGCATTCGAACCAGGGGATGTAGCTGAGCAAACAACCAGGCGATGAGCTCGATCCGAGCTGAAGCCTGCACCGGCCACAAGCGCGGCCACTCGTCCGTGAGAGTGGCGAGCAATGCCACCCCCTCGGTCAAACCAGCGAGCCCCGTACGGTAGCTACGCGCCAGGATAAAGGACACTGCGGTCTGCAGCTCCACCCCGTTCCGTTCGAAGAGCCTCAAGCACAACGCTTCAACTTTTGCCCAGTCAACGTCAGGACACGCAGGATGATCAAGCTTGGCCAACTCGCCGCGCAACACGTTGAACTCATCAAAACTGCCTGGGTCGCCGCCCAAGAGAATCCGCATTTCAAAAAGCGCCGTCATCTGGCCTCCTTGTCCGTAGGTCTATAGCTTGGCGAGATAGCCTTCCTGTTTCAGGTGACGTACAACCACCCTCCCGTCAGGTGCAAGCGTGGTCCCAAAGGTGGCGCGGCCACCGCCCTTGATGCGTACATCGAGTGCGTATTCCAAATGGCCGGGCCGTCGCTGCGGCACCAGCTCGATGCGTACTTCTGCGAGCCGCGGCTCATACCTGCGCAACGTGCTCACGATGTCATTCATCAAACCATGGGCCGAGGCCGGCAACCCTTGAAGAACCGTGCCCATATCCGGCAAGCCATAGTCCGGCAGATGCGCGAGTGTGCCGGCCCGGCTGTTTAGAATGCGCTGAAGGTTGTCCAGAACCGAAAGCGTCAGTTGATCATCATCACTGACCCGATCCAGCTCCAACTCGCCGCTGAAATTCTGCAGCAGCGTTTCGTAAAGCGAAGGGCTTGGTTCGATCATGTGCTCAGTCCTCGCTGCGCGGCCGCAACTTCAAGCGGTTATCACCCAACTCGACAACCCTGGGCTGGTCCGGATCGAGGTCATCACGCTGCAAGGTCAAACGCCACGCGTCTTGCTCCATGTCCGGATTTCGGAACAACGCAATCACGGCAATGTACTGAGCCTCCCTATGCAAAGGCGTGCTGAGCTGAGCCGCCTCACCAGGTTTGACCACTACGGCTTTTTCGCTCAACAGGTCGCCCCCCAGCACGCGCTCGCCGTGGCTGACCAGATCGTCGTAAGTTGCCTTGTCCAGAGCCTTGTGATCCCGCAACTGGTAGACACGCACCAGCACCGAAACGGACAACCCACTCATCTCCATGCTGTCGGTATTCATCGCTGACCGGCCGGTGAAATCCAGATGCAATGTTTTGACTTGCTTGTAGAAAACCGCACGGGCCGTGGAAGCCGTACCCTCCACAACCTTCTGGGTGAGGCCGCAGCCGCCCAGCAGTGTCACCAGCGCCACGACCGTGAAGCGTTTAGAAGCGGTACGCCACATGCGATACCTCCCTGTCGCAAGGATTCAGTTGTAGGCCTTGATAGCGGCCCAGGTTGACTGTGATGGTGTCGGTGTTGGCTGTAGCCTCTTCACCGGTCGGCAACCCCAGTACTGCCGTCATTCCCAACCTGACTTGCGCACGGCCCAGTACCGGCACGGGCAGCAGACGCAGCGGAATCGACAGCTGTAGCTTGGCCGTACAGCGCCACCCCAGGTACACCTCCAGCAGCACCCGCAAGTCGAGCAGCAACTGCCCCCCAGGAAGCCACTCGCGCGCCTCTTCCGGATCATTGGTGTGCAGCAACAGGCGCAACTGGCTGTTCGCATCCGTTCCGACAGCGCCTAGCGGCATGCCTTGGGAAAGACTTACCGGGCTTTTCGTTTCCAGGCTGGCTGGTCGCTCAAGCACGACACGTTGCGGCCAATGCCCGGTGACATGTGCCTCCGTGCTCGGCGCCAGCAGCTTGACCAACGCGCCAATGCCCTCAGCGTTGCGGGTCGGCAAGCGCATCACGCTGAGCAATGCCAAAAAGCGAGACATGGGCGTGGCGATACGCTCGGCAGTACCGGGTACTCCAAGGCCGATCAAGCCCAACAGGCACTGTGAAGTCGCATCGCTACCGCCCGCCTCAAAGGTGGCGGGATACGAGTATTTGCGCCAGATCCGATAGAACTGGGTGAATACCCGATGGTTGAAGATGTCGAGAAACGCCTCTACTGCTTCGTGGCCCTCACGGCGCTGGGCGATGTCGTCCAGGTAGGCCGTTGGCAGCGGCGAATCGACACCATACAAACCAAGTAGCCGCGTTCGTATCGTTATAGGGCGTTCGGGACAGGCGTCGTCGAACTCTATGGCCTTCAGCTCACTGGCGGGAAAGCCCATGCCTGGGTCGGGCCGAAAGCGGACCCCGTCATCAACCGGGTGTGCGGTACTGCCCAGCGGAGGATGATCGGCCAGTACCTGCTCGAGCAACTGGCAGACGCGATACACGTTGGCCGAGGCAACCTGCCCCTCCAGTACCTGCAAAAACCCTTCAGCCTTCAGCCTGGAATACGCTGACTGTGATGTTCGCTCCATCGCAGGCACCTCCCCGTCGGTTGTAGGATCAACGTCAGTTGCGTGCACAAGTGAATGTCGGCATACAGTGCGAAGAACCGGCTGAGCATTTCACCAAACAGGCAGATGTCCCCCTCCCCCGAAAAACCATTGCTGTCGAGCGTCACCTGGATATCCACGCCGCGCAGCAAGAACCCTTTTTCGAACCGCTGGATAAGGTGATGCTTGACCTCAACGATGGCCTCCAAGCGACGGCGATTGGTTTCGCTACCCGTCCACTCGTACAACGCCAGCGTGCCACGCAGCACTTCAGCACTATTGAGCATGGGCAAGAAGTTCGAGCCCAGGTGGCTCAGTACCCGCCAGTGGAACCGGTCACGATTCGGCGGATAACATGGCAGCGTGGGTGAGGTCAGGTTGCGCACCTGCAGCCCCGCCTGGGTGGATTGCGCGGCCGCGTCGAGCAATGTACTGCGCAGGGCCTTGCGCGGCAGTTGGCCATTGGTCCCGGTAAGGCGCAGTGACAGGCTTTTGCGCTTGAGCAGCACATCCTTGTCAAAGCCTTCCCCGCCCAGGATCAGCCAGGTGTCATGAAGACCATTGGCGCCCTGCCTGAGGCGGGTATGAAAATACCGCTCGGGGGCTTCATCGCGGAGCATGCCACCCTTGTGGCGAAAGCTGCTGAAAGGCACGTAGTCCTGACGGACACTGTTCTTGGAACCGGACACCCTGTCCACGGAATAGATTTCCGTGTGCCCGTCCTGCAGCCGCATCGGGCGAAGCAGGTACTCGTTCTGCAGCGGGTCCAGGTTGAGCGGGTCCGCATCCAGCGGGAACAAATTGATCACGGGGACCGCGTGTAAACGGATGTGCTCCTCGCTGGGCGTGAAGGCATGCGACCATGCTTCACACAGCACGACATCAAGCTCGAACCAAGTAGCGCCCAGTGGCAATGACAACGACTCCAAACCGCACAGCGTCACGAACATGAATTTCTCGCGGAAGGTGAAGTACTCAAGCAGCAGCTGGTAGCCGCTGAACGCACTATCACCTTTGGGCCAAAGACGGTCATCATCGGCGAAGCCCTTGGGCTTGAAATGGCCTTCAAGTGTTTGGCGTTCTGCCTCGCCCGGCATACGCACATATAACGCCTGTACCTTCAAAGTCAGTGCTTGATGCAGTGCACTGGCCAATGCGGCATCGGCGTTCAGGTACAGCGGTATCTGAGCAAGATCCAGCCGGCTCCAATCTGCCATTTCCCCGCACAAGAAACGCAAACGCAGCACCGCGCGCCCATCAGGCTCGTGATCAAGACGCACGGTGTCGAGCGTGAGCGGCTGAAGCGGCAGGTCCTGTGTCGTGGAGTAGCGGCAGCGGGTACGTTGCGGACCCACTGGCTGAGACAACACCTGAAACCCCCTGGCAATGGATTCGGTGCCTTTCATCTGGCTGACATCAGGCATGAGCTCAACGATTGCCAGCGAGGGGATGGTGCGCAGGTAGTGCGGCCACAGCAGGCTGACCAGCCCTTCGGTCAGTTCGGGCAAATCGTCGTCCAGTTTTTCGCGCAGGCGCCCCATCAAGAACGCGAAGCCTTCGAACAGGCGCTCCACATAGGGGTCCTGCGCCCCAGGTTTATTCAGGTTCAGCTCCGCCGCGCGGTCCGGAAACGCCTGGGCAAATTCTTTACCAGCTTCACGCAGGTAGCGCATCTCGGCATCAAAGTACCGTAGGGTTGGGTTGTCCTTGCTCAAAACAGGATCCTGATCAATGTGAGTTAGCTGCACAGCACCGCAGCGCGTACCGGGTCAATGGCTACCAGCGCCGCCAGCTGTTGTTCCATCTGCCGCGCCAGGACTGGCCGGTCGGCATCGTTGCGCTGGGCTTTCAAACGCAGCAGCTTGAGCAAACGCGCCTTGACCTCGAAGATCAGCTCGGGCTCCCAGTCGGTCAGCGCGTGGTGGTGCGCGGTGGTATCCAGTTCAGTGAACAAATGAATGGCCAGTTCGGCCTTGCCGTACTGCTCGGCCACCCGGGCCATCAGCAGGCGCAGCAACCAGCGTTGCCGCCCGGCCTGCGTATCGGGCCGGTTTGCAAGCCACGCCAGCGCTTGCTCGACACCCTCAGCATCGGCTTGCGCCAGTGCCTCAGGTTCCAGCGCAAGGATTTCGCAGGTTGCCGTGGTGGTTGCCGAGGCTGCAGCAGGCAGCCATTGCGCGGAGCGGCTGTCGCTGACGTGCTGGTTGATCCACTCGCGTGTGGTTTCATCCGCGAAAGCCGAGCCATCGTTCCAATACAGCATGTCCAGCCCAGGCAAGCGCTGCAGCAGCATGTTCAGGTCATGTTTGACGATGGCTGCCCAGCTACTGTGCGGATGGGGTGATTTGCTCAAGGCCTGATGCAGATGCCATTGCAGGTCCAACCAGAAATGGTTGACGCCCTCGGCATACATCCGCTCGGCCTGGTCGATCAACTCACTCCAGCGTTGCTGCACGTGCAGGCGTTTTAACTGGGCACGGTATTCACCGCGCGGGGGCGCCAGCCGGGTAATGCCCTGTGCGTCTTGGGGCGGTACCTGATGCACGGTGTCCCAGCGCAGGCTCTTCATCAGCCTATGCGCTGCCAGCCAACCTTCTGGTTGTTCACGCAGGTAGCTGGCCAAGCCCCGGCCACTGTCCAGCAAATCGCGACCGGACTTGATGGGTGATGCGCTCGGGCCAGGGGCGCTACTTCTCGGCGGTGAGTCATTGCTGGTCTGCGGGACGATTGCATCAACACCTCCCGACATAGCGAGTCTATTGCTGAGGGCGCCGTACAAGGCGTCCAGCCGCGGTCGCTGGTCTGCGGGCCAGTTGCTGCAGCCGTGCTCCAACCACACCAGCGCAGCCACCGTTCGCTCAGTTTCAGCCTTGACCACCTGAGGGTACAGCGACAGGCTTGCCAGGACCCTGCTGCCGGCAAGCCACTCCAGGGCCATTTTGCGGCTATGGGGACGCGCCGGCAGGATGTCGCAGGCATAGCGCTCCATCAGCGCCGCCAGCAAACTCAGGCCATCTGCCAAGCCGGACTCACCGTCCCTATGCAAGCGTGCCCACAGGTAGTAGGTGGCAACACGAAGGTCTTTGCAGGACTGCTGGAGCAGCTTCTGCGCCAGTTGGGCCACAAGGTCGACATCCGCCCCGGAGAGTTTGTTGACCTCTTCGCGCATGCGCTGGAAATCGTCGTCGTAGCCCGGGTCCTCTCCCACCGGTGCATCACCGCTGATGGGCGTTAGCCAAGGCTCCCAGGATTCGCTGTGTTTGCGGGCAATGACCAGTGGCTCGCTGGTGGACAAACAGCTTTCGATCAGGCTTTTCAGGCTCATTCGAAGCCCCCATTGTGCGTGTACTGCGGGGTATCACGGCCCTCTACCAGAAAGATCTCTCGCGGCAGGCTGAACCCGCGTAACTTGAGCAGCGCCAGCGGCCCTTCGCCCAACTCCGTGCGCAAATGCCAAGTCAGGCCCAGGCCATCTGGCGCATCCAGCACGACCCGAAAGCGACTGTCGCCATCATCCAACGCCGTGACGTTGGCCTGCTCCAACAAACGAATCAGCCCCCAGGTGCCCTGGTAGTCCGCAAACAGACGTTCGCCGGTATGAACACTGCTCCACGTCAGGCTGATACCCGGATGATCACCCTGCCCGGGCCAGCGAAAGCGTTGCCAGCTTTCTCGCTGGTTGAAGTAGTGGTGCTTTTCACCGTTGAGTACGAAGGTGGTCTGCACCACATCACGCACAGGCTTGCCTTGCAGCTCGAAGCTCAAGCCCATACCGCCATCGGTGTACAGCACATCGGCCAACTGGCTCAGCTGGTTGATCGCGGTGAGAAAGTCCGGGTTGAAACGCAGCCCCTGGCTCTGCCCCGCGTCGGCCACCCAGCGGCTGCCTTCCTTGCGCAGAAGCCCCGTGAGTTGCTGTGCCAGAAACTGTTCGATCCGCCCGGAGTCGGCGCGGATCATCTGCCCCAGCATGGGCAATGAGGCGTCACTGCTGGTGACGGCGAAGGGATAGCGGCCGCTGAAAGCGCCCTGCCACTCATCGACGATCGCGCGCTGCCAGGTCCGGTTGAGGCCGGCCGACGACGGCTGCAGAATCTGTTGCCACGCCTGATCCAGCGGCTGCACGAACAGCGTATTGGCCGCTGGCCCCCAGTCAGCGCCGAGACTGGCGGCGATCAGGTTGCCATAGGCCTGGGTGTCGGTCAGGTCCGCGCCTTTGCCTTGGAATACCGTCTGTGCCACGGCCTGCATCATCGCCTCGGGATCGGGCGCATTGACCACCTGCTGCAGCTTCAAGCGCACACCGGTGACCCGCGTGAGGAAGGCTTGCAGGCTCAGGCGGCCATCGACTGATCGCCCTTCAGTGTCCTTGCCCAGCAACGCCATCAAAGGGCCAAAGGTACTATCGAGCGGGCCGCTGGGTGTTTGGGGAAGTTGATCGATGATCGGTGCTGCTTTTTGCCCTACCAGCTTCTGCGCTGATTCGATCAGGGAATCGGCCAGGGCCTGGCCACGAACGCCGGCCTGGCCCTGGTAGCTCAACGTGTTCATCAAGGCGATCAATGGTGACTGGCGCACGTCACTCACCAGCGTCAACTGTGCAATCACATCGCGCAGGCCATGGCCCTGCTGCCAGCGCAGGCTGTTGAGGAAGGTCAGCCAGGCACTGCTGTAATCCTGGAAGTAGCGGGTAGTCAACCGCTCCCTGAGCTGGTCGGGGCTCAGCGCCTTGGCGATGTCGTTGGGGTGGTCGCTGAGTACCCAGTCGATCTCTTCGCGCCGGGCTTGCGCCGAGTCTTCAATGGCTGCACGAACCTGCCCTTCCCAGGCTTGGCGGGTGAATACACCAGGGACCTGTTCAGCACTGGCGAACAGAGCGCTTGCATCGGTGTCGCCGACCAGCTGTTGCAAACCCAACGCCGGGTAGTGGTTCGCCGCGGTGTCGAGGACCTGCTGGTACAGGCTGCTTTCAGCGTTTCGCTGACCCAGTTCACGCAGCAGCACCTGGCGTGTTTGGGCGATCAACCTGAGATTGGCCTTGATCGCCCAGTCAGGGTGCTCGGGCAGATGCTGGCCGTAGAATGTCCACAATGCCGGTTCGGCAGCGCCCAAGGTCTCGGCCAGGAAAGCAGCATCGGCTTTTTCTGGGCGTGCCAGCATCAGATAGGCTTTGAGGTAGATGTAAGCCTGCTTTGTCCGCTGAGAGCTCGCCGGAGGCAAGTTGACCAACGCCTTGAGCCGTTTTTCCAGCTCAGCGACGGCTGGGTCACGGAGCAGCTGGTTATTGGCCTGCGTATAGAAGGGCCACACCGCTTCACGCAGCTCGTGCGACCGGCTCAGGCCAAAGCGCTGATACCACGGTGCGCCGTGTTCTGATCGGTAGTCCAGGCGGGAGAGTTCACGTACCAACTCGCCCAGTGCCTGTTTAGTGTCTGTACCTGCTACGGGCTGCTGCAAAGCGCTGTACGCCGCCGCTATCTGACCGACCTCGGCACGGTTGCTCGCAAACGACAACAGCAAGCCGATGCCCCAAATGAAAGCGAGGCCGAGCGCAGAAACGTAGGCGACTCTGGCGGGGTGCCAGCCCAGTCGCCGGGCTCGGGCGGAGCGATCGCTGAGGATCCCTGACCATGCTGGGTCTTCAGGCCAGTGGTGATCCACGCGAAGGTTGTTCTGGAGTCGCAGCGGTAAGCTGAACCACACTCCACGCAACCAGACGTCGCGTCGCCGGAACAGCGCGGACAATGCAGCGCACCATCCGGAGACACCCTCGGTCGCAACATCGCGTGACAATCGAAGCAAGAAATCATGATCAGAGTCTTTTTGAAGCTGCGATAGACCCTGCTCACGTAAGGGTTGTACGAGCATGCCTAAGTGGTCGGCGAGCCGCACTGGCGATAATGGTACCGGGAGCATGCAGCCTACCGCTCCGATTTCGCGCGAGTGCTGCGGCCACATACTGTCGCAGACCTGCCACACATGCAGCAGCAATTGGCAGCGTAGGGTTTTGGCCAGATTCTGCAAACGACGAACGCTATCGTTCATCGCGCTCACGTTATTGCTTTGGTCTTTGTTCAACACCCAGACCACCCCATTGAGCGCACGGTTGCGGCATAGGCCGCGCCACTGCAAAAGCAACGCGTCTTGCGGTTCACCTTGGATGCTGCCGGCCCACAGCAGCACGGTGTTTTGCCCTTCCAGCCAACGCTGCTCGCTCAACCCAGGGGCAATCGCCTCGATCTGCTCAGACTCACCGACCACCCACAACAGTCGAATTTTGCGCTGCCAGAAGAAGCCGTAGCGTCCCTTCAAATGCGCCCTCAACTCGGGTACGCCGAATGGATCCTCAGCATTAGAAACCACGTTACTGCCAGTCGAACGAGTCCAGTTGACTCCGAGCTTTTGTCCCATCAGAGCACTAAAATCTCTCGCGCCCAACATTCGGATAGCCAATTCGCCGACGCCATCGAGAAAGAGAAATATCAAACAGCCGATCAACAACACTGCTGACCATTGCAAGCGTGCAGTCTCACTCCTCACCTGCACTACGGGATTATCGACCCAGATCAATACCCCACCCGCAACGAGCAAACACAGGATCACTATCCAGACGCTGATTCTCTTCTTTTTCACGATCAATCCCTATTTCAAGATCTCATGCAGGCCGGACAATAAAAATTTGAGCAGAGGCATCGTGTAGCAGGACCACCTGCGGGCCGTCCTCCGCCTTGGCACACTCACTAGCAACGATTAATGCGACATTACCTACTGCACATCCAGGCAAACCAAACGAATCATCCAATCGATGACACCTGGCCACGTTAAAAGGGAAACGTGCTGCATTCATAGCGATACTTGTCTCACGTAAAACGTCACCAGGCACCTGAGCCTGCCAACTGAAGTACGTTTCTTCTCCGGCACGCAGCTGCCCCCAAAGAAATGCATCCGTAACTGCATCCTTGATAGAGCGACCAGCGCACTCAAGTTGGACAGGGCGATGCACCAGGGCGATCGAATCAATTTTTTGCGTGTTACACCACTGCGAAGAGCCCAACAACACAGCTGTCACGGTCTCGGCCTGCTCAGCAACGGGGTTTAGAAAAAGATTAATTTCGACGGACACTAACAACTGATGTCGTTCCGGCGCATCCAACCAAGTGTCCAGCCACATTACGCCATCATCGGCCTTTGCAAAGACCACGCTATCAGTTAAACGGGGGTTGGTGGTAACTGCAGACCAAATAGACAGAAGCTCTTCATTGCAAAGCACTTGGTTATGCCTGATACGAACATCCACAGCAAGACTGCGCGCCCCGATCTCTAAATCAGACTCCAACCCACGTACAACTTGTTGTAAAAATCCACGTAAACGCTTAGCGTATTCGGACTTTGAGTGATTTTGTACCGACGGTTTTAATTGGCTCAACCGCATTGTCAAGGCTTGTCCTTCCAGATAAATAGGCTGGAGAGGCTTACTACCCAAACGTAGGGCCTGAGCAAGTTTATTATTACCCGCCCCGGAACAATAGGATACGGCCAATACGGCAACCGTACGCTGGCCGCGCCGAATGAGTGACCGCTCCAACTCGTCGCGACTCTCATTCCAACTCTCTATATAATCTCGATGCTTCTCGTACGCCAACAAACGCAGTGCGTAGAACAATAACCCGGCAATCAAAACCCCTAATAATGCGCAGATCCAAAACCACAATGATGTATGCCAACTGTCCACCCGCCAAAGCAGGACCATCAACCCGCCAACGACGATCGAACAAAACAAGATGACCACACCCCATCGCCAGTGCCGAGGTTGCTGGGGTAGCAATCGCCTCTCGGGTAATGAGTTCAGGTCAACTGCCATCTCACAGCCTACCTGCTTGAGGAAGCGACGTGATTAACTCACAACCACAGGAACAGCAATGACCGTCTAAAGCAATGGGCCGACCTTTAACTTTCGAACCTGTATCCCCCTCTGCTATTTCATTCACGCCGTGCCCAGGTATTGGACAAAAAACAGCATCACCTACGCAAGCGACATCAAGCTGCATAAATTTCAACCCACGGGTGCCGGCAAGTACCTTGCCTCCCGAAGACAGTTTGTCGCCAACACGAATAACTCCGCGCATATCATTAAGCACCTAATAATAAAATCATTACCACCTTTCAGGCAGCCTATATTTAATGCCCCTGAAATAGAGAGCTCGCCGCTACTCAATCCGATTGTGACTATTAACAACACACCGAGCCGTTTTATCGCCCAACACAACCATTTTATCTTCGGATGCATAACCATGCGGATTCTCAGGGGTTCTGTGCACATTCACTCCTCCTCCCCAGCTTGGATTGGCATATGCCTGACCACGTGTAACTTTTGTATCCCGGCCATAGTAGTCCTTGGTCACTGGTGTTTCCGGCCCCTGAGGGTCAATTTCAGGGGAGTACTGATAATAATTTTCGTCATACCAATCCTTAACCCACTCCAGCCCATTATCCGACATGGCATAAAGGCCCAACGGATTGGGGGGAAACCTGTCCACCGGCAAGGGCGTAAGCCCCTCCGTGCTCCACCCCATTTGTCTAGCAAAATCCCGACGATCTCGAGAAGTAGAAATGTTAATTCCTTTTGGTCCTCCCCCATATTTAGTAAAACCATCATTGGTCTGCTTATAAGTACCGTCATCAGTGGCCACCATCAAAAACTGCCCGCGGCTGCGTGCCGCGTACTCCCACTGAGCCTCCGTGGGTAATGAGAAGGGAAGATTGGACACTTTAGCCAGCCAGTTGCAATAGCGGTCGGCTTCATACCAGTCCATATGCGCCGGCAAATCAGGTAAAGAATGAATGTTCTTCCACTTTTTCTGTATTCCCCCCACCTCAAAAGAACGTAACTTAAGACCATTGCTTTTAAGATACATCTCAAACTCTTTATTTGAGACCTTGAATCTTGCAATAGAAAAGGTGCTCAACTTGACTTTATGTACCGGCCGACTGTCTCCATCACTATCATAAGACATTTGCTCCGACCCGTACTCTAAGCCATAATCCCCCATCAAATATTCACCACCCTCAACAAACACCAAGTCCCTTTTTACTTCTTCGATAAAATGCTTCATCTCTATCGGCGTTATCTCGAGCTCCTTATAATCAACTCCACTCGCCAACTGGTCACAGCCTGACAAACTCAAAAAAACCAACAAAAATACAGACACCTTAAAAATCATCACGACCACTCCAATTGGACTTACTCAGACAATATCCGCACCACACGGACCAAACTTGCAGCGTCGCGGGTAATTCGGATTACGACCAACGCTTAGCTTATAATAGACCGTATCATTCATAGCGAGCGCATAACCAGAAGAACTAAACTCCTTCAACCGATCATAAATTATGGCCAATTCGCTTCGCTCATATTTTATTTTATAGAATTCTCTATCTCGATCCTTCCCTAACTTAAGAAAGTCTGCCAAGCTTCGCTCATGCCCCTCGACGGCGTCCAACTCAGCGTATCCTTCTGATGGGCCATTCCCTTCCGCATTGACACGAGACAATACTTTACGCCACTCCGGCTTGCTCTGAATACTTCTAAGCACACAAAGCACCGCCTCTTTTCGTTCGCCGTAGCGATCGAGAAACTCTATGTTTCCTGGATCTATATTATCCCACTTACCATGTCGCGTTAGAAGATAAAGCAATATACCCTTAGCTTCAGGTGTGTAGCGCAACAGATCCAACTGTCGGATGATAACATTTTTAGCTAACTGATTCCGTCGTCTCGAAGCATCAACCCTCCTCTTCGTCTCATCAGCCAATTCACCAACCTGTTTTGTGAAATCATTTACAATGTTTTCAATCGATTTTTTTGCGAATGAGTAATGCTCATACACATCGACTTCAAGGAGCTCCATTTGCATAACACAATACTTCGTATACACACTAAATGCATCAACATCCATGACTCTAAAAAAACCATAATTCCTTTGATTCAGTTGATAAATCAACCAAGCACCAAACTCTAGAAAGGTATTGCCATTCACTTCACAAACAAAGCCACCTTTAGCACCCGCCCCTTTGCATAGAGAGGCTGCAAAATGAAAACAAAACTTCCCATTAATAAAAGTACAATGAAAACTTAAGCCGGCACCCACCCCCGCCAACCCTGCAATACTGGGTCCTATTTTACAAAAATCGACGTACTCTCCAGTAGTCTCCAATATACCGCCATTTGTTTCCCCTGCCGCTGTCGGCTTTAACCATTGCAGTGATCCCGTCAGTGTTCCTTCCGCCCTCGCACCCGCAAAAGCTTCTGCCGAAAGTTTTATCCCTTCATCTTCACTGCTCATCTGCTTATGAAAATCATAAGCTTTGCTTTTTCTTTCACTGAAAGGTCTCAAACGACCAGGTTGGCCCATGACGGTTTGCTGGTCACCACTCCTGACCACCTGGAATAGAGCCTCCACCTGAAGCGTCGCTCCAATAAATGCGGCCAAGCGAACGCTCAAACTTAAGCGCATCATCCCTAAATCAAACGAGACCTCGTTCTCATCAGAGGGATTAACTGTAAGCGCCCATCCGATGCGATCCGGGGCGTAAATTGAAAAGGACGCTATGCCGGCAGCCGCAGTCAAGCTGCCGCCACCCTCTCCTTTGATGGAGAATTGTTGCTTACGTGGATCAATTTCAACATTTGCGCCGAAATTGGAAACAAAGCGCATAAACTGTGCTCCGCCCTCAAAGTCAATATGATCCCCCCACGTTGCCTCACCTTGTGCGGCAGCATTCCAGCTATCTGCCCAGTCAAAGAGTGAACAATCCATACTCAGCGCCTCCGGATCAAAACCAAGGCCTGCCCATTTGACAACATCCTTCAGATCAATTTTTATTTTTGGCCAATTCAATCCGGCAAGTTGCCGCTTAAGCTTCTTGTCGTCTATGCGTCGAATTTTTCCATCACTGCGTCGCTCAAAGATACTTTCAGCGCCGCCTTTTTTGTCACTACTTTTCAACGAAACAGTATGGAGTTTTCTGCCATCCTTGCCTTTACTGTAGTAACCTTTCTTTACATAAACTACAGGCGCTCGTTTTTCACCAGCTTTTCTTTTAGCAGACTGACCACTAACAGGAATAAGCTCCACAACATCATTATATTTCATGTCTTGGGTAGAAAACTCACCAATTTTTTCTTTTAACTTTTCTCGCTTCAACTCCAAATTTTTCTCAGCTCGCACTACAGCGTCATGAAATGATGCCTCAGGCGCTGCCGTGGTTTCTGCAGCAATTCCATATTTTTCAATTGCAACGGAGTAATTAATTTTTTCCTGATGAAAATCATTTACGCACTGTTGCATTTCCTTCCAATGCGCCTCAAACTCTGCAGCCTCACTGTCAGCAATAAAAACCAACTCTTCGGTTTCCGGACAAAAATAACACTGCACCGATTGATGATGAGCCACTACAACGGGTTTACTTTTGCAAACCGTGCACTCTGCTACTGAAATATCCGCACCGCTCATTTCCTATCACTCCGAAGTTACTCAAAGAATAACTTTATGCTTTGAAGATCAACTCCATAGTGGGATTGTGTATAACCATTCCCATCTGTCATGCCTCTCAGCACGCTGCCATCGGCAGCTTCAATTCGATACCGTACGTAAGGTTTTGGCTTATCACTGACTTTATCTCTAACTTGAAAGCCACCTTGCATGGGATTGCTGTAAACAGGATCTTCCAGAATCATCGGTGCCAGGGCCTTCTCCAATGAGGCAGTGCCTCCCCAAGCGATATTGTCATTCTTGATATGCAGTTCACCCGGGGCACCGATCTCAACAGATCCGTCTTTTATTTTGATATAGGCACCTCTGCTAACCAGAGTGATGCCGTGTTGGGCATTGAGAACGATCTCGCCATTACTGCTATTTAAAGAAAGTTCCTTGTCTGCTTGTAACGTCATCGCATCGCTTTGTGCCTGAATATCCACAGGGCCACGAGCCGCAATTAATCTGAGCCCTAACTTTTGGGCGAACAGACTGATTGCCTCACCTGCGGCCACGCTGAAACGTTTGAATAGGCTGAAGTCAGCACTATCACCAGCCGTAGCTGTAATAGAGTTTTCTGCCGATAGTTGGATGTTTGCAGGTGTAACCATAGCTATCCCGGCAGGTGCCGAGGCAAGGAGTCCCGCATCTTTGAGCCGCGCCAATGCCTCCCGCAGGCTCTGTTGGGCCTGATTATCAGCTGGTAATGCTCCCGACACAGCTGCGCTTTGCGCCAGTGCGTTCACCAATGCCAGAGCGTTATTGAGCTGAGCCAACGCTGCTCCCATCTCCAGCATTGTCCCTTGGGCTTGAGGCTGAGCATCAGCACTGATGAAGATGCCACTGCCGCCACGGATCGCGGCATGCCCATCGGTGCGCAGTTCCGCGCCCTCCCCGCGAGGCCGGCGATCGGCATCGACCAGATGCCCCAGATTGAGCTGGCTCTTCCCACTGTGCTCGGTACTGAGCTTGACGTGCTCCTGCCCACGCGTATCGTCCATGCGCAACTTGTTGTTCGCAGGCGTGCGCAGCACATTGCGTTTGTAGTTGCGCAGCGTTACATGGTCGGGGTGCTGACTATCGTGCAGAGCATGCGCAATATAGGGCCGGTCCGGGTCGCCTTGCTCAAACGCCACCGCCACTTCGGTGCCGCAGATCAGCGGCAGGTGCAGGCCATGGGTGTCGCCCGCGTAGGGTCGCGCCAGTCGTAGCCAGACACTCTCCTCGCCCGCTTTCCAACTGTCCCGATCGAACAGGAAGTTCACTCTGTAGCGACCTTCCAGGTCGATATGGCCATAAGGATCGTTCTGCTGGGTACTGGTGACCCGCGCCGGCACCGTGCCCGCGATCTGTGGCTTGTTCGGCAGTGCCGGCCGAAAGCATATCGACTCTGAGTAGGGAATAGCCTCGAAGGTGACTTCCAGACTACGGTCCCGTGCAGCCTCGACGGTCAGATGCGTCATGACGACCCCAGGCTCAAAGACCTGCGGTGCCCCTTCAGTTACTGTAACCACTTGCCCTGGGGCGAGTGTCACGCTGCTGCTAATGCCACTGCAGCGAGTTTGGCCGTTGAGGAAGCGTTCATGGTTCAGGCGCGCGTAGAAGTAGCCACTTTCACTCTCCAGTTCCTCATCCTGGGCAATTGCGTCACCCAGCGCGGTGTAGGGTTCGCCGTAGTGGTAACCCTCACCATAGGTTGTCGTCGCATGCCGGCTGTGATCTACGTCCCCCTCCAGGAAAGCCGTAGCATCGCGGTGGTGATAGGCGCGAACGTTGATGTGCTGCTCCACCACCGCATGGCTGACCTGCAGCGCCCAGACGCCATCCTGGCCGTTGCTGGTCAGGCCAGACAGGGGGCGGAGCGGCAGACTGACATCGAACTGATAATGTTGCTGGTGATCGTGAAACTCGACAACGTCGATAAACAGCTTGTCGTTGTGCGTGAAGCGGTACCAAATGCCCACCTCTGCCAACATGCGACTGATGAAGGCAAGGTCACTTTCACCGTACTGCATGACCTGTTCACGCTTGGGGTATTCGCGTAGCAGGTCGAACAGAAAGTGCTGCCCCTCAAACTGGTGGCGGCTGCGCAAGATGCTTTCGACGATCTCCGGAACCGACTGATGTTGGTAAATCCGGTACTGTTTGCCACGGCTGAGCAGCGCCAAGCGAGCCTGCAGGGTCACCTCATAACGGGCTTCATCTTTGGAGCTGGAGAGGCGCTTGAAACCCGTAATCACGCCATGCAACGTGCGTGACGCCGCCCCAGAGATCGCATTGGCCGGTGTCTGCTCTGACGACCCCATCTGAAAACTGGCGTCCTTCCCGAGGACTTTGGCGACATCAATGTCCTGCGTGGAAGAGGTAAACGCCACCGTGTACTTGAACGGTTGACTCAGCCATTCCTCACCTATGAACGACAGTACATCGAGCTCAACCGCATCCAGTTCATCGATTTCGAGCGTGTAATGGTTATGGGTGGAACCTAGTAAAGGCTTCGCCATGATCAAGCCCTCTCGCCAGCCAGCAGCGCTGCGTCGTGTTCATCGGAAAAGCTCAAACTGATGCCGGTGTCTTCGCAGAACCCAAGCGTTACCGTTTGAGCTGGCTGGCCATGGGCTTGGCGCTGCAGTAGCTGTTGGCTAAGTACCGGCAAAATCTGCTGGTTCAGCAGGCTGTCAATGTTGCGGGCGCCGGTATCGGGCAGCAGGCAGGCGGCGACCAAGGCTTCGCAAAGTGAGCCGTCCACTTCGCACTGCAAGCCGTAATGACGCTGCAAACGCCTGGCAACCTGGTCGAGCTTGATCGCGACAATGCGCCTGAGCGCATCAGCCCCCAGCGGGCGGAAAATCAATGTCTGGAAACGTGCCAGCAGTGCAGGCTGGAAGTGCTCGCGTAGCACGGGGCGCAACAGCTCTTGGAGGGCGGCGTCTTCCGTGGCAGGCTGCAATTCGATGCAGCTTTGCAGCAGGTCGCTGCCCAGGTTGGAGGTCATCAGGATGACGGTATTGCGGAAATCGATCTCTCGGCCTTCACCATCGCGCATGAAGCCACGATCGAAAACCTGGTAGAACAGGTTGAGTACATCTCGGTGGGCTTTCTCGACCTCGTCCAGCAAAACGACGCTGTAGGGGCGCTGGCGAACGGCCTCGGTAAGTACGCCGCCCTGGCCGTAGCCAACATAGCCAGGCGGAGACCCTTTCAATTGGCTGACGGTGTGCGCCTCTTGGTACTCGGACATGTTGAGCGTGATGAGCGACTTCTCACCGCCGAACAGGCTACTGGCCAGGGCATGTGCTGTTTCCGTCTTGCCGATGCCACTGGTGCCGACCAGCAGGAAAACGCCCATCGGCGCGTTGTCGTTCGTCAACCCTGTTCGCGCGGCACGTAGCCGTTGAGCGAGTGCAAGCAGGGCCGAGTCCTGCCCAACAATGCGTTCGGCCAACTGATCTTCCAGGTTCAACAAGCTGGCATGTTCGTCCTTGAGCAAGCTACCAAGGGGCACCCCCGTCCAGTCGGCGATCACTTCAGCCACACTGCGGGCACACACGTCCAGCGATAGGAGCGGCCGACTCCCCTGTACGTAGCTCAGTTCCTGTTGCAGCTTCGCGCAGGCCGCTGTATCGACCTGCTCGGCCTGACGAACATTGAGCAACTGACGGGTAAGCTCAAGCTCTTGTTGATACTGCAGCTCCAGCGCAGCCTGCTGGCTCTCGAGATGAACCAGCTGGGCGTTGATCTTCGCCAAACGAGGCTCCATCAGCCTGCCAGTAAGCTGTGCATCCTCTTCCAACGCAGTTCGCTCTGCAGTCAGGGCCGTCTTTTGCGACTTCAGCTGGACCAGCGCCTGCGGCTCGCAATCGAGGCTCATGCGAACGCGTGCGCACGCGGTGTCTATCAGGTCAACCGCTTTGTCCGGCAGGCGGCGCCCCGTCAGAAAACGCCGGGACAAACTAACCGCCGCCTGCACTGCAGCGTCTTGAACGTGCACGCCGTGATAGGTGGCGTAACGCGCTTTGAGCCCGCGCAGCATCAAGCAAGCATTGGCATCATCCGGCTCATCCACCTTGATCATCTGAAAGCGCCGCTCCAGCGCAGCATCGCGCTCGAAGTACTGCTTATATTCGCTCCAGGTCGTGGCAGCGATGGTTCGCAACTCGCCACGCGCCAAGGCAGGTTTCAGCAGGTTTGCGGCATCAGCGCCCCCCGGCTGGTTGCCAGCACCGATCAGGGTGTGCGCTTCATCGATAAATAACAGGATGGGTGTTTCCGATTGCTGGACGGCATCGATCACGTTCTTGAGCCGCTGCTCGAACTCACCTTTGACCCCGGCTCCAGCCTGAAGCAGCCCCAGGTCCAGCGTACGGATACTCACCGGTTTCAGGCTATCCGGGACTTCGCCGCTGGCAATGCGCAAAGCAAGTCCTTCGACCAGGGCGGTTTTCCCGACACCGGGATCTCCTACCAGGATGGGGTTGTTCTTGCGGCGACGGCTCAGTACGTCAATCACCTGACGAATTTCATCGTCACGTCCGAAGACTGGATCGATCTGCCCCGCTGCGGCCTTGGCGGTTACATCATGGCTGAACTGATCGAGGATCGCTGGCTGCGCCACATCGCTATCCGCAGCGCTTGTAAGCTTGGCCTTCCGTCCCGTCGCGGGGTTGAACGACACAGTCTGCACCAGCTGCCTTTCTTCCGAATCCGATTCAAGCAGGGCTACCACCTGTTGCAGTTGTGTTGAACCTATACCCAATAGAGGCCAAGCGGCTGAGCACTTGAGTAAGTCCGGTGTCTCAATCAGGGCCGCCAACACATGCACGGAGCGCAATTGCTCACAGTCGCGATCCATCGATGCCAGTAGCCAGGCGCTGCTGATCAGTTGCTGCACTTCGAGACTTAGTTGGGGCTTGCTGAGCACGCTGCGCGGCAAGGTATTGAAGTACTCAAGCAGTCCTTGCCACAGGGCATCCACATCCACCCCATAACGGCGGGCGATGACCACAAGATCACCTTCTCCTTGCTCAAACAACTTCAACAACCAGTGTTCAATGCTGATATGACTGTGCCCACGTGCCTGACACAACGACGCTGCCGCCGTCAGTGCCTGGGTGCAATAAGCGTTGAGACGGCGGAGCAAGCGGGTAGGATCATGTGCCATACAGGGCATCCTTGTCGTCAATGGTCAACGTAACGTCATCAGTGGACGTATCTGAAACCATGGTGTACTTGGCTGAGCGCCCGCACGCGGACGCTCAACCCAATACACTGGGGACCATCAGCAATTACAGACCGACGGCCAAGTTCCATCAGGCGGTAGTACGTTCATTCCAGGAATCCGAGTGGATGATATTTCCATCCTTGTAGGTCCAGATAATTTTCTCGTAGCGAAGCTCGACCAACTCCAGATGGTTATGCTTCTCTTTTGCCGGGTCTTTTACGTCGTGCATCTTGGGTGCAACTTTCACGACCTTGACGTTCTCCAGCTTGGTGTTAAAGTATTCAACTTCCTGGCCAGCATCATTGATTTTGTACCATTTGAACTCGGCTTCTTTGAGCGTCTGGCCAGTTGTCACGGCCTTATAGAGATAAGGGGAGGAAGCATCGATTTCTTTTGAGAAAACAAACGGTGTATGAATGCGCGTACCGGTCAATTTTCCAGTATTATTATCGGTGGGAATATAAAGATCATGATCTTGGCCGACCACTTCAATACTGCCCTCCCGGTCTTTGACATCGACCGAACCTTTGATATCGGCACCGCCATCGTCTTTCAGCCACAGGTAAACAGGAATAGCCATTTAGAAAATCCTCTTTAAAATGTTGGAGGTCGCGGAATGCGACAGGGGTTGCAGCCCAGAGGCCGCAGTCGAGGACAGGCAAGCCCCCGCCTCCGGCACCAGACGAATCTCAACTCGGCGATTGGCCGACCGTCCTTGTTCCGTGTCGTTGCTTGCAACTGGCTGGCTGGCTCCCAGGCCTTGCACCGCGAAGCAGTTGCTGGGGATGTCGCCCATGTGTTGAATCCAGTCGTGTACCGCGGCCGCACGTGCTCGCGACAAACGCAGGTTTTGTTCGTCGCTGCCGGTAGCGTCCGTGTGCCCCGTGATCACAATCAGCCAACCTGGCTGGGCCTTGATGCCCGCCAATGCAGTGACCAGGACCTTGGTTGAATCCGCCTTCAGCTGCGCACTGCCACTGCTGAAAAGCGAGAGGCTGTCCAAGCGAACCATTTGAGGGCTGGCAGGCGAAGACTGAGGCATCGTCGGGATACGGTGGCCGTTGATGGCCGCCAGCAATGACGGGCGCAGTTTTTCGCCCTGGTACAAGCCGAGGCCCAGCGACCACGGCTCACCCTGGCGGTAATAGTGGTCCAAGCGCTCGGCATCCTGACGAAGCACTGCCAGCGCGCCCTCCCGTTGGAGACCCTTGTCAGGCTCAGCACTCACCGAAGCAGTGGCATAGCGCCGTAAGTCTTCGGTGACCTGGCGTACCAGCAATGTGTTCTGCCATGCAGAGCTTACCAACGCGATGGAGGTTGCCAACACAAACAGCCAGCCCCCCACCAGCACCGCTCTGTGTTGCCTATTACGTTGAGCACTGCGAGGCAGCAAATGGAGCAGAGCGTCAGGGAACGGCAATGAAGCATAGGCATCATCAGACGTACCTTGGTCAAAGCTCAGCCCAGTCCGCTCCTGCAGCCAGCGGTGCCATAGGTTGTTGTCAGGGCGCTCGCTGGAATTGGGTGTCCATGCAAGGGCAAAGGCGGTGGCCGCGATCTCCTGGCGAGAAGTCCGCACGCGCATTTCCGACATACAGAGAGCTTTCAACCAGCCAGCAGCAGCGCTCAATTGCACCGTGTCTCGCAGTCGAGCAGCCCGGAGATCAGGATCCGCGCTCCAACCCTGCCATTCGGCCAGGCTCATGCACATACCTGATTCATGCACTTGCACGCTCGATTTGGCGCTTGCCCAGGTAAACCAGGCCGAGGTCTGCGAAGTGCTCTGGAAAAACCCCACCACCAGCAGCGACAGTGGGCTACCACGTTCGCGCAACCTCACAATCTGACGGTGCACATTGCGCAGTTCATTCGCCAACACTGCAACATCTGTATGGACGGAGGGATCCACGACCCACATGACACTCAGCTGTTCATTCCATTCGGGCCTTTGCAGCAACAGGCTGGCAATCGTCGTGGGCAGCTTCTGCGCGTCGGGCACCCGGACATAGCAACCCTCCCCCGTTACCCGCAATGCCCATTGCTCAGCGGGTAACGGACCAAACAGCTCAGCCAGACAATCGCCTACCACCAAGACAACCGGATGGCGGTAGGATCCTGCAGGTAGGCTAGTGCCCTTGCTCCACTGCAGTTCATGTCCCTCGCCGCCGGCAATCCGCCTGCTTCGGCGCCATGCTGCCCACACTCCGCCCGTGACGACCACGGCGATCGTGAGCTGCCACTCAACAGCAAGCGGAAGCGTGGCAATGAGCAGCAAGGACAACGTTCCGGCCCATAGCCAGAGCCCCTGCTCCTGTCTCAGCTGCATCTCGCTCACCCCTGCACCGGCAGGAGCGAGGCCACTGCCTCACCCAGCGTATGGTCAAGCCCCCACCAGAGGCCTATCAGCAGGCCAGATGCGGCCACCACGTGGACCAGAGGAGACTGCAGCCAACCCCACATCGGGAGGTGTGAAGTAGGCCCTATCTGGGTGACCAGGGACTGACTTGTGTCAAGGGGCGGTACATGCGCATCGATTGCAGCGAACAATTGCTGCCGCTCTGGATGATTCACATCGCGGTAGCGCCCCCGAAAACCGAGCATCAGCGCCCGCTGAAAGACCGTGAAGACATAAGGGTGTGCAGAGGCCTCCCGAAGCACGGTGCGCATGTCTTCATAAAGCGATTCCCCCGCCTGATGACTGCTGAAAAACTTGGCCTGCAAGGTCTCCATTGCCCAGTCCTCATGGGCCTTACCTTCGGCGCAAGCGAGCACTGTCTCATCCAGCAAGGCACATTGCGCATGGCTGATAAGCTCGATGCTATGGCGATCCAGGCCCTCCTCCTGAAGAGAGGCCCGAACATGCTCGACATCCGCCACGCAACGCGGCCAAAGTTCCGGGCTACTGTGCACACCTGTGCCATGTCGCAACTCGACCACCAGCAAGTAGGTATCCTGTAACAAGGCGTCGATATCCACCTTGGCTGTGCCGGGTTTCTGCTGAGCGAGACTCATGAGCGCAGCACCGCGAACAGCTCAAGTGTGGCGTCCTGGAACACGCTCGGCACATAGAGCGCGCATACGCCGTCCTCCAACATGGCACGCCCTTTCTCATGCCCGAGATCCAGTGCGAAGTACTGGTTTTCCAAACGCAGCGGTATCGCCGCAGGCACATGGCTGAGGGGTTTCAAGGGAACGCCATCGAGTGCTGCATTGACGAGATAGTCCACATCATCAGGCGAGCCGATCTTGCACAGCCGTGGGAACTGGCTTTGCACTTGCACGGCTGGCAGCCGGCAGCGCACCGACAGGTAAAAGTCAGCCCCGTCTGGCTCAAGCAAACGAGGATCGTTCAGGGCCACCTGCCATCGGTTGGCACTGCGCGCTTCGAGTACCAAAGCCAGCACACGTGACGGCAGGCTCGCCTCCAGCAATGTGGAGAGCGTACGCATCAACGGCGGGAAAACAGACTCAAGGTGCGTATGCTGATAGGCAGGAATGTCCTCGACACTCTGGTCCAACGAAAACGTCAACAGCGCCCCCGCGCATTTCACCAACTGCTGGTACACCAACTCCGGATGCCGAGCAGGGTGTGCTTTAAGGTCTGCCAGCACCGGCTGATAGGTATTCAACGCGTTGAGCAACCAGAACAATGTCACATCAGCGACAGCAAAATCTGCCATGCGCTGGTTGCTCTCGCGACGCATCCCCATCAGCCGCTCACGTTTGGAGGACAGCTGGGTCAGCAAGTTATCCAGCTGAAGTAACAATCCAGCGTGCGCATCAAACCTCAGCAACGGGGGGATGTAATCCTGATCAATTTCCCAACGCCCCCGCCCATCCCGGACAAGGCGTGCCACTGGGCAGGTGAGGTAGTCTGCGTTGTCATCTTCATTCAGGCGCAAGCTCAGTGCATGTTCGAGTACGCTGATTGACTGCACCTCATCGGTATAGTGATCCTGTACATCCCGCCACACTTGGCGGTATCTGACCGGGCGCTCAACTCGGGCACCCTCGAACAGACAGTTGTTGCCATTGGCCTGTTCCAGCGGCAAAGCGAGCACCACCGTTGCCGCTTGACTGTCGTCAGGCAGCGCCCGGGACAGTTCCAGGGCACTGGGAAGCCGATCCAATCGATCCGTGTCAATCAGCGTTCCATCGGGCATGCACACCTGCAGCCGAGTGGCCAGGAGTTTGCCTAGCTGCAGTGCGTCTGCATCAAATGCGACTGCGCGAATACCCCACGGATGAACCCATGCCAAGGAAGCAACTGCCTGGTTGGTCCACGATTCAAAGCGGGCCTGCTGCTGAAACTGCTGCGCAGACAACACCACACCGGACGCCCACATAGGCCGATCGATCTTCACGATTAGTAACTCCCGGGTTCGCCGTCAGGATTTAGCTTTGGGCATCTGCGAAACCAACGACAGGTTGATGTCCATACCCTCAACCTGGAAATGCGGCACCGCAAACAGCTTGACTCTGAAGAAGCCTGGGTTGTCATCAATATCTTCGACAACCACCTTTGCCTCCCTCAGCGGATGAGACGCCTGCAAGTCATCGCCGGGGTCCGTCATTTCGGTAACCAAGCCGCTGATCCACCTATTCAATTCCAGTTCCAACAGGCGGCGATCCTTGGTTGTGCCGATGTTCTCCCGCTGGATGAGTTTCAGATAGTGAGCGATGCGCGAAAGCAGGAAGACATAAGGCAGCCGAGCGTTGATACGACTGTTGGCCGTGGCCTCAGGTGTGTCATAGATCGCCGGCTTATGCGCTGAGTTCGCGGAGAAAAAGCACGCATAATCGCGATTCTTGTAGTACGACAACGGAATCAACCCAAGATTGGCAAACTCAAACTCGCGGGTTTCCGGAATCATCACTTCCGAAGGAATCTTGACCTGACTGCCCGTACCCATGTCATAGAGATGGATCGGCAGATTCGTTACAGCACCCCCTGATTGCGGCCCTCGAATTTGTACGCACCAACCATTGGCTATAAAGCTTTTGACCATATTGGCTGCAAACGCGAACGTCGAGCTTACCCAGAGGTACTTGCTGTGATCTGGCCCCTTGACTCGCTCTTCATAGTTAAACAGCCGAACCGGACTCGTATCAGGCCCGTAAGGCAGTCGCCCCAACGTACAGGGCAATGTGGCGCCGACATAGCGGGCATCATCGCTTTCAGCGAAAGCGTGCCATTTGATGTACTCAGCACGGTCCATGTAGTTGCCGATATCCTTGATCGCGGCGACCTCCTCCATTGTTTGCTTGCCAAAGAACGCAGGGCCCATCGAGCACAAGAATGGCATATGAGCGGAGGCCGCAACTTTCGAGATATTCCGCAACAGTGCAATGTCTTGCGCCCCACGGCCAAACTCGTAGTTTGAGACCGCCGCCGCAATAGGCTCACCACCCGGCGTATCGTATTCCTGAGTATACGTATGCAGGTACATGCCGCTTTGAGCGATTTCGGGCGCATCTTCGAAGTCCTGGGCCAGATGCTCTTTACTGATATCCAACAACTCGATGCGGACGTTCTGGCGGAAGTCCGTCTGATCGATCAACGACTTCGCCCCACGCCAGATCGACTCTACACGCTGAAAGTCAGGATGATGCATCACTTCGTCCAGCTGACTGCTGATCTGGGCATCAATCGAGGCAATGTGTTCGTCCAGCAGGGCCCTGTCCAGACGCTCCACTTTCGGGGAGACTTGCTTGAGCCGCTCAAGAAAAACACTTACAGACGCAGTAACACGCTGATTGGGTGTTGCCTCAGACAGAACATCCACACTCTGGTAGGCGTCGATACCGCCCATCTGCTCAAGGGGTTCGAGATTTATTTTTTCAAACAATGTGTGATAGACATTCTGGCTGTCTTCCACCCGCACAGTGGCGCCACGCGATTGCGCAGAGGATTGCTCTTCGGACATTTGTTAGCTTCCCGTCTGTAGAGATGATGGTTTTCTAGCATCCGCCTTGAGGGGCAAGGGCAGCCAGTTCCTTACGCAGTTCATTACTCAGCGCTTCATCTTTCAGTATGCGTTCCAACTCGGCACGGAACGTGGCGTTATCCAAGAGATTGGCTTTCAACTCACGCAGCAGGTTGCGCATCGCCAGCAGCGCACGTAATTGGGGTATCTGTCGAGCGACCTGTTCGGGCTCGAAGTCCTTCATCCGCTGAAAACTCAGCTCAACAGGCGTTTCTCCACCTTCGCTGGCCAGCGTATCTTCAACGACCAGTTTGAGGCTCGGTGAAAACTCCAAGAGCACACTGTCAAAATTATTTTTATTGACATTAACCTTGCTCCGTTCGGACAGCGGACGCTGCTCTTTTCCGTTACTGTAATCCCCCATCAGCATGAGCTTAAGCGGCAGCTCAACCTTACGCTGGGCCCCACCCGTATGAAGATCAAGTTTAATATTGACGCGCGCCCTCGGCACCTCACTTTGAAAACTGCCTGAAGCCATAACTCCTCCTGAAGCCACTGGAAACGGCCTCGACGAAAGTGACATCACTGACAACGATCCATTTCAGGCCCATTGGCAACTGCAATGGAATTCAATTCATTGCCAGCAACTACCGCTCCCCCAAGGCAACACTTGAAATGCTTCCAGATCAAACATGCACCAATTCTTCACATTTCGCCACCCCCCGCACAAAACTAGGAAACTTCCTACAAGCGACAGGAAAACCTTCGACCAGGATTCTGCTTGCCCCCCCAATCGAGTAGCGCCAAACAGATGCACTCAATGCACCAGCAATGCATTGATCCATATCAACGAATTTAACCAACAGACCGCGCGGACCACCGCCGTACAAATATCAATTAATCTAAACCCACCAAAGGCAAGTCCAGAAAATGATACCCCCCAATTAAAACAGCCAATTCTTCCTGAGCTTCATTGATGAGCAGGTACCCGTCAGTGAATACCCTGTTTGTCGACAGTGCCTATGCCGGAAAGTGGGCTCAGCGCATCGTGTGATATGGGTATGGCTGGCTGAGGCTTGCATGCTAACTCGCCGGCTAACCAGCTCTTCGTCTCAAGACTTTACACACAGCGCCTAGTAACCGGTCATCTCCAGATACCCGCGCCCGCCCGCACTCCCGTTCAAGCGTACCGGCCCTTCCCAATACGGGAACCGTGTCTGCATCCACGCCTGCGGCTCAACGGCATCGACCTGCACATCCACCCCATGCTCCGGCACTTGCACCCGCCAGCGCGTCGGTACCTGCTTGCCGTTTTTCTGCGCAGACCAGGCCAGCGCCTGCAGGCGGATCTGTGCCGCGTCCAGCACCACCACCTCCCCCTGTGGCCCAACCCAGGTCCCGGCGCGATACGGTTCCCCGTGGGCCTCCCGCACCTGGAACAGCATCAGCTTGGCGCCACTGTCCAGGTGCAGGGAAAACCAGTCCCAGCCGGTCTGTCCGGGCGCCAGTGGCTGGCTGCTCCATTCCCGGTCCAGCCAGGCCTGCCCGGTAACCGCGATGCACAGGCTGCCACGCTGGACCTGCCCCTGGACGTGGTAGAACGGCTGGCTGTAATAGTACGAAGCCTGGCCCTTGCCTGATTTTTCGCTGTAGCCCTGCTCCCCATGCAGCACCAAGGGAAGATCGCTGTGCAACTGCAAGTCATAGCGAAAACCGTCGCCACTTGCGACCATCTGCAGGTGTTCAGTACCGCCCTGGCCCTGTAACACCCAGTCATTGATCCATGCGCGAAACGGCTGGGCCTGCACGCCGGCCTGGCCGACACCACCCCGCGCCAGGGTTTCAGCAGCCTGATGGCCACCCGGCCCGGTCAGTGCTGCATGCCCCATCCACAGGTTCGGGCTGTTCCAGCCGGTGGTCTCCGGGCCGGGGCGCAGGGCCGAGCGGAACAGTGTCCACTGGGCGCCCCAATCTCGGCCCTGGGCGTCCTTGAGGTTGGCGGTGACATACCACCACTCGATACGAAAGCCGTCGTGGGGGCCGTGGTCATGCGGGAATACCAGACGATGATCGCGGGTCACCTGGCTGAATTCGCCAGCCTGCTGCCCGAGCCCGGCATAGCTTTGCGGTGCTGGCTGATCACAGCCGCACAACAACAACCCGGTCAGCAACAGCCACGCATTAAGCTTCATCGGCCAACGGCCTCAACAGTTCGCGCGGCTGGCGGCGCGCCAGTTGCCACAGCGGCCAGGCGCAGGCCAACAGGCTGGTGAGCATGCCCAGCACGGTCAACTGCAGCAGTTGCATGGGGAACACATACAGCGGTAAGCGCCAGCCGAAGGCCTGCACGTTCACCACCGCGACCAGGCACCAGGCCAGCAACAGCCCAAGCGGGATTGCCAGCAGCACGGTGAAGCTGCTTAGCATGAGTGTCTGCCCGAGGCTCAGCCAGACCAGTTGCATGCGCCGCACCCCCAACGCCCACAGCGGCGCCAACTGGCCCAGCCGGGCCTGGCTCAGGGTCAGCAGGTTGATGAACAACGCCACACCGGCCACGCCAAGGGTAAGGCTGTTGAGGGCTGCGGTGGCGGCAAAGGTGCGGTTGAACACGTCGGTCGACCAGCGTTTCAGGCGCGCCTGCTCGACCACCCGGCTGTCATCCAGGGCAAAGTGCCGTTGCAGCGCGTCCTTGAGCGATGCCCCCCCTTCAGCGCTCAGGTCGACACTCAAGCCGGCCAGGGTTGCCTGTGGCCAGTGGGCGCGCAACCAGTCGGCATTGACCAGCACATGCCCCTTGGGGTTGCCGTAATCGGCATAGATCCCCACCACGGGCATGGCTGGCGTGTCTGCGGGCAGCATCAGGCTGTCTCCCAGTTGCAGGTTCAATCGCCTGGCCAACTGCTCACTGAGCATCAAGCCTTGTCCGCTGGCCAGTTGCTGCCAAGCACGCGAATGCTGTTCCAGCAATGGCCAGCGCGTAAGATAGGCAGGGTGATCGACAATGCCCTGCACTTGCACCGGCCAACCTTGCAGCTGCATGTCTGCGCGCCAGCCGGGCAGGACCACGCTGGCCACAGGTTGCTGCTTGAGCCACTCGACTATCTGCAAGCCTTGGGCCGTATCCCGTGGGGTGACATACAGGTCGGCGGAGAGGCGCAGGTCAAGCCAACCGACAAAGGTCTTGCGAAAACCCTCGGTCATGCTGCCCACGCCAACACTGGCAGCCAGCGCCAGCAAAAGGGCGACCAACGCCAGGCTCAGGGCTGGCAACTGCTGGCGGCTGTCAGCCACGAACCATTGCGCCAATGGCCGGTGGCAACAACGCGCCAGCCAGGCCAGTACCCGATCAAGCAAGGCCGGCAACAACAGCGCCGCTGCCAGCAGCAACCCTGCCAGCATGCCGAACGCGCTAAGCAGGCCAGCCCCGAACACGCCACAGGCCAAGGCCAGCAACAGCAGCAAGCCCGCTATCAAAGCCTGACGTTTCAACCATGGCCCCTGCGCCAGCCGCCAGGCCTGGGGTTGCGCCAGCGCCAGCAAAGGCAACCGGGCAGCGCGCATTACACTCTGCAGGCCGGCCAGCAATGCCCCGAGGACACTCACCAGCACACCCAGCAGCCACCAGCCCGCCGGCAGGCTCAACGTGCCGGCGACCTGGGCGCCATACAGGCCACGCAGGCTGGCGGCCACGTCGGGCAGCAGCCACGCGGCCAATGCGTAACCACTGGCCACCCCGGCCAGCCCACCCAGTGCCGCGAACAGGCCCAGCTCCAGCACCAGGGCACCCAGCAGGGTCTTCAGGCTGACGCCGCACGCGCGCAGGTTGCGGATCAGCCCACGGCGCTGCTCCAGCGCCAGACCGATTGCGGCGTGGGCAATGAACAAGCCGACGACGAACGCCAACAGGCCGAGCGCGGTCAGGTTGAGGTGGAAACTGTCGGTCAGGCGCTGCAAGCCACCATCGTCCTGCCGCGGCTGCAGTTCAAGGTAGCGGGCGATATCTGCAGGCAACGGCCCGGGCGTATCGGCCAGCAGCAGACGAGACAACTGCCCCGGTGCGTTCAGCAACGTCTGCGCGTGGCCGATGTCCACCACGATGACCCCGGGTGCCAACGCAGGCTGCAAAACCATAGGCGGCAGCAACTGCCCTTCACTGTCGCGGGTCGGCGACCCGGGGCTTGTGTTCAGTTGACGCAAGGTGTCTGGCCCAACCCAGGCTTGCCCGGGCGAGCCGACGAACGCTTGCAGGTCGAATGCCTGCACCTGCACCCCGGCAACGCTGCTGGCAGGCGGCAGGCTCAACGGCTCGATGCCGATCAGTCGCACACTGCGTGCGGGCTCGCCCGGCAAGCGCAAGCGCCCTTCCAGCACCGGCGAAACAGCCCAGCCCAGCCTGCGCAGTTGCACGTACAACGCCTGATCGAAGCGCTCGCCATTGCGCGCGATCAGTTGCGCCTGCAACGGCCCGGTCAATACCGCGCTGGCCCGGGCATAGTCGCTGCGTGCCTGGCTGTTCAACGCCTGCACGCCGGTCCACAACGCCGTGGCCAGCCACAGGCCAGTGAAGATGCTGAAGCACTGCACACGATGGCGCCGCCAGTGGCTGAGCAGCGCCAACAGGGCCAGCGACAAAAGCTTCATCAGCCCTGCTCGGGCCGCACACGGCCGGCCTGCAGGTAGCAACGGTGCTGCAAACGCGCCGCCAGCCGCGGGCTGTGGGTCACCATCAGTACCCCGCTGCCGGCTTCGGCGACCAACTGCAGCAACAAACTCAGCACCTCGTCACTGCTGGCTTCATCGAGGCTGCCGGTCGGTTCGTCAGCCAGCAGCCAGGCCGGGCGCCCGGCAAGTGCACGGCCGATCGCGACGCGCTGCTGCTGGCCGCCAGACAGTTGTTCCGGATACCGCTCAAGCAGGTCCGCCAGGCCTAGGCGCTGCGCCAGGTAAGCCGCCCAATGCGGGTCATGCCGCCCGGCGAGACGGGCCTGGAAGGTAAGGTTCAGGCCCACGTCCAGGCTGCTGATCAGGTTGTACTGCTGAAACACCAGGCCGATCCCCTCCCGCCGCCACTGCGCCAGCGAAGCTTCCGAACGGCCGTCGAGCGGAACATCGTCGATCAGAATGCGGCCGCTGTCAGCTCGGTCCAGGCCAGCCACCAGGTGCAGCAAAGTACTCTTGCCGCTTCCCGACTCGCCCATCAGCGCCAGGCTGCTGCCCCGCGCCAGGCGCACATCGACCCCCTGCAATATGGGGAGCGGGCCTTGGGGGGTGGGGAATGATTTGTAAAGTTGTTCGATGGCTAGCATCGAGTGGCCTTGATGGGTTGGGTGTCCCTTTAGGCATAGCAGGTTCGGCCAGGCCTGCTTCTGCACCGGCGCTCGCCAGCGCTCTTCTGGTCAGACGACGTGCTGCTGTAGCCGCCCCCGCGAATCGTTGGAGACATCCATCAATGGATCCACTAAAAACCGATAATCGCACAGAATTCACTTAATACAAGCAAAATTCATTGACCACTCACTACATGCGCTGCCTTAATGGATCCATTAAATAAAAACAAAACCCCGGAGAGCCTTCCATGTACCCCAAAAATACCTGGTACGTCGCCTGCACCCCCGATGAGATCGCCACCAAACCCCTGGGCCGGCAGATCTGCGGGGAAAAAATCGTGTTCTACCGCGCCCGAGAGAACCAAGTAGCCGCCGTCGAGGACTTCTGCCCGCACCGCGGCGCACCGTTGTCGTTGGGCTATGTCGAGGACGGCAACCTGGTGTGCGGCTACCACGGCCTGGTGATGGGTTGCGACGGCAAGACCGTGTCGATGCCGGGCCAACGGGTGCGTGGCTTCCCCTGCAACAAGACCTTTGCGGCCGTCGAGCGCTATGGCTTCATCTGGGTCTGGCCCGGTGACCAGGCGCAGGCCGACCCGGCGCTGATTCCGCATCTGGAATGGGCGGTGAATGATGAGTGGGCCTACGGCGGCGGGCTGTTCCACATCGGTTGCGACTACCGCCTGATGATCGACAACCTCATGGACCTCACCCATGAAACCTATGTGCACGCGTCCAGCATCGGCCAGAAGGAGATCGACGAAGCACCGCCGGTCACCACCGTCACCGGCGACGAAGTGGTCACCGCCCGGCACATGGAAAACATCATGGCACCGCCCTTCTGGCGCATGGCCTTGCGTGGCAACGGCCTGGCCGATGATGTACCGGTGGACCGCTGGCAGATCTGCCGTTTCACCCCACCCAGCCATGTACTGATCGAAGTGGGCGTGGCGCATGCCGGCAAGGGTGGCTACCACGCCGATGCACAGCACAAGGCGTCGAGCATCGTGGTCGACTTCATCACCCCGGAAAGCGATACCTCTATCTGGTACTTCTGGGGCATGGCGCGCAACTTCGCTGCGCACGACCAGACCCTGACCGACAACATCCGGGAGGGCCAGGGCAAGATTTTCAGCGAAGACCTGGAAATGCTCGAACGTCAGCAGCAAAACCTGCTGGCCTACCCCGAGCGCAACTTGCTGAAGCTGAACATCGATGCCGGCGGCGTGCAGTCACGCAAGGTGCTGGAGCGGATCATCGCCAAAGAGCGTGCACCGCAGCCGCAACTGATCGCCACCAGCGCCACCCCTGCCTGAGGAACAGCCGACATGATCGATGCCGTAGTGGTCTCCCGTAACGATGAAGCGCAGGGTATCTGCAGCTTCGAACTGGCAGCGGCAGATGGCAGCCTGCTGCCGGCGTTCAGCGCCGGCGCCCATATCGACGTGCACCTGCCCGACGGGCTGGTGCGCCAGTACTCGCTGTGCAACCACCCCGAAGAACGCCATCGCTACCTGATTGGCGTGCTCAACGACCCGGCTTCGCGGGGCGGCTCACGTAGCCTGCACGAGCAGGTGCAGGCCGGTGCCCGGCTGCGTATCAGTGCGCCGCGCAACCTGTTCCCGCTGGCTGAGAGGGCACAGCGCAGTTTGCTGTTTGCTGGCGGCATCGGTATTACCCCGATCCTGTGCATGGCCGAGCAGCTGTCCCACAGCGGCCAGGCCTTCGAGCTGCACTACTGTGCCCGTTCCAGCGAGCGTGCAGCGTTTGTCGAGCGGATTCGCAGTGCGCCGTTCGCTGATCGGCTGTTCGTGCATTTTGACGAGCAGCCGGAAACGGCGCTGGACATCGCCCAGGTGCTGGGCAATCCGCAAGATGATGTGCACCTGTATGTATGCGGACCAGGCGGCTTCATGCAGCATGTGCTGGACAGCGCGAAGGGGCTGGGCTGGCAGGAGGCCAACCTGCACCGCGAGTACTTCGCTGCAGCGCCGGTGGATGCCAGCAACGACGGCAGTTTCTCGGTGCAGGTGGGCAGCACGGGACAGGTGTTCGAGGTGCCAGCCGAGCGGACCGTGGTGCAGGTGCTGGAAGAGAACGGTATCGAGATCGCCATGTCGTGCGAGCAGGGTATTTGCGGCACCTGCCTGACACGCGTGCTACAGGGTACACCGGACCATCGCGATCTGTTTCTCACCGAACAGGAGCAGGCCTTGAACGATCAGTTCACGCCCTGCTGCTCGCGCTCGAAGACGCCGCTGCTGGTGCTGGATATCTGACCCGGCTTACGACGAGGGCAGGATGACTTTCATGCCCGCGTCTGCCGCTGCCCCGCCAAAGGTTTCGGCATAGCGCAAGGTGGCATTGGCGTGCTCGCGCATGATCGCTTCAGCGCGAGCACCCTGGCGGTTGACCAGGGCATCGAACACAGCGTGGTGCTGCATGTGGGCGAAGTTGAAGCGCCGGTACTCACGGGCCAGATCATGGCGATCCACCGCCAGTGCGGTGACCGAGGCGAACGGCAGGTGGTCGTTGCGCGCCAGGGCAACGGCAATGGCCGGGTTGTGGCTGGCGTCGATGATCACCTGATGAAAACGCATGTTCAGGTCGTGATAAGCCTGCAAGTCGTCTTCGCTCACAAAGCCCTTGTCGAACAGCTGATCGCCGTCGACCAGGCACTGTTGCAGCGCAGCGCGTGCTTGCACCGACAAGCCACGCTCTGCAGCCTGACGCGCAGCCAACCCCTCCAGCACACCACGCACCTCGACCGCACCCGCGATGTCGTCGGCGCTGACCGAGCGCACCTGAAACCCCCGGCCGCCAAAGCGCACCAGCAGGCCTTCCTGTTCGAGGGTGCGAAATGCCATGCGCACCGGCATGCGTGAAACGCCGAACAGTTCAGCGGTTGGGACTTCCATCAAGCGTTCGCCGGCCGCCAGCTCGCCCGAAGCGATCATCTTGCGCAGCGCAACCAGCACCATTTGACCGGGTTTGCTCATCCAGGCTACTTCCACAGACATGAGCGGGCATCTTAGCGCAAGCCGAGGGGTTGCTGCAGGCCTGTGTAGGAGCGGGTTTACCCGCGAAGCAAGCGGCGCGGGGCATGGCACCGGCTGCGCCGGTGTTCGCGGGTGAACCCGCTCCTACGGGGGGCGCGCCAAGAAAACAACCGGGCGCAAGACATGCGCCGTAGATGTAGGAGCGGGTTTACCCGCGAAGCAGGCAACGCGGAACATGGCACCGGCTGCGCCGGTGTTCGCGGGTGAACCCGCTCCTACGGGGGGCGCGCGCCAAGAAAACAACCGGGCGCAAGACATGCGCCGTAG